>NZ_CP139873.1:1869956-2181615 GCF_034422975.1 Idiomarina sp. PL1-037
AGCTTAGGCTCACAACAAAAAGTCACGGTTTGATTAGTATCCAGCCGCTGTTCAACACGCTTGCTAAAAGCTTCAAATTCATCGACAGAAAAAGCGTTATCCAGTGACAACATGGGGACTTCGTGTTGAACACTTCTAAATTTGCCTAAGGGTTTACCCCCTACTTTCATCGTTGGAGACTGGGCACTTTTTAAATCCGGGTGCTCAGTTTCCAGGTTTTTCAGTTCCCGAAAAAGACGATCATATTCAGCATCCGGCACTGACGGTTCGTCATTCTCATAATATTCCTGGTTGTAACGATTAAGTAATTGCTCCAGCTCTTGCATGCGCTGGTGAACAGACTGATTCATAATGACCTGTAATTAAGCTGAGTGTTTACGTTCAAATTCACGAATACGCTGGCGTGCTTCGTGAATCGACTGACGGGTCAATAATTGACGCTGGCCATCCAGAACCTGCCCCTGAGGAATTTCGGTAGCGAGTTTTTTAGCCGCATTCAACATCATATTAAAGGCTTGCTGACCGTCAAATTTCATGGGTAAGGCCATAAAAAACGCGACGCCGTCGGTTTCAAAGTTTTCCATATTATCCAGGTCAAACGTGCCGGGGTTGAACATGTTGGCGACACTAAAAATCATTGGTCCGGTGCCTGCGGTGTTTTCATAGCGGTGGAAAATACCCAGCTCGCCAAATTTACAGCCCAGCTCAGTCATCATTTGCAATAATACTGCGCCCTGTACAGGTCCTTTAACATGTAACGCAATAACTTCTTCCGGAGCTGATTCAAAATCATCAGTCGTATCTGCACTGACTTTTGGTTCTGGTTCTTGCTCTTGCTCAGGCGCCTGCACCGACTCTTGCAAAGAGCTCTGTTCGGCTGCACTTTTATAAGACTCATTCGGCTCAGAGGTAACATCCCCATCAAACTTAAGCTCGGTTTGTTCTACTTCAACCGGTTCATCGTTACTGACTCGCATAGACGGCAATGAGTCAGACATATCGTCCTCATTGCTAAGATCCATAGACATCTGCTCAACAGCGTCGGCATCATCGTCTTCTACTATCGAATTCCTGTGCGACGAGGTTTTTGCTTTTGGCTCAAAAGCTTGTTCATCATTGTAGCCGCCACCGGTCCCCTCTTTCTTTAAAACCCGAACTTCGCCAATACCGTCGTCGTCAAAACGGGACGATTGCTGCTGGCGATTTTCTGCAACCCGTTGTTCACGCTGTCGTTGTTGCTGGTTACCTTTACGTATCTTCCATACGCCATGCGCAACAATACCTGCGATTGCCAGGATCCCAAGAATACTGAGGGTTATTTGTAAACTGCCCATTTTTGCTCCATCAAGCTTATTTTGTTATCCGGCGTCTGTCATCGCCACAGCCTGTTCAACATCAACCGCCACCAATCTCGAAACGCCCGCTTCCTGCATTGTAACCCCTGCCAGGTGGGTAGCCATTTCCATGGCCACTTTATTGTGGCTGATATAAATAAATTGCACCGATTCGGACATTTCACTCACCAAACGGCAGAACCGTCCTACGTTGGCATCATCTAATGGCGCATCAACCTCATCTAACAGGCAAAAAGGTGCCGGGTTCAAGCGAAATATCGCGAATACCAATGATAATGCGGTCAGTGCCTTTTCTCCACCGCTAAGCAAATGAATTGTACTGTTTTTCTTCCCCGGCGGTCTTGCCATAATAGTAACCCCAGTTTCCAGCAAGTCATCATCGGTAAGTTCAAGAGTGGCGCTGCCACCACCAAAAACTTTCGGAAACAGAATTTGTAAATCATGGTTTATCGCGTCAAAAGTGGTTTTAAACCGATGTCGCGTTTCCTTATCAATCTTACGAATCGCCGCTTCTAAAGTGTCTAACGCCGATGATAGATCATCCACCTGCTGGTCGAGGTACTGTTTACGTTCTCTTTGCGCTTCGGCTTCATCAATTGCCGCCAGGTTAATAGCGCCTAAGCGTTTTATTTTATTTTGTATTGACTCCAGGTCTTGCTGCCATTGCTTCTCGTCAGCGTCGGAGGACAGCTCTTCCAGTATACTTTTCAATGTAAGGCCTGTTTCAGCCAAAGTTTCCAGTACAGCCTGACTGCGTTCCTGCAATTTTACCTGCTCAATTTCAGTGCTCTGCATTGCCTCTTTGGCCTGCCCTATTTTGGCCTGAATTGCAGATTGTCCCTGAGTTATTTGCTGCAAGTCGTGCTCTAACCGCGACAATTGCTGGCGTTGCTCCTGCAACTGTTCCGCAACTTCACCACGCTTATCCAACAGCTCGGTTAACTGTTCATCGAGTGCACTTTCATTTTCATCCGTGTCTGCAGTCTGCTGCTCACTTCGTTCCTGCAAAAGTTGCTGGTAGCGTTGTTCACTGCGTTGCAGTAATTTCTGCAACTGTGCGGCCTGAGCCTGTAAATTCTGCTGTTGCAGCGTCATCTGCTGCTGTTGGCTGCGCAATTGCTGTAACTGCTCATCTTCGGCACGAACTTGAGACTCCAGTTGCTCACCGTAGTCTTCATCAACCTGCTCCGTTTGCTCCATTAACAGTTCAAACTCTTCCAACTGCATTTCAACCTGCTGTTGCTGCTCAGCAGCATCTTCCGCATGCAATCGTTGCTCTTGCTGCTTATCTTGCAGGCTCTTTAACTGCTGCTGTATTTGCTCGGCCTGCTGTAAGTTCCACTGCAGCCGCTCTTCAACTTTACCTTGCTCGTTACGAATCTGCTGGACTTGATGCTGAACCTGCTCTAGCTGCTCTTGCGCCTGCTCAACCTGCGTCTGAGTTTGCTCCAGCTGCGCTTCACTTGCAGACAACCTGGAAGCCAGCACCTGCAGTTGTTCTAGTAAGTTTTGGCGCTGTGTCTGCAGGTGAAGAACACTGTTATCCTCGTCAACTCGAGCCGCGATAAAACCGTCCTGCCAATACCAGTTGCCGGCTTTCGATACCGCAAAACTGGCGTTGCTTTGTTGCAATTGCTGCTCCGCGTTACTATCCTTCTCAATCGCCAGACACTGCTGCAACGGCGCCCAATAACGTAGCGGACCTTTAACTTTACTGGCCAGAGACCAGCTTTCAGGTTCTTGCCCACTCACAGGCCACACCAGCTTCACCCCGGAAACCGCTTCCAGTTCTTCCGGCGCTTGTTCCAGAACCACGGCATCCAGCCAGTCGTAAGCCAGCTGTTCAACCGCCATTTCCCAGCCACTTTCAGCCTGAAGTAATTCCCTTACCTTCAAACTGTCTGGATAGTTTTCCTGTAACCATTTTTCGCTGCGGCTGTCGTTATTTTGTTTCCCTTCCAGCAGTTGCTCAATGGCGGTTAACTGAGCCTGAGCTTTGTCTTGTTGTTGTTGATTCTGTCGGTGTTGTTGCTGCTGATCTTTAAACGCTTGCTGCAGAGTCTGCAGTTGCTGCTTACTGTTCTGATACCGAGTTTCTTCCTGCTCCAGCTGACGTTTTAGTTCGACCAGAGCCTGTTCGTTCTCGTCAACAGATAATGTTTGTTCCTGTTGCTGCAACTCTTGTTGCTGGCTGTGAAATTGCTCCACTTGTTGCAGCGCGTACTGTTGGCTCTGTTTCAGCTCCTGCAGCTTAAGTTGGGCCTGCTGTTGCTGTTTTTCGACATCGCGTTGCTGCTGTTGCTGCTGTCGTTGTTGTTGCTGCCACTGGCGCCATTGCTCATTGGCTTGCCGAGATTGTTCAGCCACGCTTTCCAGCTGTTCCTCAACTTGCTCCAGCTGAGGTTCCAGCATCAGTTGCTGTTCTTCCAGTTGTTCTCTTTGCAGCCGATCACCCGCCAGTTGCTCATCTAGCTGGCTTATTTCTTCGTTCAACTGCTGCTGTCGCTGGCTGCGCTGCTCTTTTAGCTCTTGCTGATGTTTCAGAGTTTGCTCAATACGGGTAATTTCATTACCCACTGAAAACATGTGCTCCTGCGACTGCTCTACGCTGTCACGCGCCTCTTCAGCCTGCTCTTTCAGTTCAATAGCACCCCGTTCATCACCACTTTGCTGTGCCTGCCAGCGTTCAAGCTCTGTTTGCTGTTCAGCGTATTGCGCCTGCAACTGCTGTCGCTGATTATCCAGTTTCAGCCAGCGCAGGGCCTGCAATTCGCCTTTAAATTTCCGCTCACTGGCTTTCAGTTCTTTATAACGAATGGCAGCCGCAGCCTGACGCTCCAGCTTCTCCAGCTGTTGACCGAGCTCCTCACGAACATCGCTCAGGCGCTCCAGGTTCTCGCGCGTATGCAACATCCGGTTTTCGGTTTCTTTGCGGCGCTCTTTGTACTTTGAAATGCCTGCGGCTTCTTCAATAAACACGCGCAGTTCCTGCGGGCGCGATTCAATCAGCCGGGAAATCATGCCCTGCTCAATAATCGCGTAACTGCGCGGACCCAGCCCGGTTCCCAGAAATAAATCGGTAATATCGCGGCGGCGGCAACGGCTGCCGTTCAAAAAATAGTTCGACTGGCCGTCACGGGTCACCAGCCGCTTAACCGAAATTTCATTAAACGCAGCATACTCGCCCTGAATGCGCCCAGAACTGTTATCAAAAACCAGTTCAACACTGGCCTGAGAAACCGGTTTACGGGCATTCGAGCCATTAAAAATTACGTCACTCATGGCATCGCCACGCAAGTTTTTTGCTGAACTTTCACCCAGCACCCAGCGCACAGCATCAATCACATTGGATTTGCCACAGCCATTCGGACCGACGACACAGGTCATTTGGTCAGGAAAAGGAACTTTCGTTGGATCAACAAAGGATTTAAAGCCAACTAATTTGATGTGTTTTAGGCGCATTCAGTTGTTTTTATTATCAATTTAATACGACGGTTTATTATCACAAGACTCTAGCAGATCCGGTAGCCATTTGTAACAATTTAGCCCGCACAGTGCCATTGTATTGCCTTATTATACTAAGCAAATTAAAACCTCTGGAGTTTTCATGCAAAAAGCAGCCTACAGTAATTCTGGATTAGCTTATATAGGACGCGGTTTAGAGCTTATTCGAACCAAAGGTTTGCGCCGCTATGTCGTGGTGCCTATTCTGACCAACCTTATCCTGTTCTCGCTTGCTTTCAGTTGGCTGTATGCTGAGGTGGACTACTGGCTGAACCGCTTTATGGCCTGGTTGCCCGACTTCTTTCAGTGGCTCGAGTTTATTTTATGGCCATTGGCGGTTATTACCATTATTGCGCTCTTCTCGTTTATTTTTAGTACCATCATGCATTTAATTGCAGCCCCTTTTAACGGGCTTCTGGCAGAAAAAGTAGAACGCTATGAAAGTGGCGAGACCTTAGGCGACGAGGGTTTCCTGGGTCTGTTTAAAGATATTCCGCGTACGCTAAAACGCGAAATGCAAAAACTTATGTACTACATTCCGCGGGCGCTCGGTTTCTTTCTGTTGTCGCTGGTTATTCCGGTTATTGGACAGGTACTTTGGTATGTCTTTGTCTGCTGGATGATGTCGATACAATACTTAGATTACCCGTTCGACAATCATAAGCTGTCGTTTCCGCGTATGCGTTCTGAATTACACCGACAACGCAGTAAAACGCTGGGCTTTGGATTCGGGGTCACCGTACTGACCATGATACCGCTGATTAACCTGATTATTATGCCGCTGGCGGTTTGTGGAGCAACCTCACTGTGGGTTGATCATTATCGTCGCAGCGCATTAGGTTGATAAAAACAAACGACTGAGCTTTGGCTCAGTCGTTTTTCTTATCTGCACCATCGGATTTAATACCTTCCGGAGAGGTTTCTTCGGAATCAAGGTAATCCGGGTTTAACCGTTTATTAGTTTGCACACCCATTTGACGGAATTTATCGACCCGCCCGATGAGATTACCGCGCCCCGTACTCAGTTTTTTCATCGCTTCCTGATAACGGTTATCCAGAGTCTGCAGGCCATTACCTATTTTCTCTAAGTCTTCCACAAAGCCCACAAACTTGTCGTACAAACGTGCAGCATCGGTCGCTATTTTTTCAGCGTTCTGATTCTGATACTCATACTGCCAGATGTTATGCACCGTACGCAGAGCAACCAGTAGGTTAGTCGGGCTTACCAGCATAATCTGGTTATCCAGCGCCAGCCGGATAAGCTCCGGGTCTCTGTCAACTGCCAGCAAGAACGCCGGTTCAATCGGAATAAACATCAACACATAATCCAGCGTGCGCAGCCCTTCCAACTGATGGTAGCTCTTTTTACCCAACTGTTTTATGTGTTGCTTCAGCGACTGAACGTGCTCGTTTAACGCTCGTTCACGTTCTGCGTCGTCGTCAGAATTAAAATACCGCTCATAGGCCGACAAACTGACTTTCGAGTCAATAACCACGTCTTTTTTATTCGGCAAGTGCACAATCACATCCGGCTTAAATGACTTACCTTCTTCGTCGCGGTGATGCGCCTGGGTCTGATACTCATGCCCTTCACGCAGGCCAGACTGCTCCAGAATACGCTCCAGTACCACTTCGCCCCAGTTACCTTGTTGCTTAGTGTCGCCTTTTAATGCACGGGTTAAGGCTTCGGCCTCAGACGCCATTTGACGATTCAAATCCTTAAGCGACATCACTTCATTTTTAAGTGCCGAGCGCTCTTTGGTCTCATCGGTATACTGCTGAGTAATTTGCTTTTTAAACGCATCAATTTGCTGTTTGAACGGCTCTAACGTTGCCTGTAACGACTGCTGGTGATGCTGCTGCAACCCTTTGGACTTCTCATCAAAAATACGGTTGGCTAAATTTTCAAACTGCTGGGTCAGACGTTCTTCGCTAACCTTCAGTAAATTCAGCTTTTCTTCTGCGGTTTTCTGCTCATGTTCAGCTCTGGCCAGAGTTTCACGCAAGCGGCTGTCTTTTTCATAGACTTCGAGCTGAAGTTCATCGACGCGCTCACGAAGAATGTCCGCGTCTTGCTCCAGTGCCGAATTTTGTTGCTCCGCCTGTAAACGCAAACGGCGTTGCTGTTGCCAAAGCAACAACAACGCCGCAACTACAGTCACAACCGGCACGCCTATTATTGCCATCCATTGCCACAGTGCCAGCGACATAATTAAGCTCCTAGTTTTTCATTGAGGTCAGCAATTTTTGCTTTCCAAATAGCAGGCCCCTGCGTATGCGCATTTTGACCATCGCTATCCACAGCCACAGTCACCGGCATGTCTTCCACTTCAAATTCGTAAATAGCTTCCATACCCAAGTCTTCAAAAGCCACCACACGGGACTTTTTAATGGCTTTTGCTACCAGGTAAGCAGCGCCGCCAACGGCCATCAGGTAAACGGCTTTGTGCTTACGAATACTTTCCACGGCTTCGGGGCCACGCTCTGCTTTACCGACCATGCCAATAATACCGGCTTCTTCCAGCATCTGGTCCGTGAACTTATCCATACGCGTAGAGGTTGTCGGGCCAGCCGGCCCCACTACTTCGTCACCGACCGGGTCAACCGGACCAACGTAGTAAATAAAGCGGTTATTAAAATCAACCGGAAGCTCTTCACCGTTATCCAGCATACCTTTAATACGTTTGTGCGCCGCATCACGCCCAGTCAACAACTTGCCGGACAAGAGCACGGTTTCGCCCATTTTCCAGTCCTGAATGTCTTCTTTGGTCACTTCATCCAGGTTCACGCGACGAGCATCATCACCCAGCTCAAAAGTCACATCCGGCCAGTCTTCCAATTTCGGCGGAGTTAAATCTGCCGCGCCGTTGCCGTCTAACGTAAAGTGTACGTGACGGGTGGCCGCGCAGTTCGGAATTAAAGTCACCGGCTTAGAGGCCGCGTGGGTTGGCAGTGATTTAATTTTCACATCCAGCACCGTTGTTAAACCACCTAAACCCTGCGCGCCAATACCTAATGCGTTAACGCGGTTAAAAATTTCTAAACGCAGCTCTTCTTCGGCATTTTGCGGGCCTCGCTCAAGAAGCTCATGGATATCGACAGATTCCATCAACGACTCCTTTGCCAGTACCGCTGATTTTTCAGCCGTACCACCAATACCTATACCCAGCATACCAGGCGGGCACCAACCAGCGCCCATCTTCGGCAAGGTTTCTACAATCCAGTCCGCAATAGAGTCACTGGGGTTCAGCATCGCCATTTTCGATTTATTCTCAGAACCACCACCTTTTGCAGCGATCATCACTTCAACTTCATTACCCGGTACCATATCAATATGCACAACAGCCGGCGTGTTATCGCCGGTATTCTTTCGGGCGCCCGCCGGGTCTGCCACAATCGATGCACGCAGTGGGTTGTCCGGGTTGTTATAAGCGCGGCGAGTACCTTCATCCACCATTTGCTGAACCGTCAGATCAGTTTTATCCCACTGCACACCCATGCCCACTTTCACAAAACAGGTGACAATACCGGTGTCCTGACAAATTGGACGGTGCCCTTGTGCCGACATACGCGAGTTAGTCAGCACCTGAGCGATGGCATTTTTCGCCGCTTCGCTCTCTTCACGCTGATATGCCTCGTCCAGTGCTTTAATAAAGTCCAGTGGGTGATAATAGGAAATGTACTGCAATGAATCGGCAATACTGTCAATAAAATCGGCCTGACGAATGGTGGTCATGGAACTGCCTCTTGGTTAACTTTTGCGTGGCGCTATAATAGCGTTTTCGCTAACAACTGACCAGAGCCACTGACCGGCGAATATTTGCTGTGGTAGTATGTTGATAATGAATAACCAGCCTGAATTGCGAGCATGATGTGAGTGTTTTCCCGGATCTCTGTGCGATAGAACTTAATTGCCAGGCCTCAGCTATTGAGTTATTTCAGCGCTGTCAGCATGAAAGCTACGCACTGTTACTGGACTCTGCCGCGCAAAGTCATGAGAACTGTGCCTACGATATTATCTTCCGGCAGCCAGAGTTGGTTTTAAGCTGCAAGGCAGGAAACCTGAAAGTATCGGCAGATAACCCGTCAAAACTTCCTCCCTTGCCCGATTCGGCAGCTGAACTTTGCCGTTATGCCGAGCAATTGAATCAGTTATCAGGTCGTTATTCGGGGCCTGCTGAACTGCCTTTTCAGGGCGGCTTTGCCGGCGCTGTTGGCTATGACCATGGCCGCTCACTGGAAGTCATCCCTGAATTCAATGCAGATACCTATCAGTCACCCGATGCAATACTGGCTTATTACAGCCAAGCACTGATTATCGACCGGCAGAGCGACACGGTCTGGTTAGTTGCGCCAGTAGGACGGTCAGACGAGCTTCGCGCGTTCTGGGAGCAACAAGTAGCAACAAAAAAGCCTGACACTTTTCAATTGCTAAGCGACTGGCAAAGCAATATGAGCGAGCAGCAGTACATCGGTAAATTTAACGCGGTACAAAACTACCTACTGGCTGGAGATACCTACCAAATTAATTTAGCGCAACGGTATTCAGCCAGTTATCAGGGCAGTGAATGGTCCGCTTACCTTAAATTACGACACGCTAATTCAGCACCGTTTTCTGCCTTTATGCGTCTTCCCGGCAGCGCTATTCTGAGCCTGTCGCCGGAACGCTTTTTGCTAACCGACGCTAAGGGGCAAGTAGAAACAAAACCCATTAAAGGTACACGTCCGCGATTTGACGATACGCACAAAGATCAAGCCAGCCAGCAGACTCTGTTAAGCTCAGAAAAGGACCGGGCAGAAAACCTGATGATTGTGGATTTACTGCGTAATGATCTCAGTAAAAACTGTGAGCCGGGTAGCATCAAAACCCCAAGCTTGTTTACCATAGAGAGCTTTCCGGCGGTGCATCACCTGGTTTCTACAGTAGTCGGTAAATTACAGCCGGGTCGCACCGCGTTAAGTCTGTTTAACGGCGCCTTCCCGGGTGGTTCTATTACCGGCGCGCCGAAAATTCGGGCTATGCAAATTATTGAAGAGCTGGAACCGAATCGTCGTAATATTTACTGCGGCAGTATGGGCTACTTTTCTCAGCACGGTCGCAGTGACACCAGTATTACCATTCGTACGCTGCTCGCCGAAGACGGTCAATTACACTGTTGGGCTGGCGGCGGTCTGGTCGCGGACTCAACGGCAGCAGAGGAGTATCAGGAAACTAAAGATAAAGTGTCACGCATACTGCCGGTGTTAACCTCATGACCATAAACAGTCGCGCTGACTTTATGCGTCGCTTCAGCATGCACCCATCCCTACCGGCGGAACGTAGAATTGATGAGCCACTGCGTAAACGTTTGCGCCCGGCAGCAGTGTTAATTCCTATTATTGAGCGTCCGCATGGGTTGTCGCTTATACTCACACGGCGCTCCAGCAAATTGCGTAAGCATGCGGGTCAAATCAGTTTCCCGGGAGGTCGCTTTGACGAAACCGATAGCGATTTACTGGACACGGCTCTACGAGAAACTGAAGAAGAAATTGGCCTGCCCCGCAGTCAGGTGGAGGTTATTGGACGCTTACACGACTACCCAGTGCTGTCTTATTTTATGATCCGACCTTACGTGGCTTTTGTCTCACCACAACAGCCGCTGGTTGCCGAGGAAAGTGAAGTTGCTGAAATTTTTGAAGTACCGCTGGCTGATATTCTCGATCATGGGAACCACTACGTTTATCGTATTCGTAAGTTTATCTATGACCGCGTGTATTTCATCCCCTGGCAGCACCGGAATATCTGGGGCGCAACCGCCGGTATTTTACGTGAGTTATCAGAACAACTGCAGCCCGACGGAAAAAATCACTTCAGACCACTGAACTGACCACTTATTTTTGCTCAAAACTTGCTTCCCCCCACATGAGTCGTGCGACAATACTATAATAAACAGAGTACGCATGCGCGACAGGTAAGGATAAATATGATCAGCGTTTTTGATATCTATAAAATTGGTATTGGTCCTTCCAGTTCTCATACTGTGGGGCCGATGAAAGCAGCCTATGAATTTTTGCATGCCGCAAAAAAATCAGGGCATTTAAATAACGCGGATGGAATAAAAGTCGAATTGTTCGGTTCACTTGGCCAAACGGGTAAAGGTCATGGTACCGGCAAAGCCGTTATTCTTGGGCTGGTCGGGGAGACTCCCGAAACAGTAGACACTGACAGCGTGGAAGATTTTCTGGAGCAAACTCGTAAGACTGAAAAGCTGAATTTGCTTGGAGAGAATGAGGTTTCCTTCCCCAGCGAAGGCGCCATTACTTTTCACCGCCGCAAAACCATGCCCAAACACGCCAACGCTATGGAATTGAAACTGTTGAAAGACGGCGAAATCATCTATAACGACCTTTATTACTCCATCGGCGGTGGCTTCATTGTGCGCGATGAAGATTTCGACGAAACGCTGGAAGAAGCGATAGAACAGTCGTCTAAACCGATTCCATATCCGTTTGACAGTGCTGCAGACCTTCTGGCGCATTGTAAAGAGCACGGTATGCGCATGAGTTCATTAATGATGGCTAACGAAAAAGTCTTCCGCAGTGAAGAGGATATTCGGGCTGGATTAATGAAAATTTGGCGCACCATGCAGGAAAGCATCAAAAACGGCATTACCACCGAAGGTATACTGCCGGGTGGACTTAAAGTTCGTCGCAGGGCATCGGCTTTATATCAGCGCCTGAAAAAAGAAAAGTCGAGCGATGCCATGCAAGTCATGGACTGGGTAGATTTATACGCTTTAGCGGTTAACGAAGAAAATGCCGCTGGGGGTCGTATCGTCACCGCTCCTACCAATGGCGCAGCTGGTATTATACCCGCAGTTATGAGTTACGCTGACAGATTCATAGAAACGCTGGACGAAGACTCAGTGGTTCGCTTTCTGCTGACCTCCGCTGCCATTGGTATTCTTTATAAGAAAAATGCTTCAATTTCGGGTGCTGAAGTCGGTTGTCAGGGTGAAGTGGGTGTTGCCTGTTCAATGGCTGCAGGTGCTCTGGCCGAATTTATGGGCGGTGACCCGTGCAGGGTCGAAAATGCGGCAGAGATTGGTATGGAACACAACTTGGGCTTAACCTGCGACCCTGTGGGCGGCTTAGTACAAGTACCGTGTATTGAACGAAACGCCATGGGCTCGGTTAAAGCTATTAATGCCGCCCGCCTGGCCATGCGAGGCGAAGGCGACCACAAAGTGTCTCTGGATAAAGTGATTAAAACCATGTGGGACACCGGCAACGATATGAAAACCAAATACAAAGAAACCGCTCGCGGCGGTTTGGCAGTCAATATTATTGAATGTTAAGTGTTTGACGCTACTGCCGGTGCTTAGCGCATCGGCAGTGAGCAGCTATCAAAGAGTTTATCAATCTCATCCTGACTTTTTAGCTGAGTAGCTTTTTGTACCCTATCGCGCGTTAAGTGTGGGGCGAAGTTCTCAATAAAGTCGTACATATAAGTACGTAAAAAAGTCCCTCGGCGGAAACCAATCTTAGTCGTACTGTGCGTAAAAAGATGCTCTGCAGGTATCGCCACTAAATCGGTATCTTCTTTTGGGTCGTAAGCCATGCTAGCCAGAACCCCAATGCCCAACCCCATTCTGACGTAGGTTTTTATTACATCAGCATCGGTTGCTGTAAAAACAATTTTAGGCTCATGTCCGGCATCGGCAAAGGCTCTATCCAACTCGGAACGACCAGTGAAACCATGCACATAAGTGACCAAAGGAAACTGAGCAATATCATCAATAGATAGCTTACTCAGTTGCGTAAGCGGATGTGATTTAGGCACAACAATAGACCGGTTCCAGTGATAACAGGGCAACATAATAAGGTCGTGATATAAATGCAGCGCCTCGGTCGCAATGGCAAAATCTGCCCGCCCTTTCGCCGCCGCCTCACTAATTTGCTCAGGGGACCCCTGATGCATATGCAGTGAAACTTTTGGATATTGTTGAATAAATCGCTGAATAACGGACGGCAAGGCATAGCGAGCCTGAGTATGGGTCGTCGCAATGTTGAGTTTACCCTGGTTTGGCAAGGTGTGTTCAGCAGCAACCGTCTTAATTGACTGAACGTTATCCAGAACCTGCTGAGCGACCGCTATGATGTCTTTACCCGCTGGCGTTATGTGAGTCAGGTGCTTGCCTGTCCGGCCAAATATCTGCACGCCCAGCTCGTCTTCCAGCATTCTGACTTGTTTACTAATGCCCGGCTGCGAGGTGAATAAGCTTTCAGCCGTAGCAGAAACATTCAGGTTATGATTTGTTACTTCAACAATGTAACGTAACTGCTGTAATTTCATTGAGGAACGTGCCACTCTAGTTTGCTAAATGTGATATAAGAAAATACTATAATAATCTTGATAACTATGACAAATATAAAAGCTATCGCAACAGTATTTTGTCTGAGCTTCTATTTGGACCACAGGAACTATCATCTATGACCCAACCCGCATTTGATTTTTCAACCGTCCTGGCGTCTTCCGTGCACGACATGAAAAATTCACTGTGCTTACTCATTCAGATGATAGAAGAAGTATCAGAACAGGTCACCGACAGCAGTGCAACAGAAAAAATGGCGAAAGTCCATTACGAGGCTCAGCGTATCAATTCAAGTTTAATGCAAATGCTCACGCTTTATCGCAACGATAATAACGCCTTACCACTCAATAGCGACTGGCACCACGTCGACGAACTCGTCGAAGAGCTTTTGCTAAACAATGAGCTCTATCTTGAACAGCGTAACATTACTGTCAGTACCGACATTGATGAAACAGCAACAGGCTGTTTCGACAGAGAGCTGATCTTTCATCTACTTAATGACATCATCATTAATGCAATGCGCTACACAGCCGATAAGCTCTTTATAAAAGTAGAGATAACCGAAAACGGTGGATGTCGTATTATGGTTCACGATAACGGCGATGGTTTTCCTGCTAGAATGCTGGAAAACGCCGCGATGCCGATACAACACTTAAATATTCAACAATCCCGGACAGGGTTAGGTCTATATTTTGCCCAGATGATAGCAAGTGCCCACGAGCGAAATAATAAAAAAGGTTTTATCGAGCTAAAAAATAATGGACACTTAGGTGGTGGTGTTTTCTCTTTAACATTACCCTGAAAAATAATTATAACTTAACGAGCGTAATATGATTTACACCATTGTCATCGCATTGATTATATTACTAATAATAATGGCAATTATAGTCGGTGCGGTACAACAGAACAGACAGCGTTTAGAATTAGAGCGTCGCAAAAAGATGGCGCGTTTCCGCAGTTCGCTTGAACAGATTGAAGATCTCATTCATATGGCGAGCTTCTTCCCTATTGGTAAATCCATGCTGGTGGTTCTTAATAGCCGTGCGTTAGAAATACTTAAGAGTATGAATGCTGTCTCGCCTTCAAAAGACTATAAGGCTCGAATACAGAGCTACGAAGAGCGTATACAAAGTGTTGACCGTAATGACACTTCGTTAATCAGTGAAGACTTTGAGATCCCGGAAAATAACAAGCAAATCATAGCAATGATCAACGGGCTCAAGCGTTTACGTTCTACTTTACGAAACGAACATTCCCGCGGCCGGGTCGACAGCAATGTTTTTAGTGTCGAAGATCAACGTTTGACCAAGTTGCAACTGAAAATTAATATTGAGACCTTAATACGTCGCGGACGTCATGCTTACGAAAGCCAGATGTTAGGCTCCGCCAGACAGTATTATGAAAAAGCATTACGCACGATAGAAGACCAGAGCTTTAGTGACGACTACACTACGTCGCGCCAGCAATCCATTAAAAAAGCACTGGAAAAAATTGCACAAGAGCTAAAAGATGCTCATACGCGTGATAAAGAAAAACACAAAAAAGAAGACGATTTAGAAGAACTGTTCCAACCTAAGAGAAAATGGTAGATAGAATGCCGGACTGGAAAGACCAACTCAGCCAAATGGTATATTCAACAGACTCGGGGCGTATTGATCCAGAGCCTGAACCAGAGGAAGTTCCTGAGGGCGATGGTATTGTTCGCCTGCGCCGGGAAACCAAAGGTCGAAAAGGCAAAGGAGTAACTATTGTTACCGGACTGGATAAACCGCAATCAGAGTTAAAAGCAATAGCCAAAAAACTCAAGCAACTCTGTGGCGTTGGAGGCTCGGTTAAAGAATATGAAATAGAGTTGCAAGGTGACCAGCGCGACAGTATTGAAAGCTGGTTGAAAAAGGAAGGCTATAAAGTTAAGCGTGCGGGCGGCTAAGGTCGTATTCAATATATAAACACCGTCCGCCGTCACGCCACTCAACATGGCTTGAAAAGTTTCTTATCAGCTGTAATCCACGACCAAACGCCTGTTGTTCGTCATCTTGAGATACTTGCTGATATTCCGAAAAGCCATTCTCGCTATTGGATGAAATACTGAATGAAAGCAAACTGTTATCCGGCTCGTATTCAATATCGATTTCTATTTCTACGTCCTCTAACACAGCCAGCCGCGCTTCCCGTGTCCGGTAGTATTCATCGAACCCGTGCCCGGTCTCTTTAATTCCCGAATCCAGCTGCAAAACGCTGTGTTCCAGGGTATTGTTAAAAGCTTCTGCCAACAATAAATACAAGGTTGTTTTGTGCGCGCCAATACCTTCAAGATGACTTAAGGAATCCACCAGCTTAATAATTGGGTCGTGCCCCTTAATTTCGTTTTCTTTTAGATAAATTACTAACCGGAAAGGCAAATGAGTGACATTAGTATCAGGCTGGTTGACAGGTATGTCGGTGGCTGCACAATCCAGACAAACTAATGAAATATCATCCAACTGCTCTTGCCCTTGTTGAAAGGTTTGTAATGAGCCAACCAGCCCCTCAAAGTCTCTCTCGCGAGCATAGCGTAACAACAAAGCCTCGAACCCCCGTTCAGATAAACGCTCATCTGCCTTGTTAGTCATCTCAACCACACCGTCGGTATAGGTTATCAGTCGTGTGTTTTTCTCAACAAAACAGTGGCTCACCTGGCTACTGAACTCTTCAGGAGACAAAATACCCAACGCCATATGCTCAGGCACTAGCCGTTTTTCAACTTCTCCAGCTTCATTTATCAGCAGTGCATCGGGAATGCCGCCATTCCAGTATGTTAAACGTTCACCATTGGCGGACAATTCAGTGACAAAAGCGGCACAAAACATGTCGTCGGGTAACAGCTTAACCAGCTTGCGGTTAAACTCTTCAACCATATTCGCTATTGAAAGCCCTTTTTCAGCTAAATCAAAAAAGGTTTGGGCTACAGGGAGAGCCCCGGTGGCGGGAGCTAATCCGTGGCCGGTAAAATCACCAACAAACAAATAAAAATTTCCCAGAGGCCCAGCTTTGGAGAGAACTAAATCACCATTAAATTCACTGGCCGGTGCCAGATAGGTTTTTAAGAATGGGTATTCTGTTTCGTTTTCCTGCAGCGCGTTAGTCAGCATGTGTCTGACAACGTTTTGCTCTCGCTCCATTCGGTTAGAATGGTAAGCCAGAGTCTCATTTTTACCCTTGAGGGAATAGCTCAACTCGCGAACCCGCGCGTGAGCGTTGAGTTTTGCCTGCAAGACAACCGGTTCAAACGGCACACTAATAAAGTCGTCCCCACCAGCCTCAAGGCATTTCAACAAGGTTTCCTGATCATCCAGTGCCGTAATAAATAAAATTGGCAAATGGACATCGCCGCTTAGGGCTTTTAACCGAGGAGCGGTTTGAAAGCCGTCCATAATCGGCATCATAACGTCCAGTAACACCACGTCCGGCGCCAGGCTGACAAAAATATCGATAGCCTCCATGCCGTTGTGAGCGCAGGTGACCTGATGCCCAAAGCGTTTTATCAGGCCACTCAGCATCACCTGGTTAGCAGGTTGATCATCAACAATCAGTACCTTCATCAGGCAATAACAAACATCTTATCAAAGCGGGATATATCGAGAATACGACGCACGTCCGGTTTAGCGTTAATCAGTTGAATGCCCTTTACGCTGCTGCCTAAAGATTTACGCATATTGAGCAGCATACCGAGTGCCGAGCTGTCCAGATAATCGGTTTCCCTCAAGTCGATAATTACGGTTGGCTGTGAATCACCAATATGACTGTAGGCCTGACGAAACTCCTGTACCAGACTAAAGTCAAATTTCCCTTTAATAGCAATAACTAATTGCTTACCATCATTTGAAAAGTCGCGACTAACGTTCATACTCACCTCTTTTTTAATGAGCATAACACAGATTTTCTGATTGAGTTTATCTGCTGAATACCCTACTCTTTCGATCACAATAAATTCTAATTATGTGATTATGGCAATAGCCTTTGACGAACTCCGTATTTTGCTTATCGAACCTTCCGATGTGCAAAGAAAAGTAATTACTCAGCACCTGAACCAGGCCGGCATTCAACATACCCGTGGCGCTTCAACCATTGCTGAAGCAAAAGAAGAAATACTTCGCTGGCAGCCCGATATTGTCACCAGCGCTATGTATTTTTCTGACGGCACTTCACATGAACTCATTGAATTCATTAATACTAATGACTTAAAAGATACTTTACATTTTATGTTGGTATCATCAGAACATCGTGCCGATCAACTGGAGCAGTTCAAACAAGCCGGTATTATCGCCATTTTACCAAAACCTTTTACGCCAGATCAGCTCCAGCGGGCCATTACCGCCACCATGGACATGATGGAACCCGAGCTACTTCATCTTGAGCTTTATGATATCGAGGATTTGCGGGTCTTGATCGTTGATGACAGCATGACCTCGCGCCATGTCTTAAGACGTGTATTTGAAAACCTCGGCGTCGAAAGCTTTGTTGAAGCAGAAAATGGTCAGCAGGCTATTGATATCTTAGTGGAACATCAATTTGACTTGATTGTCACCGACTTTCATATGCCGGAAGTAAACGGCAGTGAACTCACTCAATACATTCGTAATAGTTCAGCACACGCTCACACTCCGGTTCTCATGGTGACTGCACGCGCTAACGAGCCGCAACTTGCTAACGTAAAACAAAGCGGAGTCGATGCCTTAACCGACAAACCTTTTGAACCGGCAACGTTAAGAAAACTGATCGCCCGTTTATTAAACAGCTGATCCTGAATTTAAGAATTAATATTTGTTCGTTAAAACGAAAAGCCCCCGCCAGTTGAACTGACAGGGGCTTTTATCATTTTAGCTTTAGCCAAAGAACGGCTATTCAGATGGTTTCTGGCGATACTTCTCGTAAAGCTCAGTATGTCGGCTGCTTAAGCTTACTTGGCGTCCATCGATATAAAGGTGCGTTAACTTCTGCCCAATGGGATCAAGTAAGTCACCTTCAGACACACTCAGTGAAGCGCTTTTACCGACTTCCAGTGAACCCAGCTTGTCAGCAACACCCATAATCTCAGCGGGCTTCAACGTAATAGCCGCAAGAGCCTGCTGTTGGTCCAAACCAAAAGCAACTGCGTTTCCCGCGGCAAAAGGTAAGTTACGTACGTCCCAGTAACCCGGATAAGAAATAGCAAAGTTTACCCCGGCTTCAGCCAGACGAGCCGGCGTGGCAAAGGCCTGATCATAACCTTCGTCGTTGCGAGCCGGCAGACCGTAAGGCGAGCCAAAAACAACGGGAACATTAAACTCGGCTAGCTTATCGGCAATACGCCAGGCATCTCTGGCTCCCATAAGCACCAGTTCAAAACCATACTCCTGACTGGTATCAATGGCCTGCTCTAACTGACGTTTATCGTCGGCATGTACGTACAGCTTCTTACTGCCGTCAAACAAGCCCATCATAGCTTCCCAGCGCTGGTCCAGATCAATTTTACGATCGGCCTGCTTTGCATCGTAGTAAGCCTTTGCATCAGCGAAGACTTTCATTAATTGCTGACGGGATTCCTCGTTCGCTTTACGCTGCTCCTCAGGTGAACGGCTCTCCCACCAGGTATTTAACACGTATGTGCGCGGCCAGGAAACATGCACACCCATTTCTGCCGCTACCAGAGCGTCCTGATAGTTCCACCCATCTAAATTCATTAAAGATGACTGGCCGGCTACCAGCGAACCTTCAGGGGCGACCTGAGCGTGAGTAATGCCGTGGTAACGTACCGTCGGAATAATTTCCGAATCAGCATTAAAGGCAACGTGACCGGCAACTTCCGGATGCACATCACCCACTTCACGCGCGTCGCGGGTTGCCCTTACTGCTTCAATTTCATTCAGGCCAATAGTGGTATCCATGGCGATAACTCCCGGATACACGTGCTGACCGGAAATATCGATAACTTCAGCGCCGTCCGGGATACTGACATCCTGACCAATAGCGGTGATTTTACCGTTTTCAAACACTAAGTCTGAGTTGGTAAGCACCCCATCAGAAACGGTATGCAAGGTTCCTCCCTGAAGTACAATAGGGTTGCTTTGCTTTTCGCCCGGAACTTCATCATGTGCCGCAGCACTATTAAGCGTCAGCGCACTGACCAATGCGGCACTAACGGTTGTAAGTAATTTATTCATTAATGTTGTCCTCCGTGCTGATGCCCTTTACCGGTAAAGTGATCTAGCCAAAAGTCGTGTTCAGTATCACAGTGCCAGGTAGGCTGATCCGACTTATAACCATCTTTAGCCCCTATTTTTGCATCATCACCTGCCGCTAAAACTTTCTGGATAAGTGCGTTCTTTTCTTGTTTAACCGCCTGCTGTCGCTGTTTATCGAGTTCGCGGTCGAAAAACTTACGGCCGTTAATCCAGGTTTGCTCTGCTTGCGCATAAGCACTTAAAGGATAATGACTCCAAAGTACGAAATCAGCTTGTTTGCCTTTTTCAACAGACCCCACATAACTGTCCACTTTCAACTGTTTAGCTGGGTTAATGGTCACCATTTTCAGTGCTTCGTGTGGCTCCATATCACAGTACCGAACCGATTTAGCCGCTTCAGTATTTAAACGACGTTGTAAGTCATTACTGTCAGAATTAATGCTGGTTAAGACTCCGCGTTCTTTCATCAAGCACGCGTTATGAGGAATAGCGTCGTACACCTCAAACTTATATGCCCACCAGTCCGCAAAGGTTGAGCCACTGGCACCATGCTCAGCCATTTCATCAGCGACTTTGTAGCCTTCCAAAATGTGAGTAAAAGTATCCAGGGTAAACCCAAAATCCTCTGCGACTTCCATTAACATCAAAATTTCTGACGCTACATAAGAGTGAGCATGCACAAAACGTTCACTGTTTAGAATTTCCAGCAACGTCTCCAGACGATAATCAGGCCTTGGAGCTGCAGCCCTATTACGTTCTGAACGGCTCATACGTTCATAAGCCTGCTTCCGCTGCTGGTACTCAAGTGCAGCCTGGAAACCGTCACGCATAATGGTCTCAACGCCCAAACGAGTTTGAGGGTAGCGAACGGTCATGTTGTCGCCCCAGTTACTCTGCTTAACGTTTTCACCCAATGCAAATTTGATAGACTCAGGGGCTGCATCGAATTTCATGACATTAGCATCGGTTCCCCAGCGTAATTTAATCACTTGCGCCTGACCGCCAATAGGGTTCGCTGAGCCATGAAGCAACTGTGCCATGGTGGTACCACCCGCCAACGAGCGATAAATGTGAATATCATCCGGGTTAATCACATCACCAATTCGAACTTCCGATGTCACCGCTTCAGAACCTTCGTTAACACCACCTTCAATAGCAATGTGTGAATGCTCGTCAATAATGCCCGGAGTCAAATGCATCCCCGCGCCATCAATTTCAGTCACGCCAGACGGCGCAGACAAATTTTTGCCAATAGCTGCAAATTCACCATTTCGAACCAGCACATCCGTTTCTTCAAGAATCCCATCGTCAGTTGCAGTCCAGACCGTTACGTTACGGATAAGGACATCCTGACGCTCCGGCAAACCGTCAAGGCCATATGCCACATTAGGGAACGTCAGCTCGCTAACATATTCCACAGGTTCCGCTTTACCGCTCGTTTCAGTCTCGCTTTCGTCTGAATCCATTTGAGCCTGTAATCTAACTTCTTCACCTTCAGGAGAAACCGCCGTTACTGAAAACGTTCCCTGAGCTTCAGGTTCCAGCTTAAAGCGCCAACTTCCGGCCGGTTCTGCATCAAGGTCGGCAACAAAGGATAAAGATTCGTTACCTGACTGCACGTGACGTAGAGCGCTGGTCTTTTCATTTGACTTAACTTCACCGCTCAGCGCGGCACCAGGCTTAATGTCAATCTCGATATCCTGATTATTCAGTTTCATACTGTAATTGCCGACAAAGTCGACTTTATCCCGGGATACCAACTCGTTTTCTTCGCCCTGCAACCAAACTGACTGAATAGTGCCATCCACGAACAAATCGCCTTTAGCCATAACAAAGTCAGCTTTGTAGCCCTGAGCCAGCCTCCCTGCTTTGTCGTCTACCCCGGCAATTTTCGCCGGAATAGTCGTCAACGCTGCAAGAGCCTGCTCTTCGCTCAAGCCATACTCAACCGCTTTACGCAGGTTAGGCCAAAAGCTCTCTGTACTTTCTAAATCGTGTAAAGTCAGAGCAAAGTCCACACCAGCCTCAGCTAACATTGCCGGGTTAGACGGAGCCCGTTCCCAGTGCCGCAACTTTGCTAAATCGACGTCGAGATGCGCATCGACACCGTCAACGTCTGGTGCAGCCGGAAAATTAAGCGGAAGAATTAAGTCACTTCCGGCATTTTTTACTGCATCTAAGCGCGCGTATTCGTAACCCGAGGCTACATACACTGACGGAACTTTGAATTGATCAAAAACATCATCAGCACGCAAGAGTGATTTCTCATTGTCAACCTTAAAAACAATTCCGTTATTCTCTATATCTGTCAGTGAATCAAGCGCCGCATTAAATTCGACCGATTGATTATGCGACTGCTTTCCATAAGAGTTTTCATACCAGTTAGCATCAGATAAGGTTTGTCTGACTAGCGCAATGCTGCCCATCAGAGATGACGGATACTGCTGCTGTGAGGAGCCTTTATCAAATGAACCAAAATGCTTTGCCTCACTTTGGTAAATAACGTCGTTAGGTATTCTGTCTGCCAGCGAAACCGTTACCGCCTGTCCCTGAAAAATGCCGTCTAAGTTAGCCGACTGGACACTGGTGAAGCCTTGTGACACCCATTTATTTGCATCTTCAGAGTTGGTCTTAAATTCGCTGAACCAGTGTTTTTGCGAGTGAATCGCGTCATTTGCCGCGTTACCACCCTCACGCTCATTGTTATAAATGGGCGTGTCCGAACGTTCTTGCTCACTGCTAACGTTAATTCCGTAGCTGCTGTAGGGGTCAATAAACCCCGGATAAATTGTATATCCGGTCCCGTCAATCACCCGCGCTCCGGCAGGCGCCCGGTTATTACGCTCAATTGACTGAACGACGCCATTTTCAATAACCAAAGTGGCATTAGTGATAGATTTTCCCGGCTCACTGATAATTGTTGCATTCTGAATTGCCGTCAGACTTGGCGTGTTATCGCGCATTCCGTTTGTCCGGGAAGTCTGATCAGCCGCAACCGACGCGGTCAGTACCGACGTTACCGCTAACGTCAGAGCACTGAACTGATGCACTTTTTTCATGAATTGTCCCCATTTTGACTTATTTTTGTCATTTAGTTATCTCATTAGATAAGTTACTTTGTTATATATAGAGGTGACAAGCATTAACCGACAGATCGTGTATTATTAACGTTCAGTGAATTTAACAAACGGAGTGTTTCAATGAAAAAACAACTATTAACAACAGCTATAGCTGGACTGGTGACTTTGTCATTCAATGCTACGGCTAATGAGCACGCCTTTAATGATGGCGATAAAGCCGTAGAATACCGCCAAAAAGCGTTATCGGTTATGCAGCAAAACTTTGCGGCTATGGCTGCAATGGTTAAAGGCGAAGTTGAATACAACGCAGACTTTTTTCAACGTCGTGCAAATGATTTTGAGAAAATGTCAGGTATTCCATGGTCAGGTTTCGGTGTTGAAGGCGCAATGCCAGGCAACAACTCTGATGCATTAACCGCCATATGGGATAACTGGGATGACTTTCAGCAGCGCGCTAATGACTTGCAAGAGTACGCTGCCAGACTGGCGGACGTTAGTCAAAAAGGCTCTATTGACTCAATAAAACCGGTTTTTATGGACGCCGCAAAAACCTGCAAAGGTTGCCACGACGAATATAAAGACTAGTTAAGCAGCAACATTAAAATTAACCAGACAGCAACCGCTAAAATGAGCCCCTGCCAGCCGGGTTTAAGATTTGGCGCTTGCTGACTGGTGGTTCTGTAACCATGCACCATGGAAGCCACTAAAGGTGTTCCTTTAAGGCGATAAAAAAGCACGGCCAGAACATGTACGGCAATAACAATTAATATCACGTCGAACTGAGTTTTATGCCAGCTGGTTACCGCTTTTTGACCATCTGAAGATAGCCAATTTGATAATGGCCCCGAGAATAAAATGCCGTCGGTTGAGAATAACCCTGTAATAACCTGACTTAAGAGCAACCCAAGCATAATAATGACAGCCCAGCCACCAGCCGTACTGTGGGTATTCTCTGCTTCATAGCGCCCTTTAAAAACATTATGCAAATGCTTAAAGATAGCTTTAGGCGACTTTAAAAAGGTTTTAAAGCGGGCATTTTCGCTACCAAATATTCCCCAGCAAATTCTGACTAAAAGTAACGCAAGTAACGCAATTCCAATATCCTTATGCAGCTCCATGCGGCCATTTTCAACGGTCCACCAGAGGCCGCCTAAAAGAACGATAAGCAAGCCGTGAAACACCCGAATAAAGCTGTCCCAAACTTTTATAGAATTTCCTTTCTGTTTCATATTGTTAGCTCCAAATTACTGGGAATATAAAAAGCTAAGTGCTAGGGTATAATTAATTCGATTAAATGGGTAGTGACTATGCGCAAAGTTCTTATTGCTGACGACGACTTTATCAGCCTTGAAGTATTAAAAGCCATGCTTGCCAATTTTGAGGTAAGTATATTAACGGCAATGACGGGAGAAGAAGCCCTGACTTTGGCTAAAGAAGCTCCGGATCTCATTTTTCTGGATTACGAAATGCCGGACATGTCGGGAGCTCAAGTCTGCCAGGAGTTGCGACAAAGTGATATGCACAAGAACACACCGGTTATCGCTATTACCAGTCATCAAAGCGCAAGCGAAATGAACGCTTGCCGTGAAGCCGGCATGAATGCGACATTGCATAAACCGGTTTCACCAGAAGCGCTTAGCGAGTTAATGACTGAATACTTGTGAACTACCCCGCAACGTCGCTTCGCTCTGATCTCGGGGTTTTCTCGGCAGCATTAGATAAAGTCGATAAGCAACAACTATTATTGATGCTTGAATCTTTGGTCGTCGGCCAACTGCACCAAAGATTCGCTCTCTTTTAGGAACTGGCTGGAAAATTCACCGAAATACTGGCTAACCTCATCGAAAAGCGAGATAAAATCCGACTTTTTACCGCTTTCTATATCATCGATGATTGCTGAAAATTGCTGTAAATAACGTCTTATCGACGAAAACTGTCCTTTATTCGCAGCAATAATATCGGCGTAAAGTTCCGCATTTTGCGCAAACAAACGACCAATCATCATTAATTCCATCCGATAAATAGGCGAGCTCAGTTCCAACAGCTCTTTAATATCGACGCGTTCATTAGCCAGGTGAACACCGTAAGCAAAGGTGCTTAAATGGCGCATCGCCTGGATCCAGCCCATGGCGTCGTCGTGTTTATCAGCATTCACTTCGTGTAAATGGGCGCCCCAGTTAACAAACTGATCCAGTAACCACTGATAACGCTCTGGTTGGCGTCCGTGAGTAACAACCACCAGCTGCTTCGCCAAATTCTGCACAGAAGGACCAAACATAGGGTGCAAACCAACGACCGGCCCGCTATGCTGTGCCAGCATGGCATTTAAAGGAGCCGCTTTAATGCTGGTTACATCAGCCAGAACACAGTCCTCCGCTAAAGGTGGTAACTGCTTTATCAGGTCAACAGTCTTATTAACCGGCACACTCATCAAGACCAACTGCGCCCGGCTTAAATCGTCCTTACCTGGCCAATCATCATCTTTATCAATGGTCATTACCGAATAGCCTGTCTGCCGCAACTGACTGACCAGACGTGCGCCCAAAGCCCCTCTTCCACCAAACACAACAACCGGTCGTTCAAGTTGAGTCGAAGTCGCAGCAGCCTGTGCCGTTTGCGTTCGATACGATTCTCGAATAATACGACGAATAACATCTTCAATTAAGTCTTCCGACAAGCCGGCCTCTTTGGCTTTGCTTCTGCGCGCTTTTATTAAAGAACGTTCTCTCTGTGGAACGTAAAGAGGCTGTTTCAACGAACGTTTGGTTTCTCCCACAGCGGCAGTTAGCTTTGCTCGCCGGGCAATTATCTCAATTAATTCGTTATCAGTGGCATCAATTGCATTGCGCAGTTCTGATAATTGTTGGTCCGGGTCATGGCTCATGAGATGATATTTTATTCCTCTTTTATGGCTTTTATAACACGATGGTAGGCTTTTTGAATTTTTTGCATTTTAGCCACACTTCCACCTTTATCAGGATGGTATTTGTGCACTAGCTTGCGATATTGCTTTTTAATAAAGGCCTGGCTTGCCGGCGGTTCAACTTCCATAATCTGCCAGGCATCATTCACAGGCATACTGGTTTCTACTTTAGAAGAAGCATGCCCCATGCGCTGCCAAAAATCATCCAGCATAGATTCAACATCAGCGCCGGATGTTGAGCCCAGCTGATTCAGGTCTAAATAATATTCTGCTAGCGCGTCCTTTTCTGTCAATGCAGAAACCCCACGCTGCCATGGCTGACACTCAATATTCAGGGTATGAATAAAAAGTTCGTACTTTTTTTCTTCCCGCCAGCGTTCACGCAATTTATAAAGACAGTGAAACAATAAAAAGTGAGTCTGAAACAGGGTCAAAGGATCACGCAGAGCTTCTTTATCAAAGAATTCATAAGGTGGCCCCTGCAAAGACGCAATCAGTTCGTGTTCAGTCCAGTGGTGCTGAACATCCAAATTTTCAGCTAAAATTTGGGTTAATATTTCGATATCTTCGTTCATTCTAAAACACTATCAAAAAACCCAGCACAAGGCTGGGTTTTTCTTTGCTATTTCGTTTGTTTGCTAAAAGCTTAAGACAGCTTCTCGCGGATACGTGCAGACTTACCAGAACGCTCACGCAAGTAGTACAGTTTCGCGCGACGAACCGCACCACGACGTTTGACTTTAATGCTGTCAACTAATGGGCTGTGCGTTTGGAAAGTACGCTCTACGCCTTCACCATTCGATACTTTACGTACTGTGAACGCTGAATGCAGACCGCGGTTACGAATACGGATAACAACACCTTCAAACGCCTGAAGACGTTCGCGGTTACCCTCTTTTACTTTTACATCTACAACAACAGTGTCACCTGGTGCAAACTCAGGTAGATCTTGTTTCATCTGCTCTTCTTCAAGAGCCTTAATGATATTTTGGCTAACTTTTGCCATCTTCGTATCTCCTATCCTAGGTAAACTGTACTTTATTTGCCGGATGATTGCTGCGCGATAAACTCGTTCAACAATATTTCCTGCTCGTCAGTCAGAGCTAGGCTATGAATTAACTCTGGTCGTTGCAGCCAGGTTTTACCCAAAGACTGCTGTAAACGCCAGCGACGTATCTTTTCATGATCACCGCTTAATAACACTGGCGGTACTTGCTGCTCATTATAAGTTTCAGGCCGAGTATAGTGAGGGCAATCCAGTAACCCGCTGGCAAAAGAATCTTCTGCTGCTGAATTATGGTGTCCCAACACCCCGGGAATTAACCGTGATACCGCGTCAATAAGCACCATTGCCGGTAACTCACCACCGCTTAAAACGTAATCCCCTATCGACCATTCCGCATCAACGTATTGCTTGATAACGCGTTCATCAATGCCTTCATAACGGCCAGCAATCAAAATCATTCGATCATTGCTGGAGAGCTGTTGCACTCCGCTGTGATCAAGTTTTTGCCCTTGCGGTGACAAATAAATAACAGGAGTATCCTCACCCAGGCTTTTTTTTGCTGCGTTGATAGCATCCACAAGTGGCTGCACCATCATCAACATACCTGGACCACCGCCATAAGGTCTGTCATCAACAGTCCTGTGGCGATCATGAGTGAAATCACGAGGATTCCATACACTCACTGTCAGCAAACCTTCCTTTATTGCTCTGCCGGTAACACCGTAATCGGTAACGGCCGAAAACATTTCAGGAAACAAACTGATGACGCCAACCTGCAATGGTTTGCCCATCAAAAGTCCGATGGCCACTCAACCTGAATCTGTTTGGCTTCCTTATCAACCGCAGTGACATATTCACTTTGGATAAAAGGAATTAAACGTTCAGATTTCCCGAACCCATCGTTGCTGTTTGCTTTTACGACCAACACATCGTTCGATGCGGTGGGCATAATTTGTTCAACCACACCCATATCATAGCCGTTGGTGTTCACTACACGCATACCAATAAGGTCGCGCCAGTAAAACTCGTCATCAGCTAATGCCGGTAACTCATCTGCAGTAATGCAGATATCCGCGCCTGTAAGGCGTGCAGCCTCATCACGATCGGATATGCCTTCTAACCTGGCGATAAATCCGTTGTTGTGGCGACGCCACTCGACAACTTTCATTTCCCGCTCAGTTTTTTGGCTAAGTAACCAAGGGCTGTATTCAAATATCGATTCTGGATCATCGGTAAATGACTGCACTTTCAACCAGCCTTTTACGCCATACACCGCACCGATGCGACCAACGACGATTTGCTCTGATTGCTGCATTAATTTACCTACCTGAATCTGTTAATGCTTACGCCGCAGCGCTTGCATCTTTAACTAATTTAGCAACACGATCAGATAACTGAGCGCCTTTGCTTACCCAATGCTCGATGCGGTCAACATCAACACGAAGCTTTTCTTCCTGACCACGAGCTACAGGGTTAAAAAATCCTACTTTCTCAATGAAACGACCGTCGCGAGCATTGCGACTGTCAGCAACTACCATTTGGTAGAAGGGGCGTTTTTTCGCGCCACCACGTTGTAAACGAATGGTTACCATTGCGTTCCTCAATATAACTGTTTTGTAAATGTAAAAAATAGCAAAGCCCTCCGACGGAGTCGGAAGGCTCGGCAATTCTACTGATTTTTACTGCAAATGCAAGCTTGACGCGCTTTTTCCTAGCGTCCGGGGAACATTCCTGGTGGCATCTTTCCGCCCATGCCGCGCATCATTTTCTGCATGCCGCCACCTTTCATTTTTTTCATCATTTTTTGCATTTGAGTAAACTGTTTAAGCAACTTGTTCACATCCTGTACCTGAGTACCAGAACCGGTCGCTATACGGCGCTTACGCGAGCCCTTTATTACGTCGGGACGTAGCCGTTCCTTCGGAGTCATGGAGTTGATAATGGCTTCCATGCGCAAGGTCATTTTGTCATCCATCTGACCTTTCATTTGCTCAGTCATTTTACCCATGCCAGGCATTTTCGTCATTAATCCCATCATGCCGCCCATTTCACGCATCTGTACGAGCTGATCACGAAAATCCTCCAGTGAGAACTGGCCTTTTTTCATGACTTTTTTCGCCACGCGCTCCGCTTTCTCTTTATCGACTTTTTGTTCCACTTCCTCAATCAGAGAAAGCATATCACCCATGCCGAGAATTCTGGAGGCTACGCGGTCAGGATGAAAAGGCTCGAGTGCATCGTTTTTCTCACCAACACCCAGAAACTTGATAGGCTTACCGGTAATATGGCGAATAGACAGAGCCGCACCACCACGAGCATCACCATCAGTCTTAGTCAAAATAACCCCAGTTAACGGCAAAGCTTCGCTGAATGCTTTAGCGGTATTTGCCGCATCCTGACCCGTCATCGCATCAACGACAAACAGAGTTTCAACTGGGTTGATGGCGGAGTGGAGTTGCTGGATTTCCTGCATCATATCTTCGTCAATAGCAAGACGACCGGCCGTATCGACTAACACCACATCAATAAACTGCTTACGTGCCTGGGCAATAGCAGCATTAGCAATATCTACCGGCTTCTGCTCAGTCGTGGATGGGAAGAACTCCACCCCAACTTGCTCGGCAAGAGTTTCCAGCTGTTTAATAGCGGCCGGACGATATACGTCGGCGCTGACCACCATCACTTTTTTCTTCTGGCGCTCGGTTAAATATTTAGCCAGCTTGCCCACACTGGTAGTTTTACCTGCCCCCTGCAGACCTGCCATCAAAATAACAGCCGGTGGCTGGGTATTTAATTGCAGTGGCGCATTCGCCTCACCCATGGCTGCTTCCAGCTCAGACTGGACAATTTTTACAAATACCTGACCCGGCGTCAGGCTTTTGTTGACCTCTGTACCTACTGCCCGTTCTTTAACTTTAGCAATAAAGTCTTTGACCACAGGCAAGGCAACATCGGCCTCAAGCAGCGCCATGCGAACTTCGCGCAACGTCTCTTTAATATTGTCTTCGGTCAGTCGGCCTCGGCCGCCAATAGAATGTAGCGTTTGCGACAAACGTTCCGATAAATTCTCAAACATGTCGATCGTCTCTTATATTGCGATTTCTGACGTTAATAGTAATGGGGACAGTATATCTGATTTGCAAGAAAGTTTCGCCCCGTAAGTATTGGGTTTGGCCGACTGACGTCGTATACTCGAGGCATGAACAACTAAGAACCAGGGAAG
Source organism: Idiomarina sp. PL1-037 (assembly GCF_034422975.1). Taxonomy (NCBI): domain Bacteria; kingdom Pseudomonadati; phylum Pseudomonadota; class Gammaproteobacteria; order Alteromonadales; family Idiomarinaceae; genus Idiomarina; species Idiomarina sp. PL1-037. Next base: position 1,899,605 of record NZ_CP139873.1, read on the forward strand.
TCGAGCGCGTGATGCTCTCTTTATTGTTGCTAATCAGCTTATTGGGTTACTGTGCCAGCGCTTTTGTTATCCTACAAAATATATTAAAAAACAAAGTGCTTCACCCAGCTTATCAGATCATACCAGCTGCTTTGGCGGTTGCTGCGCATGGCTGGCTTATCATAATAGAGCTCGCTGACGATGATTTTGATCACATTAATATCTCGTCCAGTCTGGCTATTGTGGCTTTTCTCATAGCCGCTTTAACCGTAGTGAAAAATAACCAGGCCAGTAACTTATTTTTGAAACCGGTTATTTATCTATTCTCTGCGCTTACCACACTGTTACTCGTATTTATTCCTGTTAACTGGGGAGCCGACATAAGCGTAGGGCACGGGCTAGTTTTTCACATCACTTTATCGTTGGTCGCTTATGGAATACTGGCTTTAGCCACACTTTACGCACTACAAACCAGTTATTTAAACCGTGTGTTAAAAAATCGAAAAGGTCATATTCTGCTGAGCAAATTGCCACCATTAATGACCGTCGAAAAATACTTCTTTAACCTTCTGGCGCTGGGTACTTTTGTACTATTTCTCGCTCTGGGCTCAGGGTTTCTTTTCCTCGATGACATGCTTGCTCAGCAGCAAGCTCACAAAACTATTTTAACTAGCGTCGCAGCTCTGCTTTATCTATTGGCCGTGGTCCTGCACAGAACATCTGGCTTACGTGGCCGCATTATTGTGGTTATTACTGTACTTGCCAGCACACTATTAACCTTAGGTTATTTTGGCAGCCGCTTCGTGAAAGATTTTCTCTTATCCTGAATGATACTTGACTTCATAGCTGAGAACTCTACATTGTCACATTCACAGTATAATTAAGGAATAAACCGTTGGACGAGATATCAACGAGCATGTTGCTCGTGATTTTAGCCGTACTGTTATTTTTATCCGCATATTTCTCTGGCTCCGAAACTGGCATGATGTCTATCAACCGGTACCGTCTGCGCCACCTAGTACAAAACAATCACCCCGGAGCTAAGCGTGTCCAGTACTTGCTTGATCGCCCCGATCGGTTAATCGGCCTTATTCTTATTGGTAATAATCTGGTCAACATTGGCGCATCCGCTATCGCAACAATTCTTTGTCTGCGCTGGTTTGGTGACGCAGGAATTGTTGTCGCTACTTTTGGTTTAACCCTAATTATTCTGATTTTTTCTGAAGTCACGCCAAAGACTATTGCAGCACTGCACCCGGAACGCATTTCGTTCCCCAGCTCCTTAATTTTGATGCCTTTGCTGAAAATCATGTACCCTATCGTTATTGGTATGAACTTCATCACCAATTCCTTTATGCGCATGCTGGGGGTCAACCCGAAACAGTCACAAATGGCTGACGCATTAAGTTCCGACGAGTTACGCACCGTGGTTAACGAGGCCGGAAACTTAATTCCAACTTCGCATCAGGAAATGCTGGTCAGTATTCTGGATCTCGAGAAAGTTACGGTAGAAGACGTCATGGTGCCCCGTAACGAAATAGTCGGTATCGATATTAGTGACGACTGGAAATCTATCGTTAAACAATTGTCGAATGGCCAGCACACCCGCGTACTGCTTTATCGCAATGAAATAGATGATGCTATCGGATTTCTGCATGCCCGCGATATCATGCGTCTGATGAGCAAGAACCAGTTTACCGCTGATAAATCCATATTAGTTCGCGCAGCACGGGACAGCTACTTTATTCCTGAGGGCACACCACTGAATGTTCAGCTGCTAAAGTTCCAGCGTCGTAAAGAACGTATCGGACTGGTTGTTGACGAATACGGCGACATTCAGGGACTCGTTACTCTCGAAGATATTCTGGAAGAAATTGTTGGCGACTTTACGACTTCCATGGCGCCGGCTCCCAGTGAGTCAGTAACGCTTGAAACCGATGGCAGCTTTTTAGTCGACGGCTCAGCTAACTTGCGCGAATTAAACAAAGAAATGAATTGGGATTTTCCGACGGATGGTCCAAAAACCTTAAGTGGCCTTATTATTGAGCAGTTCGGAGATATTCCTGATGCCCGGTTGTCGCTTCGTTTAGGCGGTTATCCGGTAGAGCTTGTTGAAATTGGTGACACCATGATAAAACAAATTAGAGTATTTCCCGAGCTCTACCAAAAAACCGACAACCAGACCAATGACTAACCGAAGAATAAACGCCATAGCCAGCCGTGCTTTAAGTCTTCCTCACATTTATTCAATTGCGCGGCGTATGTCATAGAGCGGCTTTTCACAACCCTGGATACTTTTACCAACCAGGGTTTCTTTAAATAAGACTTACGTTGATAACCGCCCCAACCTTCATGGTAGTTAAGGTATTGTCCGTAAGCATCCCATTTCGATACGCCATTAATTTTATAGGTTTTTGCTATAAACCAGCCCATAAAATCAATCGCATCTTCAAAATCATCGCGGCTGGCCCAACCGTTACCCGTTTCACGCTGGTAATCTTCCCAGGTCATCGTTTTCGCTTGCGAGTAACCGTAAGCCGAACTCACCCGCCCCCACGGAATAAAACCTAAAAGGTAATCTCTGGGAGGCAAAGCATTATGCTTAAAGGAACTTTCCTGATACATCATCGCCATTGGCACGTGAATAGGCACACCCCAGCGCTCACGCACATCTGCGGCCGCATGATACCAGTCACGGTGTTCTTCAAAAATATGACAAACATTTTCAGGATTAGCCGGAGGAGGTGTTGCACAACCACTCAGAGTCGCTACAAAAAAAGCACTTACCAGCACTTTCGGTTGAATTGAAAAAAAAAGTTTTATCGCCATTGAACTTTATTCACTCGCTAAACTCTCAGTAATTGAACACATGTTGTAGCTGAAAAACGCATTCATGTTCATCCCCTGAACGTTTATAGAACGCAGTCCAAATTTGGGCTGCGTTTTTTTATGTTTATCAGTCAGCTAACTGGCCTGAGCGTGCCGCCTGTTTGAAATAGTTTGCCAAAAACGTATCAAAATCAACGTTATTGTCTTGCTGATAACGATCTTCAAACGCTTGCTCTGATTCGGCCGCCCATTTAGCAAAATCATCTTGTTGATAGTAACTGAGCGGTTCATTTTTCAATTGCTCACGGTATTGCTTAGCTAACTGCATACCTAAATTACTATTATCGCGATCTTCTTCTTTAAGCAAACGTAAAATTTGTCCCGATAACGTACTTTCCGGATTTAATACCCATTCATACAAATCCGCCAAATGATTCTGATAAACTTTACTGTCTGAACTATTATCCAGCGCTTTTGCAATTGAAGCGAAATCTGCAAAAAGTTCTTCCAGCCAGTCAGCCATTAAGCGATCAATACCGTTTTGCTGCAAGCTTAAGCGCGGGTTACGCCCCTGCATCACCACTTTAGTAAAGTTTTCATCAGCTTGCTGCTGCTGTTCCCAGCTCATTTCTTTGCTTGGTTGTAATAAACAATGCAGAAGCATTAAGTCCAGAAAGTGCATTTGCTGCGCAGTGATACCTACATCACTAAACGGGTTCACATCCAGCGCACGAATCTCTATGTACTCCACGCCGCCTCGCTCTAAAGCCTGGCTAGGCGTTTCGCCATCGCGTGCTGTCTGTTTAGGACGAATTGGCGAATAGAACTCATTTTCTATCTGCAGAATATTATCGTTAAGCTGACGGTAATCGTCGCCTACTTTTACACCGATTTTCGAAAACTGCTGAGAAGGCGTTGTAATTGCGCGACGCAGGCCCTTCACATACTCATCCAATGAATTGTACGTTATTTTCAGCGTTGCCTGTTCTTTATTGGTATAACCTAAGTCGCTCATTCGCAACGACGTGCCGTAAGGCAAAAATACCGTTCCTTTACCTACCGTATCAAAATTCCACTTTTGCAGAATCTCTTCGTTTTTCGTCTGACTGAAAAACGATTTACACAAAGCGGGTGAAGCGCCAAACAAGTACGGAATAACCCAGGCAACACGCTTAAAGTTACGAATGAGCGCGAAATACCGTTCCGTACGGAAACTCTGGTTATTACGAACGCCTTCAATCTCCGCTAATTCTTCCCACATCGCATCGGACACGGAAAAATTGTAATGCACTCCGGCAATAACCTGCATGGTAGCGCCATAACGGTATGTCAGACCTCGTCGGTAGAGGCTTTTCATACGTCCCGAATGCGAGTCACCATATTTAGCGATACGAATATCGTCATCTGAGCCAATGTAGCAAGGCATGCTCATCGGCCATAACAACTCGTCATCAATGGCGTTATAGGCCACACGATGAATATCACGGAGCTGTGACAGTGTGGTGTTAATATCGGAGGCAACCGGAGTAATAAACTCAAGTAGGTTCTCTGAGTAATCGGTTGTAATGGTTGGATGCGTCAGAGTTTTTCCTAACTCCTGAGGATGGTCACCCGGCGCCAGCGTTCCATTTTCTTTTATGCGCAAAGCTTCACGTTCAATACCACGCTTAATGCCTTGCCAAACTGCTGTTTTACCCGATTGCTTAAGCTTTTCGATAACTGCTTGAAATGTTGCTTGCAAATGACAACTCCACTCACTAAGACGGAAGGTTTTCTGTCGCTAAGCTTACTGGTAATTCGCTAAAAGGTCTATGTTTGTCACTCTTAATTTGAGCACATAACTTGGCGATTAAGGCTCAACGTGGCAGACTAGCTGCTGTTTATCTAACCTTTCGGTTACGGATCAACCATGAATTCATTCTGGACATTTTTACAGCTCATTTTTGTCATTCTTCAGGTAACCAGTCTTGCGTTATATGCCCTGTTACCTTCCCCCTGGAGTGACACTGTATTAGTCGCAATGATTCTGTTCAGTTTGATTATTGGCATTGTCATTTGGTGGTGGTCCCGGCGCAACGCGCTGACAGCGCCTTTTCGGCAACCCTTTTTATCGTCCGATTCATTACAACTGTTTGAACAAGTCTTTAACGACCTGCCAACCAGAGTGTACTGGCGCGATCCCGAACTGAAATTGTTAGGCGGAAACCGTGCTTTTGCCAATGACTTTGGTATTGATCCTGAATCTCTGGCCGGTAAAGCGGATGCAGAAATAGACTCTCTTGCCAGTAACGATGTGTTACTGAAAAGGGACAGAAAAACTTTTAGCCAGCAAACACCGTCCGCTAATGCTGAAATCGAATTGAAAGCCAATGGGGAAAGTCAGTGGGTCGAGCACTCCAGTGTTCCCCTTTACGATGACGACGACAATATTATCGGCATTCTCGGTAGCTACTACGACATTTCCGGTATTAAGTCGGTTGCAGAAGAAATGGAAAAAGCCAAAGAAACTGCCGAACGTGCCAACCAGTCGAAAGGTGAGTTTCTGGCGAATATGAGCCATGAAATTCGCACTCCAATTAACGCTATTGTCGGTATGGCAAACCTTTGCCTCAAAACCGAGCTTACGCAAAAACAAAAACGCTATATCAAAGTCATAGACTCTTCTTCGCAAGCGTTACTGGGCGTAATTAATGACATTCTCGATTTTTCAAAGATTGATGCAGGGAAGTTAACTGTCGAACGCATTCCTTTCGACTTGCAAGACGTATTGACCTCATTGGCGGATATGTTTGCCTACCGAGCTTACGATAAAGATCTTGAGTTTATTATTAACTTACCAGCCAATATACCCACGCGTTTAATTGGCGATCCGCTGCGGTTAAACCAGGTTCTCGTCAATTTGATCAGTAACGCCATTAAGTTTACCGAAGACGGTGAAATAAATGTTGCTGTTAATTTACTGGACAATTCACGGGATAATGTGTTGCTGCGGATCTCGGTTACCGATACCGGTATTGGTATGGACGAAGAGCAGCGCGCAAACCTCTTTAAAGCCTTTACTCAGGCAGACACATCTACAACCCGTAAGTATGGTGGCACCGGCCTTGGTTTAGCTATTTCCCGACGCCTTATTTTGTTAATGGGCGGCGATATCGGCGTAACCAGCGCCGCCGGTCAAGGCTCTACGTTTTACATCGAAGTCGAACTGCCGTTACAGACAGAGCAGGACAACAGTCATCATCAGTATCTTTTGCAGAAACTTAAAGGGGTTCGAATTCTCGCCATTGATGACAACTTAAGTACCCGTGAAATGCTCTATGAAATGCTGCGCAGTTATCAGGTTGATGTAAAAGTTTGCCGCACGGCGGAACAAGCTCTGCAAGTGTTTCAGTTGTCTGTCGAGGGCAACAATCCTTATCAACTGGTTTTGGTTGACTGGCGTTTGCCGGGTATGGATGGTCTGGAATTTTGCCAAACGATAACCGAGCGCTATGCAGAAGACATTCGGCCGAAAATGACTCTGGCAACGGGCTACTATGCCGAGGAATTATCCGAAAAAGCGAAGCAGGCGGGCGTAAACGATATTATTTCAAAGCCATTTACCGCTTCAACTTTAGGACGAAGCCTGACGTCTACCCTGGTTCAGCACGAGCTTCCGGATGAGAATGATGCTGACAATAACGACGGCATTCCGGAAAGCATTCTGCGAGCGCCAATTTTAGTCGTAGAGGACAACGAAATTAATCAGCAAGTGGCACGTGAAATCCTTGCAAGCCATAAGTTTAAAGTCGACATTGTCGAAAATGGTCAACTGGCGGTAGAAGCTGTTCAGAATAATAATTACTCGCTGGTATTAATGGACATTCAAATGCCTGTTATGGATGGGCTAAAGGCGGCTCGTACTATTCGCGCCGACTTCAATTATCAACAACTACCAATTCTGGCAATGACAGCGAATGCGATGAGCGGTGATGAAGAGCGCTCGCTGGCTGCAGGTATGCAGGGACACATTGCAAAACCTATTGATGAAAAACAACTCATTAAAGCCATTGTGAAATGGGCTGTTCCCGGTGACTACACCAATAATCAGCAGCAGGAAAAAGTGCGCGAGCCTAAACAGGAAGAAGCACCGAAATCTCCAGTTCGGATACCGCAGGTAAAAGGCATTGAGTTTGAAGCGGCATTAAAGCGTTTACAGTACAATGTTGAGCTTTATCTGAAGTTAGTAGAGCAGCTGTATGAAACCTACCAGGGTAGCGCCACTAAAGTCTCTGACTTTATTACTCGGGGCCAGCATGAAAGCGCGCGACGCTATTTCCACTCATTGAAAGGAGCCGCCGCTAATCTTGGCTTTACTCATTTACAAGGCAAAGCCGCCGACTTAGAGCAATTTATGGCAGAAGGTAACATCGATAAAGTTGCTGACCAGATCACTGAGCTGGAAAAACGTTTGCGCTATGCGCATCAGGCGGCTGTAGACTTAGAAGCTATTCAACAACATCAGTCTTGAGGAATTACTATGACTCGATATTTTTTTATTATTCCGCTGCTGCTCAGCTTGTTTTGGCTGTTGTATTTACAAGTCAATGGCTGGAGCATTAAACAGGGCTATAAAGGTTTTATTTACATTGCTGTATTCAGCGCTGTCATCGCCGCTTTTTACACGACGATGATGTTTCTTACCGGGCGTTAAACCAAAGCTAACAGAACGCCCGCAGCCACAGCTGAACCCAGTACGCCGGCGACATTTGGCCCCATCGCATGCATTAACAGGAAGTTTTGCTGGTTAGCCTGTAAACCCACCTTATTAACTACCCTTGCTGCCATAGGTACAGCGGAGACTCCGGCAGCACCAATTAACGGGTTAATCGGGTCTTTGCTGAATTTCCCCATCAATTTCGCCATTAAAATGCCGCTGGCGGTTCCAATGGAAAATGCAACAGCACCTAACACCAGAATGCCCAGCGTCTGGAAGCTGAGGAACTGATCTGCCTGCAGTTTAGAGCCCACAGCCAAACCTAGAAAGATGGTGACAATATTAATCAGTTCATTCTGAGTGGTTTTCGTTAAGCGTTCCACCACGCCAGATTCACGCATTAAGTTACCCAGGCAGAACATGCCAACCAAAGGCGTTGCTGAAGGCAAAAATAACAACGTTAGCCCCATAGCTATTAGCGGGAAGAAAAGCTTTTCACGACGAGCCACCGGCCGTAACTGCTCCATTTTTATCTCACGCTCGGCCTGAGTTGTCAGCAGTTTCATTATTGGTGGCTGGATAATAGGCACCAGCGCCATATATGAATAAGCGGCAACAGCAATAGCGCCCAATAAATCCGGTGCCAGCTTCGACGCCAGGAAAATAGCCGTGGGACCATCAGCGCCGCCGATAATTGAAATCGCCGCCGCATCGGACATCGAAAACTCAATGCCCGGTATGCCATTCAGAGCAATAGCACCAAACAAGGTAGCAAAGATACCGAATTGAGCCGCTCCACCCAAAAAGAGCATTTTAGGGTTTGCCAGTAAGGGCCCAAAATCGGTAAGCGCCCCGACGCCCATAAAAATAAGCAATGGGAACATCCCGGTGTCAATTCCAACGCTGTACACGTAGTAAAGAACTCCCCCAGGCTCAGTGAAACCACCTAAAGGGATATTTGCCAGTATTGCGCCAAAACCAATAGGTAACAGTAATAGAGGTTCAAATTTCTTTGAGATTGCCAAGTACAATAGCAACCCACCCACCAGAATCATGCTGAATTGACCAAATGTCATTGCAGCAATGCCGGTGGTTTCCCATAAAGTCTGCAGCTTCTCCATATTAACCTACCGTCACCAGAGCATCACCTACGGTCACTGCGTCACCTTCTTTTACATGAAGAGACTGAACAGTGCCGTCTTTGGGTGCTTTAATATCGGTTTCCATTTTCATCGCTTCCATTACCAAGACAACGTCGCCGGCTTTTATTGCAGCGCCTTCTTTGGCTACAACTTTAAAAATATTACCAGCTAATGGCGCTTTTATAGTTTCACCTTCACCTGAGCCACCTGATGATTCTTGCGATGGCTCCTGTGATGATTGTGAAGACTCTGCTGAAGACGATGACTTCACAGAATCGAGCTGACCCGTTGGCCCGACTTTTACATTATAACGCTTACCCTCAACCTCAACTTCGTATTGTTCGACATCTCCAGTTGCCTTTGGAGCTTGTTGCTCTTTAGATTCCGTTGTCTCTTCAGGCTCTTCTCCGGGCACCGGCTCAAAAGCATCCGGGTTATCACGGTTCTTAAGGAATTTAAGCCCAATTTGCGGAAACAGCGCATAAGTTAAGACGTCATCAACAACATCATCCGCCAGACGAATATCTTCGTCTGTCGCTTTATCTTTTAGTTCTTTAGTCAACGCATCCAGTTCGTTATCCAGTAAGTCGGCAGGGCGACAGGTAATAGGCTCTTCGCCGTCCAGAACACGCTTCTGCAGGTCTTTATTCACCTCGGCAGCGGTTGCTCCATACTCGCCTTTCAGAACCGCAGCAGTTTCTTTAGAGATATTCTCATAACGTTCGCCACTCAACACATTCAGTACAGCCTGTGTTCCCACAATTTGTGAGGTTGGCGTGACTAGAGGTATAAAACCAAGGTCTTCGCGTACTTTAGGAATCTCTTCCAGTACTTCATCAAATTTGTCCAGCGCGCCCTGCTCTTTTAACTGCCCTTCCATATTGGTCAGCATACCGCCCGGCACCTGAGCCAGGAGAATTCGTGCATCAACGCCTTTAAGAGATCCTTCAAACTTAGCGTATTTCTTACGTACGTCGCGGAAATAGCTCGCCACTTCAGCCAAGTCAGGCAGTGACAGGCCAGTGTCGCGATCACTGTCCTCAGTCATCGCAACCAGAGTTTCTGTAGGCGAGTGGCCGTAAGTCATACTCATTGACGAAATCGCGGTATCCAGCATATCGATGCCAGCGTCGATTGATTTCTGGTAAGTTGCAACGCTCAGTCCGGTTGTGGCATGACATTGCATGGCAATTGGTAAATCTGTGTTTTTCTTTAACGCACTGACCAGCTCATAAGCATCATTAGGACGCAGCAGACCCGCCATATCTTTTATGCATATAGAATCACAACCTAAGCCTTCCAACTCCTGAGCCATATTTACCCAGGTATCCAGCGTATGCGCCGGACTAACCGTATAAGACATTGTGCCCTGTGCGTGGCCATCAACGTCTTTAGCCGCTTTTATCGCTGTTTTTAAGTTACGAACATCGTTCATCGCGTCAAAAATACGGAAAACATCAACGCCATTTTCCTTTGCCCGCTCGACAAAACGTTTCACCACGTCATCGGCGTAATGCCTATATCCCAACAGGTTTTGCCCTCGAAGCAGCATTTGCTGGCGAGTATTCGGCATTGCTTTTTTCAGTTGTCGAATGCGTTCCCAGGGGTCTTCACCAAGATAGCGAATACAAGAATCAAAAGTCGCGCCCCCCCAGGACTCCATTGACCAGTAACCAATGCTGTCTAGCTTTTCTGCGATGGGAAGCATGTCGTCCAGACGCATACGCGTTGCGAGTAGTGACTGGTGTGCGTCACGCAGCACCAACTCTGTTAGTAACAGGGGTTTACTCATTATGATTTCTCCTTGTGATTCGCTGCTTTTTTGCCTTGACGGTAACTGTGTACCGCAGCAGAAATTGCAGCCAGTACCGCAGGAGTTGCTGCATCAGAGTTATTATCTTTGAGCGATGGCTGCGTGCTGGCAACAGGCTCTGGTGTTGGAATCAAGCGTTTCATAACGCTCATGGCAACGACCAATAAGCAAAGAAAGATGATGACTGCGCCCATACCGACCAGCATGAGTTGCGCAGCTTGGCTGAGCAATTCTGACACTAAGCACTCCTGATTGGTTGCTAAGGTATTGTTATGAAATTATTAAATACTATGGTAGCAAGTCACGCAAGGAGATACAGCAGTAAATAGTGGGTATTCAGAATTTTAATGAGATTAAAAAACATTCAACGGGATTAATATGAAACTAAGATAATTAAAGGGGGGTAGGAAAAGAATGGCGCGCTCGGGAGGACTCGAACCTCCAACCGCCTGGTTCGTAGCCAGGTACTCTATCCAGTTGAGCTACGAGCGCGTATTCAGGTTAGTAACAATATGGCGCGCTCGGGAGGATTCGAACCTCCGACCGCCTGGTTCGTAGCCAGGTACTCTATCCAGCTGAGCTACGAGCGCGTAATTGTTACTGCAAACGACTGGCGGAGAGGGAGGGATTCGAACCCTCGATAGGGCTACAAACCCTATACTCCCTTAGCAGGGGAGCGCCTTCAGCCACTCGGCCACCTCTCCAAATCGTTGTGGCGTGAATTCTAGCGATGTTGGCAATAATGTCAATCGCTTTTTTAAAAACTAGGGTTTAAGTGTGGGATAATTGACCATCTCGCGTAATTTTTCTTCATAATGGTCAAAAACATAAAAAAAGACCGGCTTTCGCCGGTCTTATCTAATCTCTTATTCTGTGTCTTGCTCATCGTCCTTTTCAGACTGAATACGCATATATATTTCTTCGCGATGAACGGAAACGTCTTTCGGGGCATTAACACCAATACGTACTTGGTTTCCCTTAACGCCGAGAACGGTGACCGAAACATCATCACCTATCATTAATGTTTCACCTACACGGCGAGTTAAAATTAGCATAAATTGCTCCTTCAATACTGTTCCGATTCTTACCGCGATTATCGAACTTTTCCCTGAACTGGCGTAAGCAGTCTACCAACACTGAGAGTGATTACACTATAACGAAGCGCATACTATTTCGTTATATTTTCAACTCTTACACCGACAGCTAAAGCTGTTGCTGTAACCAAGTCGTCGCAGTGGCTAAAGCTTCATTTAGCTGCTCCGGAAGTGAGCCACCTGCCTGCGCCATATCAGGACGACCTCCGCCCTTGCCCCCAACGACATTTGCAGCCTGATTCACGATATCTCCTGCTTTAACTTTAGACGTTAAATCGGTAGTAACGCCAGCAATTAAACTGACTTTATCACCGTTTGCAGTTCCCAATAATACGATGCCTGAGCCCATTTGGTTCTTCAAATCATCAACTAATCCGCGCAAAGATTTCGGATCGGCCTGATCTAACTCTGCAATGATTGCTTTAACCCCATTAATATCAACAGCCTGAGCAATTAACCCACCACCGGCCTGCTGTGCCAGTTTCTGTTGCAGCTGCTCGTTCTTACGCTCTAATTCACGGAACTTATGCTGCAGCTGCTGGACTTTATCAACCGAGGAGCTTGGTTCTGTTTTCAACTCTCCAGCAATTTGCTGCAACACACTTTGCTGCTGTTGAGTATATCGCACGGCTGCTTCTCCGGTTACCACTTCAATACGACGCACACCAGAAGCAATACCACCCTCTGACGTTATTCTGAACAAACCGATATCGCCTGTAGCTTTGACATGAGTACCACCACAAAGCTCCATGGAGAAATCCCCCATGCGTACAACTCGCACTTGTTCGTCATACTTCTCGCCGAACAGTGCCATTGCGCCCGCTTCTTTTGCTTCATCAATCGCCATAAGCTCGGTTTGCAGTGGCAGGTTAGCGCGAACTTGTGCATTTACCTCACGTTCTAATTGAGCCAACTGCTCAGTCGTCACTGGTTCAAAGTGCGAGAAATCAAAACGCATTTTGTCCGGCTCAACCAAAGAGCCTTTTTGCGTAACGTGCTCGCCCAGCAAGTTTCTAAGCGCTGCATGCAGCAAATGTGTTGCCGAGTGGTTGCGTTTAATATTCTCACGACGCTCGGAATCAATTTCGGCTTTAACGCTGTCGTTGAGCTTAACCGCAGCTTTCGCTACGCCGTGGTGCGCTATCGCTTTGCCAATATACTGAGTGTCTGTCACTTCAAAGGCAGGTCCGTTGGCAACCAAAACACCTTTGTCACCAATCTGACCGCCGCTTTCTGCATAAAACGGGGTTTCTGATAAAACCACAATACCGTTTTCACCCGCCTGCAAATGCTCTACCGGCTTACCGTCTTTAAATAACTCGACCACTTTTGCCTGCCCGGCAACATCATCGTAACCGGTAAATGCGGTTTTGTTGTCAGATTTAAGCTGCTGATTATAATCCATGCCAAACTGAGAAGCCTGTTGAGCCCGCTGACGTTGCTCTGACATCGCCTGCTCGAAGCCTTGCTCATCAATTGTCAATTCCTGTTCACGCGCGATATCCGCGGTTAAATCAACCGGAAAGCCATAAGTATCATAGAGTTTGAATACCACATCGCCCGGTATGACATTACCTTTCAATTCGGCAATTTCGTCTGACAAAATCGCCAGACCACGCTCCAGCGTGCGCGCAAACTGCTGTTCTTCACGCTCCAGCGCGTCTTTAATAATTTGCTTTTTCTGCTCCAGCTCAGGGTACGCTTCCCCCATCTGGCGAGCCAACTCGTCCACTAAACGGAAAAAGAAGATACCTTTAGCGCCCAGTAAATGCCCGTGCCGCACGGCTCTACGTATTATACGACGCAGAACATAACCGCGACCTTCGTTCGACGGCATCACACCATCCGTTATCAAAAATGAACACGAACGAATATGATCGGCGATAACGCGCAATGATTTATTATCTAAGTCATTGGTGCCAATAATTTCAGCCGCCGCTTTAATCAGCGCCTGGAACAAATCAATTTCATAGTTACTGTGAACGTTCTGCATAATGGCAGAAATGCGCTCCAGGCCCATGCCCGTATCAATGGAAGGATCCGGTAGAGGTTCTAAGGTACCGTCAGCCTGACGGTTATACTGCATAAAGACCAGGTTCCAAATCTCGATGTAACGATCACCGTCTTCTTCAGGGGTTCCCGGAGGGCCACCCCATACTTCTTCACCGTGGTCATAAAACACTTCAGAGCATGGACCACAAGGCCCCGTATCACCCATGGACCAGAAGTTATCTTTTTCACCAATGCGCGAAATACGGTCTTCCGGCACGCCAATGTCTTTGGCCCAGATGTCGTAGGCTTCATCATCTTCAATAAACACCGTAACCCAGAGCTTTTCAGCCGGCAGCTTCAACTCTTTGGTTAAAAAGTCCCAGGCGTACTGAATGGCTTGTTTCTTAAAGTAGTCACCAAAACTGAAGTTACCCATCATTTCAAAGAAAGTATGATGGCGGGCTGTGTAGCCAACATTTTCTAAATCGTTATGTTTACCTCCGGCACGCAGACAACGCTGCGCCGAAGTCGCCTTATCATAACGACGTTTATCAGTCCCCAGGAAAACGTCTTTAAATGGAACCATCCCCGCATTAGTAAATAACAAGGTGGGATCGTTACCGGGAATCATTGATGCTGAAGGAACTTTTTCGTGTCCTCGCTCAGCAAAGTAATTTAAAAATGCATCACGAATTTGGGCACTGTTCATGCTCATATTGAGTCCTACTTTTCTTAACTGAGTGACTTTAGGTCAATGTTTTAATGCTTTAAGACTATCACGAAGTAGCCGTCTAGCCTAGCGTCGTGGTCGATTGACGCAAGCGAAAATTTGCTCCGGAGTAAAGCCTCTCTGCTGTAAAAAGCGTACCTGACGATTCCATTCTTTTTCGTCTGCCGGGTCATCATCTCCAAACTTTTTCTGCTTCAGCTCTGCACACAATTCAAACCAGTCAACTTCCATGGATTCGAGCACGTCCTCAACAATGTCTGAAGCAACACCTTTTTGCTGAGTGGCCTGTGCCATGATTTTTAATCTGCCCTGCTTTTGCCCGACTTTTTCGCGAATAAAACTACCGGCAAAGCGTTCATCACTCTGCCAGCCTTCCTGTTTAAGCTCGTCAACAACACGGTTAACCATTTCTGCGGGCCATTGTTTCTGGATTAATTTACGCTTTAATTCAGTTCTGCTCTGCTCTCGCATTGCCAGCAACCGAAAAGCACTGTCACGCAGTGCTTTTTCGTCATACTCTGAACTTTCGTCCATGGTCTATACTCCAACACCTAACTATGGAATTTGGTCTAAGGATGCTTAATATGACTCAGAGTAATTCAAAATCAAGGTTTCTCTTCGTTTGTCTTGTCTTTCTTACGGCAGGATTTACCACTTTCGCTCAAGCAGACGAGCGCACCTTATCAATATCCGGTAGCGGTAGTGTTTCTGCTATTCCCGATCAGATGTCACTGACTTTCTGGATTGAGGAACGTGGCAATAAACTTAGCTCCCAAAAGTCTATGGTTGATGACACCACCAGCCGCCTGATTAACGATCTAAACGATAAAGGCGTAGAAGACAAAGACATTCGTTCTTACCAATTACAAATTTACCCCCGCTATGAACAAAACGATGACGGGAAAAGAGAACAAGATGGCTTTGTGGTTAAACGGGAAGTTCAGATCACTCTGTTAGAACCTGAAAACTACGACAAAATTATCGACTTGGCATTAGCGCGGGGAGTCACTCGCGTTGGCCAGGTTCAGTTTGAAATTAGTGATCAGCAGGGTTTGTACCAGCAAGCGCTCGTTAACGCTTATGAACAAGCGAAAAATAAGGCCGAACGTTTGGCTACCGCCGCGGGTCTCAAGCTGACAGGAACATTAAGTATCGCGGAACGTTCTATGTCACGACCGATGGTCATGCAAATGGCAGAAATTAGCAGCCGCTCAAACAAAGTGTCATTACCCGGACAGCAAACCATTGAGGCACAAGTTGAGGTTATATTCTCAACCAAAACTCTGTCGGGCGCTGACAATTAAATCGTTGCTATGTTGAATAGACAGAGTAAAATAGCTTAACAATCAACAAAATTTTAACAGATAGAGCTATCTTGTTTCTAAAAATTCAAAGTCTTTTATTTATTACTTTACTCGCTGTCACTTCATTCGTTTCAGCTCAGGAGTGGCAGCAGCAACGCGTTGATGCCAGCAGTAGCCCGGACAAATGGATAAAAAAGACTTCTGAATTAATAGAACAGTACAATAACCAGCGCCAGTTTGAAGAACTGGCAATGGCTTACGCATTGCAAGTTGAGGCCTACCGATATTCCGGCCAGGAGAGTAAAGCACATGCAGCTATAGATGAAGGCTTACGCTTTGCGGAATTGGCCGACTCAAAAATAGCAAAAACTCTGCTGAGAATTAACCAAACCTCGTATTTCTTACAACGAGGCAAAATTCGCCAGGCCAATACCAGTATTACCCACGCACTCAAAAATGCTAAAGCCTCCGGCAATAAGGATTTACAGATAGAAACCGACATCCTTCATGCGCAAGTAATGAAGAATACGGGCGATATAGCCCAGGCACTGCAAACCCTGGAAGAGCTCAACCGTAATGCCTACACGGCACACCCCAGGTTGCAGGTAGAGTTTCACGCTCTAATTGGCTCTGTTTATCTCGATGTCGGGGCAAACGAAATTGGTTTAGAGCACATTCAGGATGCACTCGACATCAGCAGAGAGCATTTGGGTCAATGGGATGTTTCAGTACTCGAATACAATTTAGCCACTGCCTACCGAGATGGGGGGAATAATGAAAAAGCCAGGCAGCATTTTGAAACGGCTTTAGAAATCAGTAAAGCCATTAAAGATGATCTTGGCGTCGCTTACGCCCTCTTCCAAATCGCCTCAATTAACATCAAAAACGGAAATTATCAGCAAGCCCTAAAACGTCTCAACAGAGCCATGCCGCAATTTAGAGCGGCCGGAGCCCACCCTATGGAGGCACGGAGCCGGCTAGCCATGGTTTCGGCTTATTTAGGTACCAACCAACTTGAAAAAGCGCTTGCTCAACTAGAAGCCGCCAATTCGGTTATTAACACATTGACTGATAACGAGTTGTACCAAACCCTTAATGAGCGTTGGTCTGAGTATTATCAGCGTATAGAAAATTACAAGCCGGCTCTGGAAAGTTACAAGACTTCCGTCGATTATATGCAGAAAGTAAGGGAGCAAACTCAGGATAAGCAAGTACAGGAAATTATGGTGCGCCTGGAAATTAAAGAACAGGAGACCACCAATGAATTACTTCAAAAAGAAAATCAATTGCAGGAGTTAGAACTGCAAGAGCAGCAAACCTCCTATTACCTGCTGGTGTGGATCATTATTTCAGGCCTTTTAGTGGTTATTATTGTTTCGGCTTTTCTGTATCAGCAGTGGCGGGCTCGTAAAAACTTCGCCGAATTGGCATTAAAAGACGACTTAACGAACGCGCCGAATCGACGTGCCATTGTCCGTATTTGCAAAAAAGGTCTGGAGCAAGCTCGCGAACAACAACGTCAGTTAGCCCTGGCCGTTGTCGACTTCGATTACTTTAAGGCAATAAATGATCAGTTTGGTCATGACGTTGGTGACCGCGTATTACAACGTTTTGCAGAAGTTGCCAAACTCAGCCTGCGTGATCAGGACAACTTTGGTCGCCTGGGAGGCGAAGAGTGGCTGCTGGTCTTTTTCGATGTCAGTAAAGAGGACGCGAAAAACATCTTCGAACGCATTACCGAAGAGCTGAACAGCAAGCCCATTAGCGGTTTGCCGAAAGACTATCGTATTACCTTCAGTATGGGCTTTACCAACGCTCACCCGGAAGATAGCTTTGATTCTCTTTATAAACGTGCGGATGACGTTTTGTTCGAAGCTAAGGATAAAGGCCGGGAGCGCCTAATCATCACCGATTAGAGCTCATCTGTTCTAAATCAGGCAAATTATGACTGATACAGTGCAAACCACCGCCCCCTAAGACAAATTCGCGTGCGTCAACGGCAATGACCTTGCGCTCCGGAAGCGCTTCGCAAACAGTCATCAAGGCTTGAGCGTCTGTGGTTAAACCAAACTGAGGTACTGCAACTAGCTTGCTCGTTTGCAAAACATTCACATAACTGCAAAGTAAAGGCAGTTCAACAGTACGTTTTAAGCTTGACGATGTAAGCTCAACCCCCTCTCTTTCTTCACTCGCAGGCAGTTGTGGAAGCGGCAAAGGTAGTGGAATGGTTTGAATGTAAGCAGGCAGTTTATCCAGTTGTTTTTTAAGCGCCTGGCAGGTTTTATAATCAGGGTGCGCGGTATTATCAGTGGCCGCATACAACAAAGTATTTGCTTCAACGAATAACGCCATATTATCTATATGCCCGCCCGTTTCATCAGCAACCAAGGCGCCATCAAAAAAGTGTAAACGCTGCCCGGGGAGCAACCGGCCTAATAAAGACGTTATCTCCAGCTCTGTCATTGCCGGGTTGCGCTGCTTAATACAGGCCAGGCCAATGAGCCAGTCACCCTGACCGTTGTGCGTAAAAGCACCACCTTCCGCAATAAGCAGGTTATTTGTTAATGGGCTTTTCAAGCGAGAACACAGACTTTGACTAAAAACTTTATCAGCAGCAATATCGTTCTGGACACCACCCCAGCCATCAAAATCAAAAGACAATGCCGCCAGCTGGCCGTCGCTGTTTAACTGCCACAGTGGCGTAGTATCGCGTAGCCAGATATCGTCATAATCAATTTCAATGCGCTGAACGGACTTAAGTGCCTCGGGTACACTGTCGCTTGTGCTCGCAGGAACAACGAGCGAAACCGGCGTGTTAGCAGACAATTGTTTTATTAGCTTTATGAGAGCGTCACGAGCTGGTTCGGCATGCTTACGCCAAACATCACTGCGGTATGGCCAGGCCAGCAACAAACGCTGGTTTTCCATAAAATCAGGTAACCAGCGCGCAGTAGTGGTCACTTACTTACCCCGTCGTTTACTCTGTTTTTTATCCAGTCTGTGACGGGCGGTGGCTTTACGAATTTTCGCAAAACGACGCTGCTTAGACTCTTCATTACGAGGGTCGAGAAAAGACTCTTTTTCCGCCGGTAAATTAACCTGAGCTCTTAACGCATTGACCTGAGGCAATGACATTTCAGCCCAGCCGCCTTGCGGCAAGCCCGGCTCCAGAGGAATATCTCCATAACGAACACGGATAAGACGACTCACCTGCACTTCCTGTGATTCCCACAGGCGACGAACTTCACGATTACGCCCTTCACTGATAGTTACATGGAACCAGCGATTCATACCATCACCACCGGCAGGCTTTATGCTATTGAAATGCGCAGGGCCATCTTCCAGTTGCACACCTTTTCTCAGGCGCTGCATCATGGCTTCATCCACCTCGCCAAACACCCGTACCGCGTATTCACGTTCAACCTGCTGGCTGGGGTGCATCAGACGATTTGCAAGTTCACCGTCAGTAGTGAACAACAACAGACCCGAGGTGTTCACATCAAGCCGACCCACAGCGACCCAACGCGCACCGCTCATTCTTGGCAAGCGATCATAAACGGTCGGCCGTCCTTCAGGATCCTTGCGCGTACACAATTCCCCCTCAGGTTTGTGATAAATCAAAACTCGGCAAATGACCTCTTCTTCAGGTTTAATCTGAACTTCGTGGCCATCAATGCGTACTTTTGCGTCGGCATCAATACGTTCACCCAATTGTGCTACTTTGCCGTTCACACGAATCCGCCCCGCTGAAATTTTTGTTTCAATTTCGCGGCGTGAACCATGTCCAGATCGGGCTAAAACCTTTTGTAATTTCTCGGTCATTACGAATCATCTCTCTCGTTAGTCGCTGTCTCAGCGGTACGTTCATCATCTTCATCAAGTGTGTCGATATCAGGCAATTCTGATAAATCACTTAAATTAAAATCATCTAAAAAATCGTTAGTGCTGGCATAAAGCTGGGGTCTTCCCGGCACTTCTTTGTGCCCTACGACTTTAATCCAACCTCGTTCCTGCAATGTTTTCATTATTTGGCTACTGACACTTACACCACGTATTTGTTCAATTTCACCACGCGTAATGGGCTGCCGGTAAACAATTAACGCCAAAGTTTCCAACAAAGCGTTTGAGTAACGAGGCGGTTTTTCCTGCCAAAGCCCGGCTAACCTCTGTCCCAACTCCGCCCGTGTTTGAAAACGGTAACCGGAAGCCACTTTCACCAACTCAATACCACGTTCCTGGTAGTCTGACTGCAACTCTTTAAGTTGCTGCCTTATAGCCGCCAGCGAGGCCTCGCCCTCATTCAGCAGCAGCTGATACAGCTGCTCAGCCGATAACGGCTGCGGATGCGCAAACAAGGCCGCTTCAATAAGTTGTTTAAGCTGTAACGGATTCATCGTGACTGTGCTGTCTCAAACTCAGGCGAATATCACTCATAGGCTCTACTTGTGACAATTCTATCATTGATTCTTTCACAAGTTCCAAAATTGCTAAAAAACTGACCACAGCTCCGGCGCGACCTTCTTTTCGGGTAAAAAGTTGGCTAAAAGAAACGTATTTTTTATGGCTCAAAAACTCCAGTACCTGGCTCATTCGCGCTCGTGTCGATAGTTGCTCGCGCTTTATCTGGTGGTGAGCTTTTAACTCCACCTGTTGTAACACACGGCTAAAAGCGAGAGTTAAGTCTTCAAGAGTCACTTCCGGCGGCGCAGCCGTTAACCACTCGCGTGCATTACTGCCAACCTCACCCAATACAATATCTCGTCCCACCTGCGGTTGCTGATCAATATATTCAGCACCCTGGCGTATCGCCTCATATTCCTGCAGGCGTCTTATAAGCTCCGCCCTCGGGTCTTCTTCCTCGTCATCTTCCTGAGGCGGTTTGGGTAACAACAAACGGCTTTTTATTTCGGCCAGAATGGCCGCCATCACCAAATAATCGGCGGCAAGCTCCAGCTTCAGCTCTTGCATCATGTCCACATACTCAACATATTGCCGGGTAATGGCCAGAACAGGCATGTCCACAATATCGAGCTTTTGTTTGCGAATTAAATACAACAAGAGATCCATCGGACCACTGAAAGTATCTAGTATAACTTCCAACGCATCCGGCGGTATATAGAGGTCTTCAGGCTTTTCTATAACCGGTTCGCCGCGAACAAAGCCTAAAGGCAGTGACTGTTGTTCCGCCATAATTAAACCGAGTGCCTGTTTAAATGCCTAAAAATCAAAAGGCTCTACGTCTCCGGAACCTTCGCGACGAATGGTCGGTGCTCCCTCCGATAAATCCACAACCGTCGTTGGTTCTTCACCTTTATGGCCGCCATCAATAATTAAATTCACCAGCTTTTCCAGCTTACCCCGAATCTCTTCCGGATCAGATTCAGCCAGCATTCCTTCGCCAAGGATCAAACTGGTCGACATTAATGGTTCATTTAACTCTTCCAACAAAGCCATTGCGATACGATTCGTCGGAACCCTTATACCAATAGTTTTACGTTTAGGATTTAACAGCCGCTTGGGAACCTCTTTCGTTCCCTTTAGAATAAAAGTGTAAGGTCCGGGGGTGTTATTTTTCAGCAACCGAAAGGCGTCGTTATCAACCCGCGCATAAGTCGCAAGCTCAGATAAATCACGGCACATTAGAGTAAAGTTGTGCTCTTTGTCTATTTCACGAATCTGACAAATACGGTCAGCCGCTGCTTTATCACCAATTTGACAACCAATGGCATAACCCGAGTCGGTGGGGTAAACCACCACTCCACTTTTACGAATAATCTGAACCGATTGCTGAATTAAACGTGCTTGAGGATTTTCCGGATGAATTTCAAAATATTGACTCATAATCTCACCTCAATCCTGATACTGTGACCAATGCTCCCATATTGGCACACAGTCCGCTGGTAGACAAAGATTTTTACCCAGTTCGCGCCAATTCCCCGGATAGTGAAAATCCGAGCCCTGCGAGGCTAAAAGGCCATATTCCTGGCTCATTTTCGCCAGGGCATCACGGTGACCGGGAGACTGCTGACACAAACTGACTTCCATGGCATCGAGTCCCCACTCTTTGCCCTGTATTAAAAGCTTGCGCAGCCATTTATTCGACATTTTGTAGCCATGCGGATGCGCCAGTACCGCCTTCCCTCCGGCTTCATGGATAGCTTCTATCGCGGTAGGAATATCACACCATTCAGGATTTACATAGGCACTATTGCCTTTGCCAATAAAGCGGTCAAAAGCTTTTTGTGGGTTGCTGACAATACCTTTTCGTACCATAGCGTCGGCAATGTGCTTACGTGTAGGCAAACCTTCCGCCTGGCATTCTTCTGCTGATAAACTGACACCCCGCTGATATAACTTTTTCAGCATCGCATCGAATCTATTATAGCGACGTTGCTGTTGTTCGCTCAATAAAGCCTTTAAAGGTTCCGCACTCGGGTCGATATTAAGTCCAACAATATGAATTTCAAAGCTGTGCCAGCGACAACTGATTTCGACACCGTTTACCAGCTCAATCGGCAAGTTATCATGTTCGATGAGACGACTCGCTTCTGCCAGCCCGTCAACGCAATCATGATCGGTTATCGCCAGTACATCGACGTTCTGCTCACAAGCGCGCAGCACAAGCTCTGAAACTGATAGCGAGCCATCAGAACAGGTGCTGTGACAATGCAAATCGTAAACTGGCATTAAATCTCCGCCGCCAGTTCTGTACCCTGACGAATCGCGCGTTTGGCGTCGAGCTCGGCAGCGACATCGGCACCACCAATTAGATGCACCGTCTGACCGGCCGCCTGCAGCGCGTCGTGCAAGGAGCGTTGCGGTACCTGCCCCGCACAAATAATCACATTATCGACTTCCAGCAATTGTTTTTCACCTTCACGTTCTATTTCAATACCTTCTGGCACAATGCGATGATAAGTCACCCCATTCCACATGTTCACAGACTTACTTTTTAACTCGTTGCGATGAACCCAGCCAGAGGTTTTACCTAAGCCTTTACCGACTTTGCTCTCTTTTCGCTGAAGCAACCACACCTGACGCGGGCTTTGCTCTGGCTGCTGCGGTTTCAGACCGCCACGATCAGTGTAGCTTTTATCAATCCCCCAACGCTCTGACCACTCGGGTTCATCCAGTGTCAGCGACTTCTCAGTGGTCAGATATTCAGATACATCAAAACCAATGCCACCGGCACCAATCACAGCCACTTTTTTACCCACAGCTTTGTGATCGCGTAAGACATCTAAGTAACCCAGCACATGCGGCAAATCAACACCCGGAATATCCACCTGGCGAGGACTGACACCGGTTGCCAGAACCACATCGTCGTATTTTTCTGCCAGCAACCCTTCGCAAGTCTGCTCTTTTCCAAGCTTCAAATTTACCCCGGTGTCTTCAATGCGGTACTTAAAGTAGCGCAGGGTTTCATAAAACTCTTCTTTACCCGGAATCTGTTTAGCGTAGTTAAACTGACCGCCAATTTCTTCGGACTTGTCGTACAAATCGACCTGATGACCGCGCTCTGCAGCATGACAGGCAAAGGCTAACCCTGCCGGACCAGAACCGATTACCGCAATGCGCTTTTTCTGCTCCGCCGGCTTCATGACCAGTTCCTGCTCAAAACAGGCTCTCGGGTTAACTAAACAGGACGCTCTTTTATTCTCAAAAACATGGTCCAGACAAGCCTGATTACAGGCAATACAGGTATTAATACGTTCAGACTGACCTTGTTCCGCTTTCTTCACAAACTCCGGATCAGCCAGTAACGGTCGTGCCATTGAAACCATATCGGCCTGGTTGCTTTCCAGAATATGCTCAGCAATTTCCGGCGTGTTGATACGGTTAACCGCCACCACAGGAACCGATAATTCTCGGCGCACGCGCTCAGTTATCCAACTGAAGGCGCCACGTGGTACCGAGGTGACAATGGTTGGTACCCGGGCTTCATGCCAGCCAATACCCGTATTAATAATAGTAACACCCGCCTGCTCCAGCAGTTTACCCAGTTGCAGAACTTCATCCAGCTGATGACCGTCTTCAACTAAGTCCAGCATCGACAAACGGAAAATAATAATCGATTTTTCACCCACAGCCGCGCGCACAGCTTTAACAATCTCCAACGGGAAACGCATACGATTTTCGAAACTGCCGCCCCAGTTATCATCGCGCTTATTCGTTCTTGGACACAAAAACTGGTTAATCAAGTAACCTTCCGAGCCCATGATTTCCACACCGTCGTAGCCAGCCTTCTGCGCCAGCTTTGCGCCGCGGGCATAATGCTTGATGGTGTTTTTAATCTGGCGCTCCGACATGGCTTTTGGCTTAAATGGGTTTATCGGGGCTTTTATAGCGCTGGGAGCCAAAGAAAACGGATGATAACTGTAACGCCCGGCATGCAAAAGCTGCAGGCATATTTTACTGCCATACTTGTGAACGGCGTCGGTTACCTGACGGTGTTTTCCCACGTGCCAGGGTTTGGACATTTCACTGCCAAAAGGCGCCAGACGCCCACGAAAGTTAGGGCTGATACCGCCGGTGACAATAAGACCGACACCACCTTTGGCGCGCTCTTCATAAAAGCTGGCTAATTTACTAAAGCCATTTTTTTCTTCTTCCAGGCCTGTATGCATTGAGCCCATTAAGACTCGGTTCTTCAATGTCGTAAAACCAAGGTCCAGGGGTTTCAGTAAATTTGGGTATGATTTTTCCACGCCAACCTCTTATTTTAAACTTATTTTAAACGGGTGTTTAATTTTCCTAACTTTACTGCTTAAACCCGTTTAACTCAAGCTCAGAACGCCATTGCTTCACGCAATAAAAACCGCGAAAGCGCCATACTATCGACTTGTATGTTCGGGTTTCCGTTGCGCACTTGTTTCGAAACCTGCTCAAAAATCGGCCACAGCAGTTCCTGTACCTGATCATTCGCGTCTTGCATTGACTGCAGGTCTTTCAATTTAAGCTGATCAACATGCACACTTAAAATAGGCTCACCTTTATCAAACAGGTTAATGGTAACGTCTTCCATCAACCACGTATCAACCCGCCAGTTTAAAGGCACCGAATTTATCTTTTGAACTTTAACACCACTCATTTGCTTTAGAAATTCATGCAAGTTTGAGCGCCCGGTATCGTAATATGCGACGGTTAATTGAGCGCCGGACATCTCAATTTTTGAAATATCCACACGGCTGCTGCCAAGCGCCTGCCAATCACCCGTTAGCATTAATTGCTTAGCCAGCAGAAGTTGATTTTCGGGCTCCGACAAGGCTTTGACCCGGGTCGCAAAACGAACATTATTTACGGTCAGACCATCGGTTAACGAGTTAACCTCAAGTTCGCCTACTTCCAGGTCCGCATTTAACTGCTCCGAAGCCATTGTCTGTAGCCCCTCTTTCATCGCATCAGACAAATTCTGAGCCGCAACTGAGAAGCTAAGCAAGGGTAAAACTAACCAACAAGCCGCCCGTGTTATATTTGTAAGTTTCATTGATGACCTCATTTAAATAGGCTCCAGTCGCAGGAATAAACCCAATAATCGCATAACCTTTGACTCTTTAAAGTAATTATTTGTTAATCTGAGGCAAGATTACAAAAACGGAGAACAATATTATGCGAAAGAGTCTCGCTTTAGTTGCCTCTTTATCTCTAATGGGCTGCTCAGTCGTTTCTGCCCCCGTTATTGCAGAAGAAGCACCGAATAACCACAAGCGCATGCTGCCGGTCGACACCGAAGTCGTTACCGAACACAGCGTAGAAATTAACGGCGAAACCGTGGACTACACCGCCACCGCCGGCACTCAACCCGTGTGGGATGATGAAGGTAACCCGACCGCATCATTATTCTATACTTATTACGAACGTCAGGACGTTGATAACCGTGAATCTCGCCCAGTTGTCTACTCTTTTAACGGTGGCCCGGGCTCCGCATCGGTCTGGATGCACATTGCCTACACAGGTCCAAAGGTCCTAAACCTGAGTGACGAAGGTTACCCGGTTCAGCCTTATGGCGTGCAGGACAACCCGCACTCCATTCTCGATGTGGCTGACATTGTTTTTATTAACCCGGTGAATACCGGCTACTCGCGCGTGTTGCCAAATGAAGATGGCGAAATGCCCTCTCGCGAGAAGCAAAAAGACATGTTTTTTGGCGTTAATGCCGACGTGAAATACCTTGCCGAATGGATGAATACTTTTACTTCACGCATGAACCGCTGGCAGTCGCCTAAGTACTTAATTGGCGAAAGCTATGGTACAACGCGCGTGTCTGGCCTTGCTTTAGAGCTTCAAAACAGTCAATGGATGTACTTAAATGGTGTCATTTTAGTGTCACCAACAGACATCGGCATTGACCGCGACGGCCCGGTAAAACAAGCGAACCAGTTACCTTACTTTGCTGCAGCCGCCTGGTATCACGATGCGCTGCCTGAAGCCTTACAAAGCAAGGATCTGGACGAGTTACTACCAGAAGTTGAGCAATTCACGCTGGACCAGTATTTACCGGCACTGGCGAAAGGTGCCATGCTAACCGGCGAAGCCCGCGAGCAAATGGCTGAGCGCGTCGCTTATTACTCTGGTTTGTCGAAACAAGCGGTATTAGATAACAACCTGGCACCGAGCACCTGGTATTTCTGGAAAGAACTCCTGCGTGACCGCGATCGCACTATTGGCCGCCTTGACTCACGCTACTTAGGCCTTGATGAGAAGCGCTCAGGCGACCGTCCCGACTACAACGCCGAGCTGACGTCATGGTTACATTCGTTTACGCCGGCTATTAACTACTATCTGCGTGAAGAATTAGACTTTGTAACCGACATTAAATACAACATGTTCGGTCCGGTTCATCCTTGGGATCGCTCAAACAACAACACAGGTAAACAGTTACGTCAGGCCATGGCGCAAAACCCTTATCTGAATGTGTTAATTCAGTCAGGTTACTTTGACGGTGCAACTAACTACTTCGATGCGAAGTACAACATGTGGCACTTGGATCCTAGCACCCAAATGAGCGACCGTATCGACTTTAAAGGTTACCGTAGCGGTCATATGATGTATCTACGCCGTGCCGACCTGGAGAAGGCGAATGATGATTTACGCGAATTTATTCGTAAATCTGATTCAAAAGGCAAACCGGCAGAATATAAATAGAAAGTATAAATAAAGAATCTAGACAGAAAGAAAAAACAACTATTGACAGGCTTTCGCGCAAGCGTTAGTTTGTCAGCATTAAATTGAATTAAGAGAGCTATACAACTTATGTTTTTACGCACAAAAACACAACATTGGTGGTGGCACTTCCCAAACGAGCGGGTGGTGTAGTTGTGCGTGTAACGTAAATAGCTTCACTTTGAAAAACCCGCTCCTTTGAGCGGGTTTTTTATTGCCGTTTCACTGGAGCAGGTTTGAACAACAACAAGAGAATACGAGGTCTGAGGTGAAAAACCTGACAACTGAACAAAACGGCAATTTAGAAACACTACGAGTGTCGCTGCCTTATCAGGCGGAGCCACTAAAAGTATTTCAGAATACTTGCAGCACAGAAGGTGAACATTTACTGCTGGACTCAGCCGATATTGGCACCAAGCAACAAGTAAAGAGCTTGCTCCTGATTGATGCGGCGTTACGAATTACCTGTAACGACCAACAAGTTACTATTGTTGCCCTGACCGATAACGGTGCTGTTCTGCTCAGCTGGATTGAAGAGCAACTCAGAGACAGCGCCGCCATTGAGAAAGCGCCTGAACAACTGACATTAACCTTCAGTGCGGCCAATACACCGCTTGATGAAGACTCCCGCTTGCGTCAAACCAGTAACATGGAACCGCTGCGGTTGCTGCAACAAAAACTCAATAAAGCCAACGACACAGCAAAACGGCATCCGTTTTCGGTTTTTCTTGGCGGTGCTTTCGCCTATGACTTTGTTGCCAGTTACGAGCAGTTACCCGAAGTTGAAGAAGGAGAAAACAACTGCCCTGACTACGTCTTTTATCTGGCGGAAACCTTGCTGATTATTGATCATCAGCAGCAAACCACTGAACTGCTTGGCAGTGTGTTCAGCGGTAAAGGCCACGACCAACGTTATCAGGCTATGAGCCAGCGAATAGGAGAATTGGCTGCACGTTGTCAGTTACCGGTAATAGAACCCCAGCCTCAGCCGGTTGATGTACAAGTAACAGCGACACCCTCAGCAGAAGAATTTGCACACATTGTTACCCGGCTAAAAGAAAACATTGTCGCGGGCGATATTTTTCAGGTGGTGCCGTCACGACGTTTCAAAATGCCCTGCCCCGATACGTTAGCCGCTTACCAGCAATTGAAAAAGAATAACCCCTCGCCCTACATGTTTTTTATGAGTCACCCAGACTTTTCCCTCTTTGGCGCCTCCCCTGAGTCCGCATTGAAATACCAGCAGGACACCAATCAGGTAGAACTTTACCCTATAGCCGGCACGCGTCCGCGCGGGAAAAGCGCTGACGGCAGCATTAATCCGGATTTAGACAGCCGTATGGAACTGGAACTGCGCCTAGACCAAAAAGAACTGGCAGAGCATTTAATGCTGGTTGATTTAGCCCGAAACGACTTAGCCCGCATAAGCGAAACTGGCACTCGTTACGTTGCAGACCTACTTCAGGTTGACCGTTATTCTCATGTCATGCATCTGGTGTCGCGCGTGGTGGCAAAACTACGAGACGACTGCGATGCGCTGCATGCTTACCGTGCCTGCATGAATATGGGCACCTTGGTAGGTGCGCCCAAAGTAAGCGCTGCAACTCTTATTCGTCAGGTCGAAAAACAACGCCGCGGCAGCTATGGCGGCGCTGTTGGGTATCTGGCCGGGAATGGCGACATGGATACCTGTATTGTTATTCGCTCCGCTTTTGTTAAGAACAACGAAGCCATAGTGCAAGCCGGCGCTGGCGTGGTGCACGACTCAGATCCGGCCAGCGAAGTTGCCGAAACCGAGAACAAAGCTAAGGCAGTTATTCTGGCAATTCAGCAGGCTCACACTTTACCTGACCAGGAGGCGCTATAATGACTCAGTCAGCTCGTATCGTACTGATAGATAACGTCGACTCGTTCTCGTACAACCTGGTGGATGAGTTGCGCCAGTTAGGCTTTCCCCTGGTCGTTTATCGTAACCAGCTGGCAGCAGCCGATGTGATTCAACAGCTGGAAAGTTACAGTGGCCCTCAACTGGTCTGCTTGTCACCCGGCCCCGGGCACCCGGCAAACGCCGGCAACTTAATGGAAGTGATCCGATACTGCAGCGGACGTATACCCATGCTGGGTATTTGCCTCGGCTTTCAGGCGCTCATTGAACACGCCGGTGGCCGCGTGGATACCTGTGGGGAAATTGTTCATGGCAAAACCGCTAAAGTCGACACTGTGGCGCATCCCGTATTTACCGCCGCAACGGATAACAACCAGTGCGTTGTGGCGCGTTATCACTCATTAAGTGGTTACGACCTTCCGGACACAGCGAGGGTAATCGCCAGTTTAGATGGCCCTGACGGTAGTATTCCTATGGCTGCTGAATTCTTCGGTAAAGAAGAAAACAACACCAATGCTATTGGTTTTCAATTTCACCCTGAATCGCTTCTAACGCCGAAGGGAAAGCAATTACTTAGCAACAGTATTCAGTATTTATTAACAGGAGCAAAGCCATGAAAGCCCTACAAACTCTGATGTCTGGTGAGGCTCTGACACAAGATCAAACCCGTGAGCTCTTCCAGCGCTTAATTAAAGGCGAGCTCAACGATATTCAGGTATCCGCAGCGCTTATCGCTATGAAAATGCGGGGCGAAACCCCCGCTGAATTAGCTGGCGCCGCGGAAGCCATATTATCCGCAGCGAAGCCATTTTTACGCCCCGACACCACGGTCATTGACAGTTGCGGCACCGGCGGCGATGGCAGCAACACCATCAATATTTCTACGACGGCGGCTTTGGTTGCTGCCAGTATGGGTCTGGCTGTGGCCAAACATGGTAATCGCAGTGTGTCTTCACGTTCAGGATCGGCCGATGTACTCGAAGCACTCAGACTTCGCGTTAATCTGGACCCGTCGGATGCCTCGACTCAGTTGGCCGACAATGGTTTTTGCTTCTTATTTGCTCCACATTATCACCCGGGCATTAAGCATGCGATGCCGGTAAGACAAACGCTGAAAACGCGCACCTTATTCAACCTGATTGGTCCTTTAGTTAACCCCGCGCGCCCCGATGCTCAACTGCTTGGCGTTTATAGTGAGGAATGGGTAAGGCCAATGGCTGAAACCCTGCAACGACTGGGGCTTAAACGTGCTATGGTCGTGCACGGAAGCGGGCTGGATGAACTGGCTTTGCACGGGCCAACGCGAGTAATTGAACTGAGCAACGGCGAGCTCAGTGACTACCAGATGACACCTAGTGACTTTGGTGTTCCCAGCGCCCCGCTTGACGAATTAAAAGGCGGTGACGCTGACTTTAACGCCCGTATTCTGGAAGACATTCTTGCCGGAGGCGGTAGCCCGGCCCAGCGCCACTCGGTTGCAATGAACGTTGCCGCTTTGCTGTATTTAAGTGGACAATACAACGATATGAAAGCCGCAACCGCAGCAACGCTGGAGCATTTAGACACCGGCCAGGCGCTCTTGCATTTACGTCGCGTACAAGATGCTCAGGAGACTTACCATGTCTGAGACCATTAGTTTGGAAAGGAACGTACTTAAAACCATTATTGAGCGCAAAGTTGAGCAAAACAAAGCCCAGGCTGAACTGATGCCATTAACTGAAATTAAATCTCAACTTAGACCCAGTGACCGCAGCTTATATGAAGCATTGAGTGGTGAGCAGGCAGGCTTTATTCTGGAATGTAAAAAAGCCTCTCCCTCAAAAGGTTTAATTCGTGCTGACTTTGACGCACCGCAGTTGGCAAAAAGCTACCAGCCGTATGCTGCAGCAATTTCCGTATTAACTGAGCCTGAATTCTTTCAGGGCCGGTTAGATTATCTGACCGCCGTGCGCCGACAAGTGACCCAGCCGGTTTTATGCAAAGACTTTTTTATTGATGAAGAGCAGGTTTATCGTGCCCGTTACTTTGGTGCAGACGCTATTTTGCTTATGTTATCAGTCCTGGATGATACACAATATATCGCCCTGCGAGATATCGCCAAATCGCTCGCGATGGATGTACTCACTGAAGTTGCCAACGAAGAGGAAATGAAACGTGCGGCAAAACTGGACGCAAACATTATAGGAATTAACCACCGCGACTTAACAGACTTGAGCATTGACCCGAAACGCAGTGCGCAGTTAGCTCCGTTGGCTCCCCCAAATGCTTTACTTATTGCAGAGTCAGGTTTTGCTGAGCACGCCGACATTCGCCGGGTTGCCCCTTTTGTTAACGGCTTTCTTATCGGCAGCGCATTGAGCGCCCAGCCGGACGTTGATTTAGCCTCCCGCAAACTGCTTTATGGGCAAAATAAAGTTTGCGGCCTGACTCGCGCTGAAGATGCTATAAACGCACGTTCTCAGGGTGCGGTATTCGGGGGGCTGATATTTGTTGAGCACTCTCCCCGCTGCGTGACCCAGGAGCAGGCGAAGAAAATAACAGCAGAAGCCCCTGGCCTCGAGTACGTCGGTGTTTTTGCCGACCAACCATTAGAAAGCTTAATCGACACGGCTAAAAAAATCGGGCTTTCCGCTATTCAACTGCATGGTCATGAAGATATCGACTATGTGGTTCAATTACGTCAACAATTGCGTCAGGCCGATCTGGAAGTAGTAAAAATATGGAAAGCCTTAGCTATTGAAAGCCCGGCACAATTGCCGGATCTTCCGGTTGACGCTTTTGTTCTGGACAACCGCGGTGGCGGCAGCGGCAAGGCTTTTAACTGGGAGTTGCTGGAACCATTAAGTACTGAAGAACGTCAACGCTGTTTGCTAGCCGGGGGGATTGGCCCCGACAGTATTGCCAGTGCAATTGAATTAGGCTTTGCCGGAGTGGACATCAACTCACAAGCCGAATGGAAACCCGGCATTAAAGACAGCCGAAAAGTAGCTCAAACATTCACGAAAATCCGCCATTATGGTCGTTTTTCAGAAAGTCATCTTTTAAACAAGAATACCCAACAGGAGGCTGTATGAGTCAGTCATTACCCGCTTATTTTGGCGATTTCGGCGGCCAGTTCGTTCCTGAAATCTTGCTACCGGCATTAGAGCAGTTGGAGCAGGCCTTTATCGAAGCGCAGCAGGACGAAGAATTTCAGGCTGAGTTTCGCGGATTACTGAAAAACTACTTAGGCAGACCGACACCACTGAGTTTGTGCCGTAACCTGCCGCTGAACAGCCCGAATAAAACCAAAATTTACCTTAAACGTGAAGACTTACTTCATGGCGGCGCCCACAAAACCAACCAGGTGCTGGGACAAGCGTTACTGGCTAAGCGCATGGGAAAAACGCGCATTATCGCCGAAACCGGCGCTGGACAGCACGGTACCGCAACAGCCCTTGCCTGTGCCCTGCTGGACCTGGAATGCATTATTTATATGGGCAAAAAAGACGTTGAGCGCCAGCAGCCCAATGTTTTTCGCATGGAATTAATGGGCGCAAAAGTGGTACCTGTGGATACCGGCAGCGGTACCTTAAAGGATGCCGTCAACGAGGCTCTGCGTGACTGGACTGCAAGTTATCCCGACACCCATTATTTATTAGGGACAGCCGCGGGCGCACACCCCTTCCCGACTATAGTGCGTGAGTTTCATCGCATGATTGGCGAAGAAGCTAAAGCCCAGATTATAGAGCAGGCGGGTCGCTTACCGGACGAAGTTATTGCCTGTGTCGGCGGCGGCTCCAACGCTATTGGCATGTTCGCCGATTTTATCGACGAAGAAGGTGTTGATCTAGTGGGTGTTGAGCCCGCAGGTAAAGGCGTGGAAACCAAGCAGCACGGCGCCACACTGGCTGCAGGTAAACCTGGAATTTTGCATGGTTGCCTGTCGTTTCTAATGCAGGACGGCGAAGGACAAATTGAAGAGTCCTATTCAGTATCAGCTGGTCTGGACTACCCTGGCGTGGGCCCTCAACATGCGCATTTAAAAGCAAGTGGTCGCGCGCGTTACGAGTCAGTAACCGATGAAGAAGCGCTGGAAGCTTTTAAACTGCTCTCCCGTCATGAAGGCATTATTCCTGCACTGGAACCCGCTCATGCGCTGGCTTACGCGCTCAAACGGGCCGCCGAACCGGACGCTCCGGAAATATTATTACTCAACTTATCCGGCCGCGGCGATAAAGACATTGACCACGTACGTCGTATTTTTAGTGCTCAGGAAAATGCTGAAGTTAGCGCGAAAGGAGAACAAAAATGAGCCGGTATGAAACCTGTTTCGCACAGTTAAAAGCTAATAACCAGGGTGCCTTCGTGCCTTTTGTCACGCTTGGTGACCCAACTCCCGGGCAAAGTGTGGAAGTTATCAAGGCTCTTATTGATGGCGGTGCCGATGCACTGGAACTCGGCCTGCCATTTTCGGACCCGGTTGCCGATGGCCCCATGATCCAGCGGGCAAATTTACGAGCCTTAGAGTCGGGAACAACCTTTAAGCACATTTTAGAGATTTTAAAGGAAGTTAGAGACTATTCACCACAGATACCGATAGGTTTATTGGTTTACGCAAACCTCATCTACGCGAAAGGTGTTCGCAACTTTTATCAGCAAATGAAAGATGCTGGCGTAGATTCAGTACTTATTGCTGATGTTCCGACCAAAGAAGCCAAGCGCTTCGCCGACATAGCCAAAGAAATTGGAGTTGAAGCGGTGTTTATTGCGCCACCAGACGCCAGTGATGCGCTGTTAATTGATATTGCGAAGCAATGTGCCGGCTATGTTTATCTACTGAGTCGCTCAGGGGTTACCGGCGCTGACACACAAATGCAGGCACCTGCGTCGGAACTGATTAACAAACTGAAGGAAGCCGGTGCGCCACCGACGTTGCTTGGGTTTGGTATATCCCAGCCTGAACATGTTCAGCGAGCGTTAGCAGCAGGCGCAGACGGTGCCATTAGTGGCTCGGCTGTGGTTGCGCTTATCGAGAAAAACCTCGACAATAATGCGCAGCAAATAGCGGACCTGAAAGCTTTTGTAAAAGGTATGAAGGCCGCAACCCAATTGTCTTAAAGTTGCCACCGGAGTAGTTAATGGCCCTGTTGTTAGAATATTTACCCATAATCGCTTTTTTTGTGTTTTACAAAATGGCCGATATTTACGTCGCTACCGGCGTGCTAATGGCAGGTACTGTGTTACAAATTCTGACGCTGAAGCTACTTAAGCAGCCAATAACGACTCGTCATTGGGTAATACTGGCTGTAGTAATGGTATTTGGAGCAGTAACACTGTTATTGCACGACGACTGGTTCATTAAAATGAAAGTATCCGTCGTTTACGTGGCCATAGCACTCATGCTTTTAGGCGGCTTGATATGGAAAAAACGCAGTCCAATTCAGGCTATGATGGGTAAAGATATAAAGCTGCCCGATACGGCCTGGTTCCGCTTAACCTACGCCTGGATCGTATTCTGTCTGGCACTGGCAGCAGTAAACCTTTACATTGCGGAATTCTGGAGCCAGGAGGCATGGGTTAACTTTAAAGTCTTTGGCATACTGGGTATTTCACTCGTATTCACAATTGGTACCGGATTCTATATGTACCATCACGCCATTGATGAGGAGCCCCAGGACTAATGTGGTTTGTTATTTTCGCGGAAGACCATGAGAATTCCCTCGAAGGTCGTAAGCAGGCGCGTCCTGCTCACCTTGAACGTTTAAAAGCCTTACAAAACGACGGCAGGCTGCTGGTTGCCGGTCCCTGCCCGGCTATTGCAGAGCTTGACCCAGGCGTACTGGGCTTTACCGGCTCAGTCGTTATCGCTGAATTTGATACTCAGGAAGAAGCGGAACGATGGGCCAACGACGACCCTTACTGGCAAGCCGGTGTTTATAAAAAAGCGACAGTGAAGCCATTTAATGCCGTTTTACCGAACTAGTCGGGTTAATCGATGACTATGAAGAGTGTCGAGCTCACCACCAATAATCGCTATCTGCACTGTGTCCGCTTTGAACCTGAATCGAGCCCTAAAGCCACTGTTGTTATAGCTGCGGCGTTAGGTGTAAAACAACGTTTTTATCAACCCATAGCTCGGTGGCTCAGCGAACAAGGTTACCGGGTCATTACTTTTGACTATTACGGTATTGGCCAGTCCGTTGATAAGCCGCTGAAACAAATTAAGTCCAACATTACCGAATGGGCCGAGCTCGATATTACTGCCGTGATTGACTACGCACAGTCCTGCCTAAGGGGAGAGCCCTTAATCTGGCTGGCACACAGCCTGGGCGGGCAAATTGTCGCCATGGCACATAACGCCAATAAGATAGATAAGATGATAACCATAGCCAGCGGTACCGGTTATTGGTTGAAAGCCAGTAAACAGGTTCGTTGGACATCGTGGTTACTCTGGTATTTTGCCGCACCTATTAGTACACCCATTGCCGGTTATTTCCCGGGTAAACGTTTAAATATGGTCGGCGATATGCCAGCGGCAGCCATGAAACAATGGAGTCGCTGGTGCCGCAGTAAGGACTACTTGTTTGATAACATCAGCACGGAACAAAAAGACCGATATAAAGTATTTTCGGCACCCATCAGCGCCTTTCATATTACTGACGACGAGTTGCTGCAACGATCCAATATCGAAAACCTGCTCGCGCACTACCCTAATGCACCCAAGGTATTGCAAGACCTGAATCCAGAAATGACCAAGAGCAAAGGTATTGGTCACTTCAACTTTTTTCGCAGCCAATTCAAAGAGTCTCTCTGGCGTGAAAGCTTGCTGGGCGCCCTGCAAGTCAATTAAAGTCATTATAAAATTAAAGCAATTAATAAGGACGCTTTGTAATGCACTACCAAATTGAACTGGCGTTATCTTTGCTTGCAGCCCTTGCTCTCGGTCTGATGATAGGCATTGAGCGCGGCTGGAGCGGCAGAGACAGTGATGACGGCACGCGTGTTGCCGGTGTGCGAACTTTCAGTTTAATAGGCCTTAGTGGCGGCGTTTTTGCCATTTTAGCTCAACAATGGGGCGTATGGCTTATCGTTACGGGGTTCGTTGTTGTAACCATACTCATTGCATCGTCTTATATCAGTCATAGCAAGCTCTCTGATGACGCGGGTATCACTACCGAATTCTCCATGCTGCTGACTTTTGCGCTGGCAATTTGGGCAGCCTCCGGCGACCCACTACCGGCGCTCAGTTGCGGGGCTGTCGTGGTTGCGCTTCTTGGCCATAAAAAGAGTCTGCACAAATTACTTAAGCGTATTTCACCAAAGACGTTTTACTCAGGTATCACTTTACTGCTGATATCTGTGGTTGTCCTGCCTTTGCTGCCAAATGAAGGGTACGGTCCCTGGCAGGCATTGAACCCCTACTGGCTATGGTGGATGGTCGTTTTAATTTCGGGTCTGTCTTTTATTGGCTACCTGTTTACCCAACTGTTGGGAGAGAGGCGCGGCACTTTAATCACCGCAATCGCCGGAGGCTTCGCATCATCCACCGCGGTTACCTTAACTATGGCTCGTTTTGCGAAAAAGAACTCTCAGAGCGTCATTTACGTCAGCGGCATGCTGCTCGCCTGTAGCATTATGTTCCCACGTGTTCTTATTGAGGTCTTTGTGGTTAACCGTGAACTTTTACCACTATTGTGGCCGCCTATTCTTCTTATGTTCACCGGGTTATTAGCTGTCATGGCACTCATGTATAGACAACAAAGACGCACGTCTCCGACCGAAACCGGAGAGATAACCATCAGTAACCCACTGCAACTAACCACCGCCATCCAATTTGGTATTTTATTAGCGGTTATTTTGTTATTGGCTGAGGGAATGAAAAACTGGTTTGGTGATGCCGGGATATACGGCCTTGCTATAATATCCGGTCTGATGGATGTTGACGCTATTACCTTGTCACTGTCACGCTCAGCTCAGAGTGAACTCTCGCGCCAGGTAGCCGCTACGGGAATTATCTTAGCCTGTGTCAGTAATACTCTGCTTAAAGGCATTATGTTCGCTTCTGTTGCCGGCATTAAACTGCACTATCGTTACGCTGTTTACATGATTTTAAGCGTTATTCCTGGCTTGCTTTACGCCTTTTGGCAGTTTTAATCATCACTAACGCAGGACAACCACTATGAAATCAGTTCCTGACTGGATATCACAACCGGACACACCTTATTTGCTCATCGATGAAGCTAAATTGAAGAGTAACATTAGCTATCTTAAGCAACGGGTCGAATCACTGGGCAGTAATTTACGCCCGCACTTGAAAACTCTGCGTACTCTGGAAGCGGCTGAATATCTACTCGATAATAAGAATGCTCCGGGCACGGTATCAACATTAGCTGAGGCAGAGGCCTACGCGAAGGCAGGTTATACCGATTTACTTTATGCTGTTGGCATAGCGCCGGCAAAACTGAGGCGAGTAGCCGCACTGAGGCAGCAAGGTATTAACCTTCATGTTCTGTTAGACAATATGACACAGGCGGAGGCGGTTATTGATTTTGCTGCTGAGTTCGGGCAAGACTTTTCCGTTTTTATTGAAATAGACAGCGATGACCACCGTGGCGGTATTAAACCTCAGGCTCCTCAACTAATCACTATCGCCAAAGCTTTAGGCTCACATTTTACCGGCTTAATGACCCATGCCGGGGGCTCATACGCCTGCAATACGGAACAAGGGTTAAAAAACTTCGCCAAACAAGAATGCGATGCCGTTCGAATGGCACGAGACAAGCTGAAAACCGCCGGTATTCGCTGCGCTATAACCAGCGTTGGTTCAACGCCGACAGCGCATTTTGGCGAGGACTTTAGTGACATAAGTGAAGTCAGAGCCGGCGTTTACACCACCTTTGATTTAGTGATGAAAAACATCGGTGTATGCGACTTTTCTGATATAGCCATGTCAGTGGTCACAACAGTCATTGGCCACAACAAAGAGAAGAATTGGCTGCTGACCGATAGCGGCTGGATGGCGCTATCGCGTGATCGCGGTACCGCTGGTCAGCGTCAGGACTTTGGCTACGGACAAGTGTGCAGAGCAGACGGTTCAGTGCTTAATGACCTTTGTGTTAACAGCACCTCGCAAGAGCACGGCGTTATAGAGTTAAACGACGCTTACCCATTAGAAGACTTCCCCGTTGGCGATCAGCTACGCATTTTGCCTAACCACGCCTGTGCTACGGCAGCTATGCATCCGGTTTACCATTTGCTAATGAGTGACGGCTCACATAACACCTGGCAACGCATTACGGGCTGGTAGTCCACTGCACAGCTTCTTAGCTGCCAGGTTACAAAGGGGAAAGCTACAAGCTTTCCCCTTCGTTTAAAATCACGATTTCAGCTGATGTTCCCATTCTCTCTACCATATTTAAAAACCGAGTTAGTGCGGAATGAGATGACAAGTCTCCCATTCCCCAGCTGGCGTTGCCGTAACCCCAGGGGATAAATACTTTGCAATTAAGATCAGCGGCTGCCGCCAGAGCATCTTCCGGAGTCAAGTGGACGTAGCGATACCATTCAGGCGACTCTTCACTGTAATAAGATGCTATCGGCAACAGACACACATCAATATCACCATAACGCTTATTAATTACTTTAAAGTGTTCTGAGTAGCCGGTATCTCCTGCGAAAAATAACGTCTTCCCCTTGTTTTCGATTAACCAGGCATTCCAGGAGTCTTTATTGTTATCTTCGTAAATAAATGGCACGAAAGTGCGGCTGCTAAAGTGATGAGCAGGCACAGCAGTCACCAGAGAGTCACCTATTTTCTTCGAAGAAAACCAACCGAGTTCAGTTATATTCGCCCCAATGGATGGAAAGTGAGCGGCCACATTTAAAGGCACTAAGTACTCCGGTTCAACTCCTATGGTTTCAATATCACTCTTATTAAAATGATCGTAATGAAGATGGGAATATAATACCGCATTAGTGACATCAATAAGCTCTGGATCTGGCTCCACATCGACTTCTCGCTGTTCACCCCCATCAAGCGAAAACAGCCAGTTAATTGGCCAATCAAAGTCATTAAATACCGGATCCGTTAAAAATGTTTCTCCGGTTGGGGTTTTAATGACAAAGGCTGCATGACCCAGCCATTTAACAGAGAAATCCGTCAGCCCGGGTAAAGCCTTCTTATTTCCAGTGTACTGACACAATCCGTCGCTACCGCACTGAATATCGCGACGAGGCTTATAGCAGTCTTGTTTACAGGTTAACGGATAGCTCTTCTTGCCCGCGTCCAGGTTTTTAAAGCGCCCGGTTTCCTCATTAGTTGGCTGAGGTTTCTCTTCTATTGTTGTTACAGAATTTGCGCTACATCCTGCTAATACCAGTGTTAGCAATGCCAAAGTATTTACTGATACTAAAATCCTAAACATTGACACCGGCATCTCACTTCTACAGTTTAATTAAAACAAAAAGGCTAATATCAATAAGCTAGAAGGTCACGCGTCAAATTGTTAAATTTTGTAACACTAAGGCATGAGTTCTGATATTACCTGATAACCTCAGTAGTCACTTTGATAACCCCTAAATCGAGATCAGCTATGTTATCGAAAGCGGAGCGTGACAAATCAATCACTCTGCCATCAATAAACGGCCCGCGGTCATTAATTTTGACCACGACGCTTTTATTGTTAGCAATATTGGTGACACGCACTTTGGTTCCGAACGGCAGTGTCCGGTGTGCAGCGGTGCTGGAAAAGTGGTTATAAGTCTCACCGCTTGCAGTTGTTCTAAATTGATACTTCATGGCGTAGTAGGAGGCTTTACCAGATTCTCTAGTAACAACTAAGTTTTGAGGGCTTTCAGCGGGAATAGAAGTACACCCGGTAAGCGCCAGCATAAAAATGCCAACGCCAAGGGTGAATTGTTTAAGTGGATACTGGTTTTTTGTTTTCATTTCTTAATTTTACTGAGTTCCGAAAACACTGTCCGTTAAGAAACCCAAAAGACGTGTAAAGAATTATACACTTACCTTAAAAGCTTCACGAACTGTCGGATACTCAAACTGAAAGCCATGATTGCGCAGTTTATCCGGCACCACAGCTTGCCCTTCAAGTAGCATCGACGACATTTCACCCAAGCCTAACTTAAGAACAAACGCCGGTACTCTCATAAAGTGAGGTTTATTCATTACCGATGCCAGGGTACGACTAAAAGCTTCGTTAGTCACAGGTCCTGGAGCCGTCATATTAACCGGTCCGGACAAATTATCGTGCTCCAACAGATACTCAATGGCTCGAATCATATCGTCCAGCTGGATCCAGGACATCATCTGATTGCCCTCACCCAACGGGCCGCCTAAACCAAACTTATAAGGCGGCAGCATTTTAGCTAAAGCCCCTTCACCTTTTGCCAAAACGACACCGGTACGCAGTAAAACCACACGAGTAGCCTCCTCCGCAGCCAGGGCTCGTCGCTCCCACCCCTGACACAAAGTGACCGCAAAGTCCTTATGTTCAGCGACATGGTCTTCATTAACCGGCTCCGCATCACGCGGGCCATAATAGCCAATGGCGGAGCCACTCAAAAAGGCTTTAGGTGGCTTTTCTGCTTTGTTAATCATGGCGGCGAGCTTTTCTGTAACCTGCCAACGACTGTCTTTTAAAGCTTGCTTACGGGAATCAGACCAACGTTTATCAGCAATACCTTCGCCCTGTAAGTTTATAATCGCATCAAACTGACCAATATCAGCAATCTCATCGACCGAAGACAGCAAAGTTACATTGTCGCCCAGCTTTTTTCTCGCCCCTTCTTTGTTGCGAGTGGTCACCGTAAACTGGTGCGTGTTCTGATACTTATGAATAAAAGCTGAGCCAATAAGCCCGGTTCCACCTGTCATTAAAATGTTCATCGGTCACCTCTTTTAAATTCCATCAGGCCAGCTTACGTATTAGCTGCGCCGTATTTCTCTGAATGAGCCGGTGGCAGGATAAACGACCTAAAACAGCCACCACAACAGCACCAAATACCGGTCCTAACAACCAAAGTTTCCAATGAATAACTGGCGTCATATTGAACACCTGGTTTTGCAATATAAATAGCGAGACTTCCATGGCTAAGGTTGCTATTAGCCCGCTAATTGCCCCAAGCACCAAAAACTCATAAGTAATACTGCGACTCAATAATTTACCCGGCGCTCCGAGCGTGCGCAGAA
Source organism: Idiomarina sp. PL1-037 (assembly GCF_034422975.1). NCBI lineage: Bacteria > Pseudomonadati > Pseudomonadota > Gammaproteobacteria > Alteromonadales > Idiomarinaceae > Idiomarina > Idiomarina sp. PL1-037. The sequence goes on from NZ_CP139873.1 coordinate 1,940,419, forward strand.
TCACCAGTTCTTTCTGCCGTTCTTCCATACTGGCCTGCACCTGCGCAACCAGCACTAAAGCTCCGGCAATAATGACCAGCACCAGTACAAAAACAATGGCTAAACTGACCTGTCCAATCACTTCACGAATCTGATTAATCATAGCGTCCAGATCAATCAACGACGTTTGCGGAAAAGGTTTAAACAATTGGTACAATTCGTCTTTTCGGTCTTCACCTAACCTAAAGCTGGTGATGTAAGTTGCCGGAAAATCTTCCAGTGTCGAAGTGTTAAAGATCATGTAAAAGTTTGGCTGCAGGGTATTCCAGTCGGCTTTACGTAAACTGGTTACCGGCACAGTGAACTCTTCGCCACCTAAGTTAAAGCGTAGTTCATCACCCACTTTTATATCCAGTCGTTCGGATACATTTAGTTCAACCGAAACTTGAGGTTCAGCATTGTCTCCCCACCACTCACCGGCTGTAAGTTCATTGTTGGGTGGCAAAGTATCCCGCCAGGTCAGTGAAAGCTCCCGTCCTACGCCCTCGCGGCCTTCCGCTTCATTGTCGTCGCGATCTTCCTTGGTGACTTCGTCTAGCAGCTTCTCCCCATTAATATGGGTTAAACGCCCTGGTACAATAGGATACAGATCCGTCGACGGAATGTTCTCCCGCTCAAACATAGTCTGCATATCATCGACTTTATCTTCAGCGATATTAATAGCAAAATAGTTCGGTGCATCTTCCGGCAACTGACTTTTCCAGTCTTCCAGTAAGTCGTTACGCAAAACAATAACGAGCAAGAGCAGCATAATGGCCGTCGAAAAACTGAGCATCTGTACGCTATTGGCTGCGGCTCTTCGCTGAAGGCCAGCCATAGCCAAACGCCAGCTACTGCCTGCCTGCATACCGGCTTTGCGGCTGGCAGAAATAAACAATCGACCTAACCCAAGAAGTAGAACGGCAGCAACCGCACCACCTGCAAATAAGGCTGTCGACAACCACCACTGCTGGCTGTAAATAACCAACAGAGCATAAATGGTTCCGCCACTTAACACCCATTGCAGCCAGCGTACCGCGTTACCCGCCGTTAACTGACGGTGCAATACGCGCAGCGGCGGAATAGAGACCAGCCGGAATAAAGGATACAGAGTAAACATAACGGCGCTTATAACACCGGTGGCTCCGGCTAAAACATAAGGCTGCCAGCCCGCCTGAGGTAAAGTCGCATCCAGTTTCTGTGCGACCCACTCAATAACCAGATACTGAAGAGCCCAGCCAAGCGCCATACCGATGGCCACACTCGCAGCGGTTAATAGCAACAGGTGCAGCATAAAAATACGACGGATTTGCTGACGACTGGCACCTAAGGTCTTGAATATGGCGACCACATCGTAATTTCGCTGGCAATAACGCTGTGCTGCAACCGCAACGGCGGTTGCAGCCAGAACCACACCCAGCAGGCTTGCCAGCATCATAAAACGCTCAGCACGGTTCAGAGAACGCGACAACGGACTATTCCCGTCTTCAATACTACGCCAGCTGTGTGTATCGTCATTCAGGCGTGGTAAGAGCCATTCTTCGTAAGCATCAATATCGTTGTTATTACCAGCCATCAGCACATTAAAGCGCACCCGGCTACCTGGCTGGATCAAGCCGGTCTCTTCCAGCTGCGAATGGCGAATCAGTACATTTGGACTGTCAGTAAAAACTGAAAAGCCGACGTCAGGTTCATACGTAATGACCTTAGTGACTTTAAAGCTGCTGTTGCCGACTTCAATATCGTCGCCAATATCTAACTGCAGCGCCTGAAACAGCTGCGACGCCACCCAGGCTTCACCTTCTGCAGGGAGGCCCTCAGCAACATAACCCTGTCCAAAAGGTTGATCCGCTATTTCCAGCTCACCGCGTAGCGGATAACCGTTACTCACGGCTTTAATATCAACCAGGGTCATGTTTCCGTCAGCAAAAGCCATTGAATTAAAAACCACTTTCCAGGCCGTTTCCAACTGCATTTGACCGGCTTGTTCAAGCCATTCCTGCGGAATATCCCGTCTGGAGCTTAATACTCTGTCCGCTGCTAAAAATTCACTGCTACGTTCAGTAAGCCCGGCCTGCAGCCGATCACTGAATATCGATAACGACAATACCGCGGTAACCGATAATATAATGGCCAGTGCCATAATGGTCAGTTCGCCGCGTCTCAGCTCCTGCTTTAACAGACGAAATGAAATCTTATGCCACATTCTGAGCTGCCTCCGATAACTGCCCGGCGTCCATTTGCAACACGCGCTGACAGCGCTCTGCAAGTCGCTGATCGTGAGTGACCACAACGAGTGTGGTACCGTAATCCTTGTTTAAGTCGAAAAGCAATTCTTCAACTTTGCCGCCGGTTTTCGCATCAAGGTTACCGGTAGGTTCATCAGCAAACAGAATTTTGGGTTGTCCGACAAAGGCTCTGGCTATAGCGACTCGTTGTTGCTCACCGCCAGACAACTGGTTCGGGTAATGGTGCCAGCGATCTTCCAGCCCCACTTTTGCCAACAGTTCCCGGGCTTCTTTTTCTGCTCCCTTATGACCGGCCAGTTCCGCCGGCAGCATAACGTTCTCTAAGGCACTTAAGCTAGGTACCAGCAGGAACGACTGGAAAATGAAGCCGACTTTGTCTGCGCGAACTTTTGCCCGCTGCTCCTCATCCAATTCGCTTAATTTTTCGTTCTCTATAAGAACCTCTCCGGAGGATGCGAGGTCTAAACCCGCCAGTAGTGACAATAACGTCGACTTACCTGAACCGGAAGCGCCAACAATAGCTACGGTGTCACCGGCATTGATACTGGCGTTAATTGGCTGCAGAATCTGTAATGGACCCTCAGAGGTGTCTACGGTTTTTTCCAGTTGTTGAGCTTGAATGAGCATAAAATGAAAAACTTCCTTTTGAAAACGTGTTTATTTTTAGCGCTGTTGTTGGTTATACGCAGCGTTTCCGCAAATGTCTCACTTGTCGTTTTAGGTGACAGCTTAAGCGCCGGTTATGGGCTTTCTCAGGAACAAACCTGGGTTGCCGAGTTAGATCGCCGCTGGGAGAGCTCTCACCCCGATATTAACATCATTAACGCCAGCATTAGTGGCGAAACCACTCGTGGTGGTTTGCGTCGCTTAGAAGGCGTTTTAGAGCGTCATCAACCCGATGCATTATTTATTGAGCTGGGTGGTAATGACGGACTTCGTGGGTTCGACCTAAACACAGTTCGTTCAAATTTGAAACAGATCATCGACCAGGCGCAGCAACAAGGCGTTAAAGTCGGTTTAAGTCAGGTTATGGTGCCACCAAACTATGGTCAGCGTTTTGCTGAACAGTTCCGAAAAATGTTTGAGGAAGTTGCAGAAGAAAAAAATGTAACGCTTATCCCCTTTTTTATGGAGCAAATAGCGACCAACCCAGATTATGTGCAGGATGATGGTATTCATCCCACCGCGGAAGCCCAGCCGAAGATAGCTGATTTTCTGGAACCTTATTTGCTGGAGTTGGCGCAGTAGCGAAAGCCAGAAACAAAAAAACCGCCTGCGGGCGGTTGATTTAAGTGGCGTCCCCTAGGGGATTTGAACCCCTGTTACCGCCGTGAAAGGGCGGTGTCCTAGGCCACTAGACGAAGGGGACCCATGGAACTTAATTTAATACATGCTGAAAAGTAATGGCGTCCCCTAGGGGATTTGAACCCCTGTTACCGCCGTGAAAGGGCGGTGTCCTGGACCACTAGACGAAGGGGACGCAGAAATTACTTTTTACATTTTTGTATTTGAATGGCGTCCCCTAGGGGATTTGAACCCCTGTTACCGCCGTGAAAGGGCGGTGTCCTGGACCACTAGACGAAGGGGACGCAACAACCAAATACTTACTGCCAAATAGTGCTTTACCAAAACAACTTGGTGGAGCTAAGCGGGATTCGAACCGCTGACCTCTTGCATGCCATGCAAGCGCTCTCCCAGCTGAGCTATAGCCCCGCACCTGACAGTCGCAGACTGCCTTGACAGCGGGGCGCATTCTATTGCGACCTGAGCTAATGTGTCAACTATTTTTTCTAAAAATACTTCTGTTTGAACGTTTTTGTGGCACTTTGCTCAGTAATTAATCAAATCTTAGCTTTAACTGCCTTTCGGCAGCTTTTGGTGGTAAACGTGATACACCTGCTCCATGCCTTCCCGACTGGAAACCGACACATTCATGTCATTAACCAAACCATTATCTAAACGATAGACCCAACCATGTATTGTCAGCGACTCACCGTTGTCCCAGGCTTCCTGCACCATATTGGTTTTGGCCAGATTTTTAACCTGTTCAATCACGTTCAGTTCACACAAGCGATCAATCTGCTCGGCCTCACCCAGTTGTTCCAACTCTTCCGCATGTTCACGATATACATCACGAATTGGATACAACCAGTGATCTACCAGTCCATGGGGTTTACTCTCAAGTGCCGCTTTTACACCACCACAGCCGTAATGACCCACCACAAGAATATGGCGTACTTTCAGCGCTTCAATAGCAAACTGAATAACCGACAAGCAGTTAAAGTCAGTCTGAATGACTTGATTGGCGACATTTCTGTGTACAAACAATTCACCCGGAGCCATCCCCACAATCTCGTTCGCCGGCACTCGACTATCTGAACACCCTATCCAGAGATATTGCGGAGATTGCTGCCCTACTAAGCGTTTGAAAAAATCAGGATCGTTTTTTACCTGTTGCTCCGCCCACTCTTTGTTGTTTGCAATCAAGTGTTTTATATCTGCCATTATTCATCCCATCGTGGCGGTCGCCTGGCGTTATCAGGCCAGGCGTAATTTTTATTAGCATCAAATTACGCGTTTTCGCGATTTGCAATAAATTCTAACGCCAGGTCTATACGTGCCAGAACGGTCTGCTGAGGAATTAATTCCAGAGTCACATCTAGTGACGGAGAGTTACCGCCGCCAGTCGCGGCAACACGTAGTGGCATGCCCACTTTCCCCATACCAACATCCAAATCGGCTGCTGTCTGGTTAATTGCCGCCTGAATAGTAGCAGCATTCCAGTCATTAATTGCTCCGAGCAGTTCCATGGCTTTTACCAGTGGCTCTTTGGCTACCGGGCGTAAATGCTTTTTCGCCGCTTTTTCGTCAAACTCATCGAATGACTCAAAGAAGTAACGGCTAATTGCAGCCATTTCTTTCAAGGTTTTTACCCGGTCAGCCTGCAACGACACAACTTTCTCAAGCGCAGGGCCATTGCTTGTATCCACGCCAATTTGCTCAAACTGCCACTGCAATTGAGGTGCAACTTGCTCCGCAGGCAGGGTTTTCATGTAGTGCTGATTTAGCCAGTTAAGCTTTTCGGTATTAAACGCAGAGGCAGCTTTATTCACGTCGTCCAGCTTGAAGTATTCCACCAGCTCTTCACGACTGAATATTTCCTGATCACCATGAGACCAGCCTAAACGCGCTAAGTAATTTACAACCGCTTCCGGTACGTAGCCGTCGTCGCGGTATTGCATAACGCTGACGGCACCATGACGCTTAGATAGTTTTTTACCATCGTCGCCTAAAATCATCGACACATGTGCGTACTGAGGTACCGGTGCGCCTAAAGCTTTTAAAATATTAATCTGACGCGGGGTGTTATTAATATGGTCTTCGCCACGCACCACGTGGGTGATATCCATGTCCCAGTCATCAACTACCACACAAAAATTATAAGTCGGTGTACCGTCGGTACGGGCAATGATTAAATCATCCAGTTCGGTATTAGCGAATTGAATATGCCCACGAATATGGTCATCGAACGCAACACTGCCTTCTTGCGGATTACGAAAACGAATGACGTACTTATCTCCGCCAACATCCGGGTTGTCACGACAATGGCCATCATAGCGAGGCTTTTCACCGGCAGCCATTTGCTCTTCCCGCATTTTTTCTAAGCGCTCAGTTGAGCAATAGCATTTGTAAGCTTTGTCTTCTTCCAGTAATTTATCGATTAACTCTTTATAGCGCTCAAAACGCTGAGTCTGATAATAAGGCCCGCGATCCCAGCTTAAACCTAACCATTCCATGCCCTCTAAAATGGCATCAATAGCAGGCTGAGTTGAACGTTCACGGTCGGTGTCTTCTATGCGCAGTACGAACTCGCCGCCCTGCGCTTTTGCAACTAACCATGAATACAATGCCGTACGGGCACCACCAACATGCAAATACCCAGTCGGGCTGGGGGCAAAACGCGTTACCACACTCATGTTTGTTCCTTTCGTTAAAGCCAGTCAATTTTATGGGCGCAAGTTTATCAAGACTGAGCGCCTGACGCATCTGCTATTCAAAATGATTAAAATGTCAGCAAACAAACACAAGTTGATAATTTTTATTTGACAGTTCAGATCTGCGCCCTATAATGCCTCCTCGCAACGACGCAGAAGTGTCACAGTGAAAATGGTTGCTTAGCTCAGTTGGGAGAGCATCGCCCTTACAAGGCGAGGGTCACTGGTTCAAGCCCAGTAGCAACCACCACTTCTTTTCCGTCAATTGCAAATCTTCAGGATGGTTGCTTAGCTCAGTTGGGAGAGCATCGCCCTTACAAGGCGAGGGTCACTGGTTCAAGCCCAGTAGCAACCACCACTTTTTTACTCTCTCAGTCCTCTATTTCTCCAGCATTAAATTTTCTGATGAATTCCCTGATAAATTCCCTAATAAATAGTCCAGCAACACTCGTACTTTAGGAATTACCTGACGATTTTCCGGGTACAACGCCCATATACCATCATCCGGTTGTCGAAAATCCGCTAACACTTCCTCTAACTCTTCATTTTCCAACGACTCAGTCACGTAATAATCGGGCAGCATTGCTAAGCCCAGGCCTTTTATAGCAGCATCACGAAGTGCTTGCCCATTGTTGCAATGCAGGTAGGATTCCGGACGAACCGTTTCCAGTTTATCCTCAACCTGAAAACGCCATTGTCTGACCGTTCCGGTAAAACAGCGGTGCGCATCCAGTGCGTTTATATCTTGCGGGCGACCAAACTCTGCAAAATAAGCAGGAGAGCCCACGACGAAATGTCGGCGCGAGCCAAGTTTACGGGCACGTAACCGGGGGTTCCCCAACTGCCCTAGTCTAATGGCAACATCATAGCTGCCCTCTATTAAATCGACCTGCTCGTTGGTTAACTGAAAGTCCAGGCGGCACTCGGGGTAAATATGTAAAAAGTCATTCAATAAAGGTGCGATAAAACGCTCACCATAATAAACCGGCGCGGTAATGCGAATGAGGCCCTGCGGCTGCTGTGTTCGCTGTTGAATGGCCTGATCAGCGTCTCTTAAGCTGGCGACCAAATGCTGACAATGAGGTAAGTAAAGTTTCCCTTCTTCCGTTAAACTGACACTTCGGGTTGAGCGATACAGTAGTTGCATCTGCAGCCGGTGCTCAAGCGCTGCAATATTTCGGCTTACCTGTGCCACAGATAACCTGAGTTGCCGGGCTGCTGCAGTAAAACTCTGTTGCTCAGCCACTGCCGCAAATTCACTAATTCCCTGCCAAGGTTTCATACCGCACCTATTATTTCATTTATGAAAAAGTAATTTGTAAAAACAGTAGATTACCTGCTAATGAGAAAAAGTTAAACTTACGCTACGCTTTTACGTAATTAGACTACGAATCAAACATTATAAGGAATTATTATGGAAACTATTAAGTCACGCGCCATGGTTGCCTGGGGCCCGGGCGAACCACTGAAAGAAGAAACTATCGATGTTGCACCGCCAAAAAAAGGCGAAGTGCGGGTTCGCATTATAGCAACGGGTGTTTGCCATACCGATGCTTACACACTTTCCGGTAAAGATCCTGAAGGTATTTTCCCTTCTGTTTTAGGTCACGAGGGTGGCGGCATTGTTGAATCTGTCGGCGAAGGTGTCACCTCAGTTGAAGTGGGTGATCACGTTATTCCTCTGTACACCGCGGAATGTGGTGAATGTAAATTCTGCACCTCAGGTAAAACTAACCTGTGTCAGGCCGTTCGTGCCACTCAGGGCAAGGGCTTAATGCCGGACGGTACCAGTCGCTTTTCAAAAGACGGCGAGACCATTTATCACTACATGGGCACGTCAACCTTTTCTGAATACACGGTATTGCCCGAAATTTCACTGGCTAAAATTCCAAAAGACGCTCCTTTAGAAAAAGTGTGTCTGCTGGGCTGTGGCGTTACCACCGGCATGGGCGCGGTTAAAAACACCGCCAACGTCCAGGAAGGCGATACCGTTGCTGTATTTGGCTTAGGTGGCATTGGCCTGGCCGTTATTATTGGCGCTGTACAGGCCAAAGCCTCGCGCATTATTGCCATTGATGTGAACGACGACAAGCAAACGATCGCCAAAGAATTAGGCGCAACTGACTTTGTGAACCCAACTAAACACGACAAACCTATTCAGGAAGTTATTGTCGATATGACTGACGGTGGTGTCGACTTCTCGTTTGAATGCATTGGTAACGTTGACGTTATGCGCGCCGCGTTAGAGTGCTGCCACAAAGGCTGGGGCGAATCTGTCATTATTGGTGTGGCCGGTGCCGGTGAAGAAATCTCTACCCGCCCTTTCCAGCTGGTTACCGGCCGTGTATGGCGTGGTAGTGCCTTTGGTGGCGTTAAAGGTCGTACCGAACTGCCTGACTACGTAAAACAATACATGGATGGTAAATTTGATTTAGACACTTTTATCACTCATACCATGCCGTTAGAAGAGATTAACGAAGCGTTCGACTTAATGCACGAAGGTAAGTCGATTCGTTCAGTTATTCATTATTAATGGAGTCTGTAATGAAACAAGTTAGCGAAACCCGCTGTTTTGGCGGACGACAGTTACGCTTTGAACATGACTCGGAAGTGCTGAACTGCGCTATGAAGTTCAGTGTCTTTTTACCACTACGCGCAGAAAAAGCAAAAGTTCCGGCGGTTTACTTTTTATCGGGCTTAACCTGCACCGACGAAAACTTTTCCACCAAAGCCGGTGCGCAACGGGTAGCCACGGAACTCGGTATTGCCTTAATTGTCCCGGATACCAGCCCGCGTGGAGATAACGTAGCTGATGACCCGGACGGGGCTTACGACTTAGGCTTAGGCGCTGGCTTTTACGTCAACGCCACTCAGGAGCCATGGAAAAACCATTATCAGATGTATGACTACATCGTTAAGGAGCTTCCTGAGCTGGTCGAAGCGGAACTGCCAATTAACGATAAGCGCGCTATTGCGGGTCACTCCATGGGCGGCCATGGTGCTTTGGTTATTGGCTTGCGTAACAGCGACCGCTACAGCAGTATCTCTGCCTTTTCGCCTATTACGAACCCGACACAATGCCCTTGGGGCGAAAAAGCCTTTAGTGCTTATTTAGGCGATGACCGCGAGCAGTGGCAGCAGTACGACGCTGTTGAGATTATTAAATCGAAGGGTCAGAATTTGCCAATTCGGGTAGATCAAGGCTTAGCTGATGGCTTTTTAGAGGAGCAGCTGAAACCGGAAAACCTGAAAGAAGCCATTGCTGAAGTAGAGGGTGGTGGCACCGTTCACCTGCACGACGGTTACGATCACAGCTACTACTTTATATCCTCGTTTATAGAAGCCCAGCTTCGCTTCCATGCGAAGTACTTAACGGCATGATAATTCACCTCATACGGTGAATTTAATAACCGCCTGGCGCAGTTGCTCTGTTTGTTTACGAACCTGAGCAACTGCGTCAGCATTTGACTGCGCATCATTCGCGGCTTCTACACCAGCATCCCGCACGCGGGTAATATTTCTCGCAGTCTCATCCACCACAGCTGACTGTTCTTCAACTGCCGTTGCGATAGACGCCGAACGGTCGTTAATTTTTAAAAGCTCCATATGAATACGATTAAATAACTCATCGGACTCCGACGAATGTTGAGCACTCTCTTCACCCAGTTCATTGCATTCCTGCAATGTGCTGACAATGATCTGCGTCTGTTGATTTAACTGACTGGTAATGGACTCTATTTCACCAATAGATTGCTGAGTACGAGAAGCCAGTGTCCGGACTTCATCAGCAACAACAGCGAAGCCTCGTCCCTGCTCACCGGCCCGTGCAGCCTCGATAGCTGCGTTCAATGCCAGTAAATTAGTTTGCTCTGCAATGCCATTTATAACCGTCACTATTTGCGTAATTGACGCACTGCGTTCCGCCAAGGTATTCGCTTCGCTCACGCTGCTGTTTAAACGCTCCGCAAGATAACGAACCTTTTCAACACCAGCCTGTACCGAAGTACTACCATGCTTAGCCTGGTCGGACAAACTGTTGACCTGCTCGGCGGTGTCTTCCGCATCATTGGCAATAGTATGCGCCGTACTGCCCATTTCATTAATAGCGGCTGCAACCTGGTCAACTTCATGCGATTGCGTATCAAGATTTTGCGAAGTGTGAGTGACGGTATCTGACACTTGCTCAGTTAACCCATTAACCGTCTCTACTGACTCATTAATCTGCTTAATAACGTTACGGAAGTATCTCAAAAGCTCATTAAAGCTATCGACTAAATCACCCAGCTCGTCACTACGGAACTTTTCTGATACCAGAGTTAAGTCATTGCTACCTTGCACTTTTTTCATGTCTTCGCGTAACTGAGTCAACGGCTGATTAATTGAGCGAATAACCCAGAACAGCATAGCAACGACGATAAATGCAATTGCTGCAAAGACCACAATAGGAACCCACTTCATAGTTGCCTGACGTGACTGAAGAGAGGAGTTAAGGTTCTCATCCAACTCAGCTAACGAACTTTCCATATTACTGGCTATCGTTCGCACTTCACCTTTAATACCGGACTCTTCGTCCAAACCAATTTCTTTCGACAAACTGGCGTAACGGCCAAAGTCACGACGATAAGCGTCAACTTTGGAAGCCAGATTCGGCGATGCCGATAGTTCAGCTTTCAGCTCATCAAGTAAATTGTTAACTCGTCCCAAATACTTGTCGTCAAAACGCAGCATAAAGTCTTTTTCGCTACGGCGTATCTGCAGCAGAGTTACCAGCAATTCGGTTCGCCCGGCAGCATCAATAGCTTCTTCCAGCTCATGCGTTGCCGTTCTCAGGGCGCCATAGGCTCCACTGTTTTCATCCAGCCCTCGTTGCTGAAAGGCTCTAACCAAATGACTAAATTTTTTCTCGTACTGTGACACCAACCCACTAAGTTCGTTAATAAGTTGAGTCGAACCTTCCTCAGCGACTAATTCGTTGAGCTGCTCCAGCCTGTCCGTTGTTATGCGAATTTCTTGCTTTAGCTTATCGGCATCACTTTCATCCATTCGAAGCAGGAAATCTTTTTCGGCACGACGCACTTGTAATAAACCGTTATGTACAGATTCCCGCAATTCACTGGCACGGTGCAGCTGACTAACCTGAGACTGAAAGAACATCATCAGCATTAGTAATATGATAAAAGCAGCCGTTGTTACCGCCCCGACAGCGAGAAGTTTATTGCGAATTGACATAACGTGAACCCATATTTAGAAACTGGCGAAATAGTAGTCATTGAGCAAATATTCTGCAATGATCTATTTTGTTAACAACTTTAGTGAAGTGACACGCTATGTCAAAGTAAGAGGTATCACTTACTAGGTAAATACCCTTATTTCAGAAACAGTTATAATCGCACCAAGATAAAAACAGGATGCAGTAATGAAAGTTAATTCGGCAATACAAGCGTTATCAGTTCTAAACGATGGAGATGTTATTTGGTGTCAGTCGATGGCGGCAACTCCCTACAAATTATTAGAGGGTTTAAAGGAAATAGCCAAACAGCGTGTAAACTTAACACTATTGCAATTGCATACAGAATACAGCGAATCGTTGGGTGACCCTGAATTACGCGGGCACCTTAGGCAACGAGCTTTTTTTGTCGGAGCATCAACCCGCCAGGCTGTTAATCAAGGGCTGGCCGACTACGTTCCCATTTTTCTGTCTGAAATTCCAAAGCTATTTCGTTCAGGCGAACAACCGCTTGACGCAGCCATTATTCAGGTTTCGCCGCCAGATAAACACGGTAACTGCAGTTTAGGCATTTCGGTAGAAGCAACCCGAGCCGCCCTGCAAGTTGCAAAGAAGGTTATAGCCTGGATAAACCCCAATATGCCGCGCACTCATGGCGATGCGCTTGTTCCACTTAAACGCTTTGATCGTTATTTTGAAGAAGCCGCCCCGCTCCCTGAACATAAACAACCGGAACAGAACCCGGTTACCCAAAAAATTGGTGAGCAAGTTGCCGGACTCATTAACGACGGTGACTGTTTGCAGATGGGCATTGGAGCGATACCCGATGCGACTCTGGCTTGTCTTCATCACCATAAAGATTTAGGTATTCATACTGAAATGTTCTCGGATGGTGTGCTGCCTCTGGTTGAGCGCGGCGTTATTAATAACAGCCGTAAGCGTAAGCATCGTGGCCGCATTGTCACTACCTTTGCTATGGGCTCACAAGCGTTATATGACTTTGTGGATGACAACCCGGAAGTGTTTTTCCTCGATGTTGAATACACCAACGACACCTCGGTTATTCGTCAGAACAAACAGGTTATGTCTATTAATAGTGCACTGCAGGTGGATTTAAGCGGTCAGGTTTGCGCCGACTCAATTGGCACACGCATTTATTCCGGCGTTGGAGGACAAATGGATTTCGTCCGTGGAGCCAGCTTGTCCGAAGGGGGGCGCTCAGTTATTGCGCTACCGTCAACGGCTTGTGGCGGAAGCGTTTCCAGAATTAGTTCTCTCCTGACACCGGGTTCTGGCGTGGTGACAACCCGAGCTCATGTTCATTACATTGTAACCGAGCATGGCGTTGCCAACTTACGTGCAAAGAGTATGTGCGAGCGTGCTCGGGAGCTAATTGAAATTGCAGACCCCAAATTTCGTGAAGAACTGGCTAAAGCTGCTTACGAGAACTGGGGTCTTAATGTAACCTGAAATTTAACTACTTCTTTTTGGTTGGCAACCGCACCAGAGCTTTTGTTTTAGGCAATGGGTGCTGTTGCTTACCAAGCGCAATGTAGGTAAAGCAACATAAACCAATGACTATAACCAGAGCACCAACCCATTGAATTTTAATGAACTGAACACTGAACAAAACGGTCAGCGACATCATTAAAAAAGCATGTAGGGCCAGATACTTTTGTTTACCAAAGCGTTTAACGGTTAAGTTCAGGTTGTCAGAGTAAAGCCTGATGAGTGAGTCCAGGGAATTGATTACAAACACTATCCCGACAAAAACCATCACTAGGTTTATCAGTCCCGACGTATCCAGGCCTTTCAGATGAAATAAATATAAAACACTGAACCATAGCCCAATAGATAACGAAGGCCAGATTAACATTGCGGCAAATAGCGAAACCGTACGCATATTACCAACAAACCGTGAAGTGAACTGGCCAATCATAATACTCCATGCAAACCACCAGAATAGATAAAATGCATGATAATCATTAATTGGCAGTACGAAGCGATGCAGGTGCTCGAAGTAATCCGTCAGTAACGGCAGCGTATTAAAGTAATCAGGGGCCGTAACTTTATCGGACATAAGCGCAACACTGCCAAGCCCTATAATAAGCGCGAAAAAGAGTCCTCCCGAAGACAAGCTGAGAATTTTCACAAACTTAATTTCGGTACTGGAATAAACGGCGAATAAAATTGTTCCACCAACAATCAGGGCGTATGACCAGGGAAAGCCTTCACCGACGGAAATACTGGGTAAATACCAGCTTAAATTGGCAAATAGTAAGTGCGCTGTAAAAGCGCAGGTGCCAATAATAACAATATTATTAATCCACTTTACCCAAGTAATTTCAAAAAACTTAACTTTAGGTTCAATCGCACAAAAGTAGAAACACGTAACAAAGTAAATCGCCCATATCAGAAACCCCCAAAATCCAAACTCTATCGCTAATGGATTGGCAAAGGCATACTCCGTGTTTTTGGCAGTGTCTGCGTAGGAAGGAAACTCAGTCAGCGGAAACATGATTAATCCAACATCAAGCCCCGACGTGAATAAAATAGCAATGAAGGTCAGTGTTGAAACGGGGTAACGCCCATTCAGTTTAAGGCGCCCCCAGCGCACTAAAATATAAACGACCATCGCCATAAAAAACAGCATTCCGACACTGACTAAGGTTAACATGAAGTTCTCCGTTTGCCTTCGCCTTGTCTCTGGCTTTGCTTCCAATCGGCTGCGATGTAGACATCAACGTCCGCTGCAGGCATTTCCTTTTGCTTTATTAAATCGGCTGCTCGCTCCGCAACCATGATAGTAGGCGCATTTAAGTTACCGTTTGGAATAGTGGGGAATACGGATGAATCAATCACTCTCAGTTTATCAAGTCCACGGACACGCATTTGAGGATCAATAACGGCCATATTATCGTCAGCGCTTCCCATGCGACAGGTTCCACACGGATGGTAGGCGCTCTCAACTGCATCACGGACAAAATGGTCTATTTGCTCGTCAGTTGCGACGCTTCTGCCCGGCTGAATTTCTTCACCCCGGTATTCATCCATTGCGGGCTGCGCGATAATTTCCCTCGACAAGCGCACACAAGCTCGAAAAGCTTCTATGTCCTCTTGATGCTGCAAATAGTTAAACTGTATTCTGGGTGGAGTGAAAGGATCAGAGCTTTTCACTTTGACCCAGCCTCTACTTTTGGGTTTGTTATGACCAATATGAAGCTGGAAACCGTGACCATCAAATGCAGATTTTCCATCGTAACGAATTGCGGCCGGTAGAAAATGATACTGGAGATCAGGCCACTCAACCCCTTCTTTTGAACGGATAAAACCGCAGGATTCAAAGTGATTGGTTGCACCCAGCCCAGTTTTAAATAGAAGCCAGCGCACGCCAATAGCTAACTTGCTCAAGGGACCTAATTTACTATTCAGAGTCAGGGGTTTCTTGCACTCGTACTGAAAATAAAACTCCAGATGATCCTGTAAGTTTTCGCCAACTCCGGGCAAGTGGTGGCGTGTTTCAATTCCTGCCGCCGATAAAGTTTCACGATTGCCAATACCTGAAAGCTGCAAAATATGCGGAGAACCAATGGAACCGGCACTTAAAAGTACCTCTTTACCGGCGAAAAAACGTATAGGATCATTTTTTTCATAGAGCTCAACACCAATAGCCCGTTTGTCCTCTAGCAAAACTTTACTGACCTGGACGCCAGTTTTTACTGTCAGATTTGATCGTTGCATTGCTGGCTTTAAATACGCATTAGCGGTCGACCACCTGACACCTTTTTTCACGGTCATGTGCATTGCACCAAAGCCTTCTTGCTGAAAACCGTTATAATCGCTGGTTTCCATGTAACCAGCATCTATTCCGGCTTCCACAAAAGCTCCATAAAGAGGGTTGTGCATATTATTGCCGTTATTGACCGCTAAAGGTCCACCTTTGGAGCGATAATCATCAGCGTTAAAAGCCCAGTCTTCAGCTTTCTTAAAATAAGGTAGGCAATGTTGGTAGTCCCAGCCCTCAGCGCCGAGATCTTGCCACTCATCAAAATCGCGGGCGTGCCCTCTAACATATACCATACCGTTTATCGAAGAAGATCCACCCAGCACCTTGCCGCGCGGACAGTGCATCTCACGATTATTTAAGAATGGTTCTGGCTCTGTGTGAAATTGCCAGGCGTACTTTTTTGTATTCATTGGAATAGAGAGCGCTGTCGGCATTTGAATAAAAATACTTTTATCCGAGCCCCCGGTTTCAAGCAATAGAACTGAAACTTCAGAGTCTTCTGTTAGACGGTTTGCCAGTACGCATCCCGCCGATCCAGCGCCCACAATGATATAATCAAAGGTTTCATTCGCTGCCATTAGAAAGGACCTTCAAGTTTATCCATACCAACATAAATAGACTTAGTCTGAGTATAGGATTTAAGTGCTTCAACACCGTTTTCACGGCCAATACCAGACTGCTTATAACCACCCACAGGCATCTCTACCGGGGAATTGGCGTAGGCATTTATCCAGCAAATACCGGCTTCCAATTGCGCTATAACACGGTGAGCGCGACGTAGATTTTGAGAGAAAATTCCTGCCGCCAGGCCATAGTCTGTATTATTAGCTCGCTGAATTACTTCTTCTTCAGTTTCAAATGTCATTACGGACATTACCGGGCCAAAAATTTCTTCTTTCGCGATGCGCATATCGTCTGTACAGCCTGTAAATATTGTCGGCTCAACAAAATACCCACCTTCACAACCTTTGGGTGTCTGGCGCTCTCCGCCAAATGCCAAAGTGGCGCCTTCTTCTTTGCCAGAGTCAATATATGACATCACTTTATGCAAGTGGCTTTCGGAAATAAGAGCACCAACATTCGTGTTCGGATCCATCGGGTCACCGACCACGATATTATTTTTCGTGCGCTCTAGCAGGCGTTCCATGAAAGTTTCATAGCAGTTTTTATGGACGAATACTCGTGTTCCGTTGGTACAAACTTCTCCCTGAGTATAGAAGTTTCCCATCATGGCACCTGTAACGGCTTCATCAATATCAGCATCATCAAAAACAATAAGAGGAGACTTGCCGCCCAGCTCCATAGTGACACTTTTCAGTGTGCCCGCTGCAGCAGCCATCACTTTCTTGCCAGTACCGACTTCCCCAGTTAATGATACTTTTGCAATTGCGGGGTGCTGAACCAGGTAATTGCCAACCACACCGTCGCCATGCACAACATTGAATACGCCCTCCGGTACACCAGCCTCGATAAAGATTTCCGCCAGCATAGCTGCGCCACGTGGAGTTTCCTCGGAAGGCTTGAAAATCATACTGTTACCTGCAGCAAGAGCTGCCGCAGCTTTCCAGCAGGCTATCTGTAACGGGTAGTTCCAGGCGCCGATACCAAAACAGACGCCCAATGGTTCATGCCGAGTGTAAAAAAAGTCGTTGCCGACACTTTGCTGTTCACCCATCATGGACGGACACAAGTTCCCAAAATATTCAATCGCGTCAGAGCCTGTCTGAACGTCTACTTCTACAGCTTCCTGCCATGGTTTACCTGTGTCCAAAACCTCGAGTTCTGCCAGTTCGTCATTGCGCTCTCGCAAAATAGCAGCCGCTCGCTGCAACACGCGGGCGCGCTCAATAGCAGGCGTTTTGGACCAAACTTCAAAACCTTTTTGGGCGCTTGAAAGTGTATCTTCAAGCAGAGACTCACCAGCAGATTCAACCGCATAAATAGCCTTTCCTGTAGCCGGATTAATTACATCGAAGCAGTTATTGCCACTGTCGTCGACATAGCGGCCATGAATGAAGTTTTTAAGTAATGTTGAAGACAATGGTAGCTCCTTAATAATTTAGGCTTATTTCAATTAACGCCATGCTGTTCAAGCACGCCATTAATATATTTTTTACAGTACTTCTTTGCCAATCTGAACTTTTCCGAGTTGGCCCTGCTCAAGGCACAGCGCAACCAGAATCCATCAATTAATGCGGCTGTAACTTCGGCGGCTTCCTTTGCGCTTTCAGTATCCAGTAATTGTTTATAGCTATAACGTAAATTACTAACGAGCCGACGCTTGTTCAGCTCCTGTAGCCGATAGAGATCCGTATCATGCATTGACTGTCCCCAAAAACTTAGCCATGTTTTTGTGCTGGGATCAGCCTGTTGTACATCGGAAAAGTTTAAATCCACTATTTTCATCAGCCGGTCATAAGGATTATCCGGCGAATTCTCCATTTTTAACTGAGAAAGCAAATACCGAACCGAAGCTTCTATTAATGCCTGCTTACCACCAAAATAATGACTGATAATACCTGACGACATTCCAGCGCGACGTGCTATTAAATTAATTGTCGCTCCTTTTAAACCAACATCAGCAACGACATTGATTGTGGCATCGATAAGTTGTTGACGACGCATCGATTCCATTCCTACTTTCGGCATAGCTTTCTCACATAGTTTAAGTTTAGTCGTAAGGTTCCAACGTTGAGAGCCTAAAACGATGTTCATTGACTACATCGCCCGTTTCGTCGTAGAGCCCTAATGTTATGACGGGGTCTTGTTTCTCCCAGTCCACATCTAGCGCGCCATAGTTTACGGTACTTATTGGCTGACCAACTCGGTGCTTATTCGGGCTGACGTTTTTCCATTCCTGGGTTAGACCGGAGGAGGTTACTTCCCATAAAGGGTAATCTAAATTTTCATCGTAATAACTGACCTCACCCCAGTGTGTGTCTCCGCTAATTAAAATAACACCGTTTACTTCGTGTTTTTTTATCAAATCAAACAAGCGTTGACGATCTGCCGGGAAGTTAGCCCAAGACTCCCAACCCGTAAAGTCTGCCAGAAGCTGAAGGCTTGAGCCAATCACTTTTATTCTGCCTGGCTTTTGCAGTTCTTTTTCTAGCCACTCCCATTGTTTTTCGCCGATCATAGTCGCACTGTTAGTGTCATCGGGAATGTATGGCCCCATATTTTTGGGAGCGCGCTCATTTGAATATTCAGACCGGGTTACATGAGCGATGTCGTCTCGGTTCCAGCGCAAGTCAGGCAAAATAACGTGAATACTTTCTTCTCCTTCACCATAGGTATAAGAAGTATATATGCCGTGTTCACGAGTCCGCCTGGGTGAATTTTCAGGTTCTTCCCAAAAGTCCAGCATGATTTGGCGGGACGCTTCTTTTTCAGGATAGTTTTTTCCCGCGTCGTTAGCGCCGTAATCATGATCGTCCCAAATAGCAATCAACTCAGCCTGTTCTTTCAAGTTTTTAAAACCAGAATTCGCGCCCAGCTTTTTATATTTCTGCTTGAGTTCAGACATATCTTCAGTATCGCCGTATACGTTATCACCAAGAAAAACAAAAACTTCCGGTTGATCCTGAATAATACTCTTAAATATGGGCATTTCTTTGTCTTGATGCGAACATGAGCCGAATAAAATTCGACTGGGTACCTCAGCAAAAACTGAGCTACTAAGTAGCAATCCAGATAGTGCAATTAATTTATACATTATTTATTAAGACCTATTCTCGCCCTAAAATAAAAAGGTCACATGCGGTAATTACCGCATGTGACCTTCCGGGTTTCTTAAAATATCAATTTGGCATTAAGTGCTGCGGTACGTGGCGCGCCAATCCAGCCCGCTCCCGGAGCGATAGTACCAAGATACTCTTCATCAAAGACATTATTGATAGTAAAACTAAGCTCTAAACTGTCAATTGCGCCGTCATTATCGGAGTAAAGTGTCTTACCAATGTAGAAATCACTCACGACATAAGAATCAGTCTCCTGAGTATTTGCCTGGTCTAAATAGCGCTCACCAACATACTTGGTGCTAAGGCCGGCATAGAAGTCTTCTTTCGTGTAATCAAAACTAACAACTGCCATGTCCTGAGCACTTCCCAGTACGGTGTTACCGCGGAACTCTTCATCTTCATAAGTAGAGTCATTTTTTGTGTAAGACACGTAAACGCCCCAGTTATTACTGATGTTGTAATCCAGTGAAGCTTCAATACCGCTTGACTCAACGCCACCCGTATTAACATAGCTTCCAGCTGCTTCTTCTAAATAATCGATACCATCAGCGTCTTCAACACTAATAAAGGTAATACGGTTTTCAAAAGTAATATCATAGTAGGTTAAACTGGCGTTAAAGCCGGGAGTTGAATAGCGCAAACCTAAATCAATATTATCGGCGGTTTCTGGTTCAATTGAGCTAACATCGCGGTCCGGTTCTTCTAAGACAGAATCCTTAATAGCTGCGAAGTTCTCTGCATACCCACCGAAAAGTTCTAAACCTCTAACGGGCAAAGGTGCTACAAAACCAGCTGATAGCAGTGCGTCTGAGTCAGAAGACACCTCGAGGTTATTTTCTGGATTAAACTGATCTTCTTTTGATACTTCAACATCGAATTTTTTAGCACCAAGGCGGAACTTGGCAAAGCCTGCATCCAGTTCGTCTTCAATATAGTACATTAAAGTTTCTACTGGAAATTCCCGGCTGTACTGCACCCAATATGGGTTGCTTTCGATTCTGGCGCTAACAGAGGCATCAATCGTTTTATGAAAATCACGGTATTCATCACGCTGATAGTCTTCGTACCAGAAACCACCTCGCAATGTGTTCGCCATACCGGCAATTGTGGTATCCCAAACAAAGTCTGCATTCACACCATAACGCTGCTTCTCGTAGTGTGAGTGACGTTGTGAACTAACCGCCATTGCTCCTTGCTCATAGCACCCCGGATCAAGCGCTGGATCATCATTGCTATAAGGGAAGCTCAAAGAACTTTCACAGCCTGGTTTAGGCGACAAAGACTCGCCGTTTCTATTAACGAAATGAATCTTACCATTTTGCGAACCAGCGTAAGCAGTCGTGGAAGCATCAAGCTCAGAATGCGGGTTTCCTGTTCCGTCCTCAGTAACATCAACTACATAAGGCGGCAGCCATTTCCCTGTTCCTTCATTCTCATGGTAATAAACATTGGTACTGACATCGACTTGACCCAGCATAAAATCAGCTTTCAAGTAACCAAATAGATTCTCACGCTCAGTGACCCAGCCTTGACGCCATACTTGATCCTGATGAGGGATACCAGTCCAGTTCTCAGTTAAGCCATCCCAATTAGAGTTCTGTTCATACTGCTCTAGCCCATAAACCCGCTGGTAGGTATATTCTTGCGCATCGTCATAACTGAAATAACCAGTTAAGTCGACATCACCCAGACGACTAATAATTTTTCCTTCTGCGTGATCACGGGTATTAGTCGCAGAGCCGTCCATATAGTCATCGTTTTGTTGGCTCGACAAAGAGAACCAGGCAAAAGTGTCTTTTGCAATTTCGCCGGTATCGTAACGCGCATAAAGTTTTTGTGCGTTATGTTCACCAATGGTTGTACTGACAGTAAACTGTTCTTCATAGGCTGGGCGAATGGTTGTAAAGTTCAGAGTGCCGCCCAGAGCCTCATTTGAACGTGAACTGATGTCTGACGTTCCTTGAGAAACTTCAGTACCGCGCAAGTTTTCAGTATCAATATAACGGCTGGCTTTGGTACCACCGCCGTAATTTGAATTACCATTAGAGATACCGTCTACAGTCATGCCAATTTGCTGAGATTCCAAATCTAATTGAAAACCGCGAATCGAAATACTGGTTGACCATTCATCAGAGCCAAAGGGGTCACCTTCGTTAACCAACACACCAGGCAGGTTATCAACCATTGCCAGAGCGCTGGTCATTGGAGTTTGTTGCTTTTTCATTTCAGCAGAAGCTGCGTTATTGGCGTATGAGACACTGCGGCCTGTAACGACAATGGCTTCCATCTGTTCTTTTTCTTCTGCTTTCTGATTTTGGTTGTCCTGCGCCATTGCTGGCAGAGAGGTAGCAGATAATGCTGATAGTACAGAGAGTGCAATTAAACTTTGCTTCATAGGCACATAAGTTTTCATAAAAGTTCCCATTTCTTTTGTTGTAGTGAAGTTCCTTAATATATGAGTCTAATGTGACAACGGCGTTAAGGTTAATTGATCGTTCAATTAAAATCAAACTTAACTAATTGAACGCTCAATTAAAATAAGTTTAATTTTTAATCAACACCTTTTAGGCAGGAGTAAGAAAATCTATAATTTTATTTTAAAACAAAAGGTTTGCTCTAACTTAAGGCAGGTATTTAAAAGTTCCACATACTCCACAAACCAAATTCATAGGAGTCACGCTCAAATTCCTTACTACTTTCTTCAACCTGTTTAGCAACTAAAGCGACGGTAACGTAAGGCGCAACTTTCCAGTCCCATCCTATTTGAAGGTAATTTTTCTCGTAAGCAGGATTAAGCTGACGGCTGGGGTTCGTCCTATCGTATCGGACGAAAACAGAATACTGAGGCTGATACCGATAACTAGCCCAACTTCCCCAGCCACTTTTGGCGTCTTCGACAAGTGTAGCCACCTGTCCCCAGTTATTGTTATGTACGTATTCAACGCCTAGTCGAATGTCTTTTACTTGATAATTTATCGATGCATTGAACCTTTCTGCTGTATTTATTTTAGGCGCATCGTCCTTATCCTGAGTTCGTGTACCGCGGTAAGCCCCCAGCGCAATATCTAACGCTGGTGTGATATGCCACGCCGCATAAGCTTCTGCATCGGCGGAATCACCAATGCGCGGCTTTTTAAAGCCGCCACCGCTCACCACTGAGACCGCATAGCTGAAGCTCTTCCCGTTTGCCTGATAATGAACACCCAAATCTGTAGGTCCCGCAAACTGATTCATTGGCGTCAGGCTTGGGTCGACATAGCGGTAACCCACTTTGCGGGCAATATAATCAATCCAGGGCAATGGTGCTACACCTATTTGCAGAAGCTGTCCGTCAGGTAGCGTACGTTGAATATAAGCATGGCGGAACCAAACGTCGGTCGGATCGCTTTGGCGGCGCCACTGAACGTCAGTCGTCACTAGTGCGCTCCATTTTTCATTGAACTTATGGTTAACGTCGAAATAAAAACGTTTTAAATCCAGTTCCCAGCCTTCTGCCTCTAAGTCCAGGTTTTGCTGTTGAATATTACTTGCATTAATGAACAGCTGGCTCGAAAGTCTCGTTTCCGCTTGTGCAGAAGCAATCCAAAAACCTCCCGAAAGTAATGCAATCGCAAGCTTCGAAAGTCTCATAGTTAACCCTTCTTCAATAACCTCACAATTAATATGGCTATAATAAATTATCTACTACTATAATGACTATTATAATCGTCATTAAATATAGGGTATTACTATGATTAAGAAACAAGGATTAGCAATAATTTGTGGAATAGCGGCTCTACTTTTTGGAGCCTCTTTTGACGCCTCAGCTCAAGGAAATCCTGAATCAGGTCAGCAATTATCAACAAAAGGTGATGGTAGCGGTGCTCCCTGCATGGCATGTCACGGGCCTAATGGCGAAGGTAATGCAGCCGGTGCATTCCCATACATTGCCGGAATGAATGAGCAATACCTATACCGACAGTTAAGAGCTTACCAGACGGGTGATCGAAAAAATGCGGTCATGTCCATGAATATAGACAACTTCGATGACCAACAACTGCAGGATATCGCAGCTTATTACGCGAGTCTGGATAAACCAGCGAGCACCGCAAGTAATGCTAATGCCGAGCTTTTGGAGCAAGGCGAGAGTTTGGTCAATATTGGCAACTGGGATGAATACATCCCCCCGTGCAGCAGTTGCCATGGTCCTAATAACCAAGGCGTTGATGAAAACTTTCCGGGCATAGCGGGTCAGCATGCCAGCTACATCAAGCAACAAATTAATGGCTGGAAAAACGGCGACCGTAAAACGGATAAAGTTCAGCTTATGGAAGCTGTGGCGAAGCGGCTAAACGATGAACAAATCGAAGCGGTTTCAGCTTATCTTGCTTCAATACCAGCTGCAGAATAGGAGTTCAACTATGGATACTTCACTAAAAGTAACTTTATCTTTAATTGGAATTTCTATTGCCGGCCTTGCTATCGCGCAGTCACAGTCACCGGGCGAGGTAAAATTACCTGATTTCGACGAAGGGAAATATGTTCATAAAGCACCGACACTAAGCGATATTGAGAACGACCCAAACCTTCATAGAGAACTTCGGAAAGTTATTCTAAAAGGTCGCGACATGTTCATGAATACACAGCAATATCGCGGTAAGTATGTATTTAATGATATGGACTGTAAGTCGTGTCACATGGGGGAAGGTCGTAAGCCCTGGGCGGGTCCGGTTTGGCCTGCAGCAACCACGCTGCCTGACTTTCGCGGTAAAAACCAACATGTTAACTCGCTGGAAGAACGTATCGCCGGCTGCTTTTCCTTTTCTATGAATGGTAAGCCGCCTGAGTATGGCAGTGACGACATGCTGGCGATGGTTGCCTATCATCAGTACATGGCTAAAGGCGCAAAAGTATACGATAGCAATATTGCCGGACGAGGTTTTAACCACTTAGGAAAGCAAATGCCTGAGGATATTAGCTTCGATGCAGGTAAAAAAGTCTATGAGGAAAACTGTGCGGTCTGTCACGGCCAAAATGGCCAAGGCAAAACAGTCGACGGTGATGTTGTTTTCCCATCTTTATGGGGCGACGGTTCATATAACTGGGGCGCAGGTATGACTCGAGTATTTACCGCAGCGTCATTTATTCAGAACAATATGCCATTAGGCCAACCTGGCCGCTTAAGTCATAAAGAAGCCTGGAATGTCGCGTATTTCATCAACGCACACGAACGTCCACAGGACCCTCGTTACACAGGCGATATACAAGAGACCAGAGAAAAATATAAGAATTTTTATCAATGGTCTTTATACGGACAAGAGATAAACGGAAAAGTCTTGGGTGACCATGACAACACCGGTGAGAAACCTTTCTTAAAACCGGAGATCCTTAAGTCTCGTTCATTTGACTAAACGAACAGTATTCAAACGCGTGAGGTAAAGTTAACCCTGGAATTAACTTAATAGGAGAACTGCGGTAGGCTGTATTTAAAAGCCTATTGCGGAGATCCTTCATGAAAACAGTCGGCGTTATTGGTGGTATGAGCTGGGAATCAACCAGTACTTATTATAAGCGTTTGAACCAGCTAGTGAATGAACGACTTGGTGGTCTGCACAGCGCAGAGCTCCTGCTTGCCAGCGTTGACTTTGCGCCTATTGAAAAAATGCAAAGTCAGGGCGACTGGGACGCAGCGGCGCGGGCTCTTATCGGTAAGGCCAGACAACTTGAGTCCGCGGGTGCCGAATGCATTGTTATAGCGACAAATACAATGCATAAAGTGGCTCCACAAGTGGAAGATGCCGTTAAACTGCCCTTACTGCACATTGTCGACGCTGTTGCGGACCATCTTAAACAAAACAACGTCAACCAGGCCGGGTTACTGGGTACACGTTTCACCATGCAGCAACCTTTTTATAAAGATCGTCTTGAGCAGCAAAACATTAAGGTGCTGATACCCGGGGAAAGTGACGGTAATACAGTCGACAGCATTATTTTTAAAGAACTGTGTCATGGCCAGTTTACTGATAATGCGCGCAAACAATACCTAAGAATTATTGAAGACCTGGCAGCGCAAGGGGCACAAAGCGTTATTTTAGGCTGCACTGAAATTGGTTTACTGGTTCAGCAGGAACATTCTGCCCTGCCACTTTTCGATACCACCGAACTTCATTGCCGCGCCATTGCAGACTGGATGCTAGATTAAAAAGCAGGAAGACAATGACCGATATAACAACCGACTTTTCCCGTTTCTTTGACAGAGCCTGCCAGCGTAAAGGCGGCGAAAGCGCTGTGCTCGCACGCATGCCCAAAATAACGCCTGTAAGCGAGCTGAAACAGCTGGATGACCGGGTCATTTTATCAACCATCACCCGTTGTATTTTCCGCGCCGGTTTTGTCTGGCGTATTATTGAAGCGAAGTGGCCGGGCTTTGAAGATGCCTTTAAAGGCTTTGTACCTCTCTACTGGCAACAAGTGCCACCAGAAGTCTTAGAAGAACTATCCAAAGATGAACGTATTGTCCGCAACCAGCAAAAGATAAATACCGTGCCCGCTAACGCACGCATGATTGTGGAAGTATCTGAAGAGTACGGCTGTTTTGGTCAGTTTCTGGCTCAATGGCCACCGAGCCAGCAAGCGGAGTTGCTGCATTATCTTAAAAAGAACGGTTCACGCTTAGGCGGCGTTACCCCACAGTATGTTTTGCGCGAGCTTGGCTGGGATGGTTTTATTCTTTCTAATGACGTTGTCACCGCGTTGACCAACTACAAGCTAATAGACGCTTCCCCCACCAGTCAAAAGGGACTGAAACAAGCCCAGAGCGCATTCAACCGCTGGCACGAACAAACCCAACTGCCTTACAGTCATTTGTCACGAATCCTGTCCTACAGCGTCGGCGATTAGACGTCGGTCAATCTTCAGATAGGTTAAATATAAACAAATTGAAGCACTTAGCTATTAAAGGTATATTGCCCGCTTTTCTCAACCAAGGAGCGATTTATGAGAAAAACTGTAATTGCATTGGCAATGCTGACCTTACCTGGCGCTGTTCTAGCTGAGACCCCTAACTGGAATAAAGTTGATGCGTCTTATCTTGATACCGATGTTGGCGTTGATGGAGCTGGTGATCTTTCTTTTGACGGATTTAGAGTCGGCGGTTCGGCCGCTATTAACCCGGATCTGGTCGTTTTAGATAACCTTTTCGTATTTTCAGATTTCGACTCTGTCTCCAATGATGACTCAGGTTTCGATTTAGATATCGACTTTCTGTCCGCAGGTATTGGCTCGTACAAACACTTAACGGAAACGACAGATTTATACGCGACGGCGTCTTTTGAGCGTGTTGAGAGAGACTCCTCAGTTCCAGGCCTGCCAGGATCGATTTCTGACAAAACCTGGGGTGTCGGTATTGGACTTCGTTCTATGCTGACTCCGAGCGTTGAAGTTGACGCGAAACTCGATTATGTAGCGTTTGACGAAGAACTTATTCGCTTTAACCTTTCCGCTTTCTATCACGTTACGAAAAACGTCTCTGTCGGTCTTGGCTATGAAACCCATAGAGAAGCTCAGGATCTGGATGTTGATAGCCTAAGCGCTACGGTCCGTTATTCATTTTAATTCGCTAAACTGTCCTTCCACCCTGCTGCTTAACGGCAGCGGGGTCAAATTTTCACTGGATCAATTACCGCCTGTCACCTATAAGTAGAAAAGTGCATAGTTATACGACAACGCGATATCGCAAGCCATTTTTTCAAACAACTCTGGGGATTTTGATGAGCTCAACCAAAAATACTCTGATATTAGGCATCTCGCTAATCATTAGCTTTATAGTTATTGGCATCATCGGCTCAAATGCCGTGCTTGAGCATAAATCGATGGAGCGTAGCGTGACCGTCAAGGGGTTGTCTGAACGCGAGTACCTCGCCGACACAATTATCTGGCCTATTCAATTTACCGCAGCCAGCAACGACTTATCAGAAATTTATGAAACCATGGAGACCTCCAATAAAAAGGTCATCGCCTTCTTACGGGAAAAAGGCATTGAGCAGGACGAAATATCCTCGTCAGCGCCTTCGATTACCGATAAATCGGCCCAACGTTACGGTTCATCTCAACCGGCAGAATTTCGTTATACCGCCACACAGGCCATTACGGTCTACTCCAATAAGGTTGAGCAGGTTCGCCGCGTTATGGGTGACCTTGCTGACTTGGGTAAGGAAGGTATTGTCCTCAGCAGCGACGATTATCAGGCGCAACCGGAATACTTGTTTACCCGGCTGAATGAAGTAAAGCCTGAAATGATAGAAGAGGCCACAAAAAAAGCCCGGGAAGTCGCAGAAAAATTCGCTACAGACTCAAACTCTCAACTGGGAAAAATCAAACAGGCGCGTCAGGGGCAGTTTAGTATCAGTGCTCGCGACCGACACAATCCTCACCTGAAAAATGTGCGGGTTGTATCCACCATAGAATATTACTTGTCCGATTGATTTATTCGTTTCACAATGCGGCTAACTCTGTGCCAAAAGGCTTTTTAGATAATGAAACGAACTTTGCAGTATCTGTTTAAAGGGTTAGCCATTTTACTGCCCATTGTTGTGACCTTTGCGTTACTGCAATGGCTGTTAGTTACCATCGAAACCTGGCTTAAACCAATATGGATAACCTTACTGGGGAAATCTTCATATTTTCCGGGGCTCGCCTTTATCAGCTTTTTAGGTATAGCCCTGCTTATTGGTTTTAGCTCCCGCTGGAATTTCATTGATTCTCTCTGGCAACTTCCCGGAAAGCTCATCAACCGGCTACCACTGCTGCGCAGTCTTTACGGTACCATTAACGATATCTTTGAAATGATGTCAGGCAAAAACTTCGCTGAAGAATCTGTTGTATTAGTCACACTGCCTGGCAGCAAACTGCGGCTTATTGGTATTGTCACCAAGAAAAGCGGTATTAAGGGTGACCGCCTGTCGGAATTGATGGAAGGCGACCAGGTGGCGGTATTTTTGCCCATGAGTTATAACGTCGGCGGCTATATGGTCATTGTGCCGGCGGATTGTATTGAGTCACTGACTATGAAACCTGCCGATGCCCTGCAGCTGACAATAAGTGGTGGTCTGGGCAAAAATCATTCTGGCAAAATAGATTAAAAATTGCAGTTGAAATCAGCGCGCGTGCTGGTAAAGTTCGCGCTATGAAACTATCTGAACCCTGCCCTTGCGGCTTCGATAAAACCTATCAAAATTGTTGCTATCCATATCATAATGGAGAATCGCTTGCGTCATCACCTGAAGCCTTAATGCGTTCACGGTACAGTGCCTTTGTCGGACGCTTAGCAGGCTACTTAGAAGCGACATGGCATAGCAGCTACCGCCCCGCATTTCTCGATTTAAGCGACTCACCAAACTGGCTTAAACTGCAAGTTATTTCCTCCAGCGTAGATCAGAATAAAGGACAGGTGCATTTCCGCGCATTTTATCGTAACGGGGATGATATTGCTTTTATGGAAGAAAAATCTGATTTTATTTTCGAAGACGGTAAGTGGTATTACTTAACCGGCCAGACAAGTTAAGACAGTCGCTGTTCAGTTTTATCTTATCAATGAGGTAATAGGCCAACCGAGTAACGCTGGAGTAGCCAGCCCCAAAGTCAGCCAGATATTTGACGAGCTTCGAAATAAAATCGGGCTGAGAGAGAACGTTAAACCTTAAAAATCAACTACCTTTACTATGGTTATTCTATATTAATCAGATGCTGTCGATAAAAGCGCCAATGTCTGGACTTTATTAAATACCAAGCACAAATAAACCAACTAAAAACAATTGCGGCTCGTCCAAATGAAAAAGCACCATGCTGTTCAATGAATAACCAGGAAATAAGTATCGCATCAAAAACCAAAGAAAGTAATAACAGAGGTTGCGCAAAACGCATTAATCTATTTGCCCAGTTAGGTTTGTCTTCGCCGACAAAGGTGGTTGCCAGCAAAACAATTAAAGCAGGCAGCCCTATCAGCAGCATCAGGCCAAATTGCTCTGAACTGGTGTAGAAGAGTTTCAATAATCGAGTTCGGTCTTCAGAAAAGGTCAGAGATATGATGGCGGCGACATAACCACGCATTTCAAATAGAAGTACCAGCAGGAGCGAGAGCGGGATACTCGCCCGGCCCTCTTTATCCAGGTATCGTGCTCTCTCTACCAATCGCTGCCCGGCGCTTGTCGCCTCGCTGCCAGATTTTTTCATGGAAATAGTAACCTACTGTATTCACTAAAGGTTCAATCAGAGCAATGGCACCACCAAGCACCACGTCGCCTGTCATTAACCAGACTACGCCAAAGGCGATGGTAAAATGCATGATACCAAATGATGCTGTTTTTACTGCGTCTTTCATAACAATCTCCCACTTCGACTTTTACTAATTATTGCCGATTAGGATTATTGCAGCTAATTGATAAAAGCGATAACCCTGTTCGTTGCAGGGTATTTACTTTTAAACCGCTCGTTTAAGCTGTTCGCGCAGTTCAGCAACTTCATCGCGCAGTTTACCCGCTTGTTCAAACTCAAGGTTCTGCGCCGCTTTATACATCTCTTTCTCTTTGGCATCGATTTCTTTCATAACGGCTTTCGCGTCTTTAACCACTACCGTGCGGGCATCGTAACCGGAGGCCACTTCAGCCAGCGCTTTTTCAGCCTTACTCTGACGTGCTTTGGCTGAGCCCTGTCCCAAGTCCATTACGTCAGTGATGTCTTTATTCAGCCCTTGTGGGGTAATACCGTGCTCTTTGTTGTAAGCAATTTGCTTCTCGCGGCGACGGTCAGTTTCATCCATCGCGCGTTGCATTGAGCCGGTAATACGGTCAGCGTATAAAATAGCCCGGCCGTTAACATTACGTGCGGCACGACCAATCGTCTGAATTAACGAGCGATCGGAACGCAGGAAGCCTTCTTTATCGGCATCTAATATCGCGACCAGCGATACTTCCGGCATATCCAGACCTTCCCGCAGCAAGTTAATACCCACCAACACATCAAACTTACCCAGACGCAAGTCACGGATAATTTCCATACGTTCAACGGTGTCAATGTCCGAGTGCAAGTAACGCACTTTTATGCCATGTTCATCCAGATAATCGGCTAAATCTTCCGACATCTTTTTGGTCAACGTTGTCGCTAAAACCCGCTCGCCGACCTCTGTCCGCAAGCGTATTTCAGACATTAAATCATCCACCTGGGTGGCAACCGGACGCACTTCTATCTGCGGGTCAATCAACCCTGTCGGCCTGACAACCTGCTCAACCACTTCATTACCACTGCGCTCTAATTCATACTTGCCGGGTGTCGCTGACACATATAGGGTTTGTGGCGCTATAGCCTCAAACTCATCAAATTTAAGCGGCCGGTTATCCAGCGCTGACGGTAAACGGAAACCGTATTCCACCAGGTTTTCTTTACGCGATCGGTCACCTTTATACATAGCACCAACCTGCGAGACAGTAACGTGCGACTCATCAATAATCAGCAGTGCCTCATCAGGTAAATAGTCCATTAAGGTTGGCGGCGGCTCGCCCGGTGCACGACCGGATAAATAACGTGAGTAGTTTTCAATGCCCGAGCAATAACCAAGCTCCAGCATCATTTCAATATCAAACTGAGTCCGTTGATTAATCCGCTGCTCTTCTATGAGTTTATTTTGCTTAAGCAGAATATCGCGACGATCTTTCAGCTCATCTTTTATCTTTTCAATGGCTTTGACCAGCACTTCTCGCGGCGTGACATAATGCGTTTTCGGATAAATTGTGGCGCGCGCAACGTCTTTTTCCGTAACCTGTCCGGTTAAAGGCTCGAAAAAGCTAATGCGATCTACTTCGCTGTCAAACAGCTCCAGGCGCACCGCTATTTCTTCTGACTCGGCCGGAAATATATCAATCACATCGCCACGCACCCGATAAGTACCGCGCTCGAACGCTGCGTCGTTTCGCTTATACTGCAACTGAGCCAAACGCCGCAGAACATCACGTTGATCGATAATGTCACCACGACGTAAATGCAGCATCATTTTCATGTAAGACTCAGGGTCACCCAGACCGTAAATAGCCGATACCGAGGCAACCAGAACCACGTCACGGCGTTCCATCAGAGCCTTGGTAGCTGACAAACGCATTTGCTCTATGTGGTCGTTAATTGAGGCGTCTTTCTCAATGAACGTATCGGTTGTCGGCACGTAAGCTTCGGGCTGATAGTAGTCATAGTAAGAGACAAAATATTCTACCGCGTTATTGGGGAAATACTCTTTCATCTCACCATAAAGCTGAGCCGCCAGGGTTTTATTGTGTGCCAGTATTAACGTAGGACGCTGCGAGCGTTCAATTACGTTCGCCATGGTAAAGGTTTTACCTGAACCTGTTACGCCCAAAAGCACCTGATGCGCCAAACCGGCGTCCAGATTATCGAGCAGCGACTCAATGGCTTTGGGCTGGTCACCCGCCGGCTTGTATTTAGAAACCAGTTCAAATTTTTTAGCCACGTTCTCTCCTCAACTCGCGTGAAAACCACCAATACGCAATAACAGCGGTAAACAGATTAGCGACCACACCGCCAATGAATAAACCAGTTAAATCAGCGAGTACACTCCCCAAATAAGAGAGCGGTACGAATAAAACAAATAAGCGAATGATACTTAACCACAACGCGTTCATTGGCCGGTGCACAGCATTAAAGCTGGAATTGGTCAGTATAATAATACCCTGCAACCCGTAACCCAAAGGCATGATATAAATAAAGAGCTTAACAATGTCGGCAACCGCTTGCTCTTCAGCAAATACCTGAGCTATCCAGTGTGCGGTTACCAGCATCAGTAAATAAATGACCGCCTGAATGGCCAACACCGCTTTTAACGCTGTCCGGTAGGCTTCTTTCACCCGATCAATACGATCTGCACCGTAATTCTGACTAATTAATGGCGGCAGTGACATAGACAACGCCAGTATAATGACGCTGGCCAGTGACTCCAGTCGGGAACCGACACCGAACGCTGCTACGGCCGGTGCACCATAAGATGCGACAATAGCAGTCATCACTGACATAGCTAATGGTGTCAGCATATTGGCGCTGGCTGCCGGCATACCTATTTTTAAAATACCTCTGGCGGACTTTATCCAGGCATCAATAAACAATCTGCCGCCCGGCGGTTTTGAAGACACCAGTTTATTCCGGCGCAACAACCAGAAGACTAAAAAAACACCGCTGAACCAAGAGATGACACTCGCCAGTGCTGCGCCCTGGATCCCCATGGCAGGAATAGGCCCCAGCCCAAAAATTAAAATAGGATCAAAAATCGCGTTAGCTAAGCCGCCGGAAGCCATAATAAGCGATGGTGTTCGTGTGTCACCGGCGGCTCGCAGAACCGCATTCCCAACCATAGGCGTAACCAACATCACGCAGCCCAGATACCAGAGCGTCATATACTC
Organism: Idiomarina sp. PL1-037; assembly: GCF_034422975.1. Taxonomy (NCBI): domain Bacteria; kingdom Pseudomonadati; phylum Pseudomonadota; class Gammaproteobacteria; order Alteromonadales; family Idiomarinaceae; genus Idiomarina; species Idiomarina sp. PL1-037. Next base: position 1,972,868 of record NZ_CP139873.1, read on the forward strand.
CCGTATCAACGGCATTAGCCGTTCCTGTGCCTGCAATAAACTGAAAACCGGGTCCATCAGCAGATAGCCAAAGAGTGCCAACGCAGCAACTAATATGGCGGATACGGAGAGCGCAGAAAAACCGTCAAAATGAGCCTCTTCCGGCCTGTCTGAGCCGTATTTACGGGCAATGACGGCAGAAGTGCCTATACCTAAACCTATGGCCAGGCTTATAACGGTGAAAGTAACGGGAAAGGTAAAGCTGACAGCCGCAAGAGGGTCTGTTCCGAGCATACTGATAAAGAAGGTATCGACAACATTGAAACTAATTAGAGTGGCCACACCGAAAATAACCGGCCAGGTCATTTCCCAGAGTTTTTGTCCTACCGGCGCGCTGATAAGACTTCTTGATGCGTCGGCAGCTGCCATTCAATCCCTCCTCAGTTCGATAGCCGAATAGTGTACATGAGACTGCGCTTTGTGGCTACGGAGAATAGACTTTAGCCATTGCTATCCGTATAGTAATGGGCATTTCACCCCTTGCGAAAAACAGGATCTGAACGTGGATTATCAACTCTCTGATCGTATCAATGCGATTCAACCATCGCCGACTCTGGCGGTTACTCAAAAAGCCAATGAATTACGCCAACAAGGCAAAGATGTTATTGGTCTGGGCGTCGGCGAGCCAGATTTTGATACACCGGATTTTATTAAAGAAGCAGCTATTCAGGCGATTCGCGATGGTAAAACAAAATACACTGCGGTCGATGGCATCGACGAGCTAAAAGATGCGGTCATTAAAAAGCTGGAACGCGACAATAACCTAAGCTACGAGCGCAAAGAAATTATTGTCTCTGCCGGCGGCAAACACAGCATTTTTAATTTGCTCAGTGCCTGGTTAAACCCGGGTGATGAAGTCATTATTCCCGCGCCTTATTGGGTTTCTTATCCGGATATGACCAAACTGGTTGGTGCAAAGCCCGTTATTGTTAAAGCTGGCATTGATCAACGCTTTAAGATCACACCAGAACAACTGCGCGAAGCCTTGACCGATAAAACCCGGTTAATGTTTATTAATAGTCCGTCTAACCCAGCGGGAACTGCCTACACGGCTGACGAACTGAAAGCTCTGGCTGAAGTATTACGTGACTATCCAAAAGTACTTATCGCCACTGACGATATGTATGAACATATCCTCTGGAGTGACTCCGCCTTTGCTAACTTCCCTATGGTGGCTCCGGATCTTAAAGATCGCACCGTTATTCTGACCGGAGTATCCAAAGCTTATGCAATGACAGGCTGGCGCATCGGTTATGCTGCCGGACCTAAACCTATTATTGCAGCCATGAAAAAAATGCAGTCACAAAGCACTTCAAACCCAACCAGCATCAGTCAGTATGCGGCGGCGGCAGCATTAAATGGTGACCAGAGCTGCATTGATACCATGGTAAGTGCATTTAAAGAGCGTCACGACTACCTGGTAGACGCCTTAAATAGCATCGACGGCGTTAACTGTGTGCCCGGTGACGGCACCTTCTACGCGTTCGCACAGGTTGACGAACTAATGGCTAAAGCTAAGGTCAGCAGTGACGTTGAACTTTGCGAAAAACTGCTCACCGAAGCAAACGTAGCCTTAGTGCCAGGCTCGGCTTTCGGTACCGATGGGTATTGCCGTCTGTCCTTTGCGACCAGCATGGATGTATTAAAAGAAGCGGTTAAGAGAATTAAAGACTTCTCAGAAAGTTTATAAAATACACGTTTTGGCGCCATTTTCCTGAATGAGCGCCAAAACCCTATTAATTGAACAGTCATTCCAGCTTAAATCACGCCAATATTGCCCTTTTCTATTTTTATGGTTTTATTACAAATTACTAAAAGCCCATCTCAAATAAAGTCAATTAGATCCTGATCAATTTAATTAAAGTCAAGCCCGATCAACCTATTTTCAGAAAGATTTTTTGGCGCGTTTTTTAGTCAAATTCACTAAGAAATACACAAGTTGCTGATTCTTCAGGCATTGGTTGGTGACGGAATCATCAACATGAGTGTTTATTCATCAAAATAACGTAACATATTGTATTTTATAGTAATTAAATTACTGCGTTATTTTTTAACCAGACCTGAAAATGCCTCAAAACCCGCACCACTCTTACAACTTAACAGAGTTAGACACAAGGTTATCCACAGATTCCGTGGATAAGATCATGTAGCCGTTATCTACTGGGACATTCAGATATCTGTGGATAATGAGATCGGCTATAGACATAGAACTTATGTTATAGCCAAATATTTTTCACTCACTTGACATTGTCATCAATAACGATTGGCGCCTGTTTTAGCGCTGATATGATTAAAAACGCTATTTTGCTGACTTTTTCGACAACCAGACCTTTTTCCTTTAAAAACCTTCGTAGAATAGTTGACACCCCTGCGTATGAGCTTTAATATTCGCAGCCGTTGAATGTTGTTCCCCAGTAGCTCAGTTGGTTAGAGCGGTGGACTGTTAATCCATGTGTCGTTGGTTCGAATCCAACCTGGGGAGCCAAGCAACATCCAACTTTTTCAATTCCCCAGTAGCTCAGTTGGTTAGAGCGGTGGACTGTTAATCCATGTGTCGTTGGTTCGAATCCAACCTGGGGAGCCACATTTAGAGAGAACCGCCTATACGGCGGTTTTTTCGTTTCTGGACCACAACCCTTCACTCAGTTCTGCAACAGGCTGCTGAGCGCCCTTAGATATCCACTGCGCTAGTTCATCTGCAACATTAGGCCAATATAGCCGTTGCGGATTACGTTGGGTTAACCAGCTATCAATTGATACACTGTCGATTCGCTTAAGGACATGCGCCAACCCCTGCTCCTGCAATATCTGCGCATTCCATTTTTGCTCAAACTGACCGGTTAAAGGTTTTACTGCAAGCGCTTTGCCCTGGCTCAGAGCCTCACAACTGGTTTCAAACCCGGCATTAGACAAAATAGCCGACGCCTTATTGAAGTGAGCGGCAAACTCCGCTCTCGAAGGTGGATAACACTCAATATGACCTAAAGACTCGCGCTTAGCCAAAGGGTGAAAAAAAGAAAACTCGTAATTATCTAAAGGCTGCAATTGCTCAATCACATGCCGAGGATCTTCAAAGGGTAAATACACAACCACACGTTGCATTAAGCCACCACAGTTATTTTCTTCATGCCTGACCACGGGGGGTATCGCATTTCCGGTTGAAAGCCAGTGCATACCGACAGGCTCTGAACAGGGCGCAAATGACGATATCAGCTTTTTCTGCCACCAGGACAAGCGCCGGAACAATTCAGGCTCCTGAAACGCATACTGACGACCCAAGCCAATACAGCGCACTCCGGCTTTCTTAGCCGCCCAGGCGGTTACGGGCTCATAATCGGTGATCACTAAGTCGTAATTTTTTACCGGTAACTTTTTTACATCGTTCCAAAACTGACTCCAGTCATTGTTCAGCAACGTCTTACGTCTTCGTAACCGCCCTTTTTCAGTGACAAAAGACAAACCCTGCTGCCACTGATAATCGCCGAAAACCTCCATATCGAATAGATTCGCAACATCACGCCCCGATATCAGGTAATCAATATCAATATTATATTTTGCAAGAGACTTAGCCATGGTGTGACAGCGGCTCAGATGGCCGTTCCCGGTTCCCTGTATACCATAAAGAATTTTCATATAACGAACTCCGATACGATAATAGCCAGCGAAGCGCCAGCAACGATATCGCTGGGGTAATGGACGCCAACCACAACTCGGGAGGCACCAATGGCAGCAGCCCAGCCAAAGCAGACTAAGCCGAGATTTGGGTAATACTGATAAGTTACTGTAGAAAACAGCACCGCCGCTGCGGTATGGCCGGAAGGAAAACTGAATTTATCACTGGCGACCACCAAAGCGGCAAAGGATAAATTTAACTCACTGGGGCGCTGGCGCCGAAAACTGTTTTTCATTATCCAGTAAATCGGTAGCTCAAGTGCAAAGGCAAGTAACAGGTGGGCAAAATAGTCGTCGCCGGATTCGTCCATAAGCCAGGCCATTAGCGCAATAACCAAATAACCGTAACCGTCACCACTGCGCGACGTCAGCAGTGCAATTTGTCCGGGCAAATCCTTAGCCCGCAAGCCAGAAAACAAACAATAACAATAGCGATCAAAGCGTTGCAAATAACTGATGAGTACCATGTGGTTAAAAACCCATTTTGGCTTCAGTTGTAGTTACCTTGCCAAGCCTTTATGACACTAAATAAGCAGTTTCGTGAAGAAAGTATGACAATGCACAAATTTTCTCCAAAACCCACACCTTCTGTCTGTTGTTTATGGCGGCCAAAACACCGATAATATGCGGTCTTAAATAACCACAGTATCCGGAAAGGTAAATGACCGATTACTTACTGCTACTGATAGGCACCGTGCTGGTTAATAACTTTGTACTGGTGAAGTTCCTGGGCTTATGCCCCTTTATGGGCGTTTCCGGCAAGCTGGACACAGCAATAGGCATGTCAGCAGCAACTACCTTTGTGCTGACCCTGGCCTCAGTCTGTAGCTACCTGGTTAATCAATACCTTCTTGAGCCGCTCGACCTAATGTCGCTGCAAACGCTCAGTTTTATCCTGGTTATTGCTGTGGTCGTACAATTTACAGAAATGGTGGTACACAAAACCAGTCCGACGCTGTATCGATTATTGGGAATTTTCCTGCCACTTATTACCACCAACTGCGCTGTATTGGGTGTGGCTTTGCTTAACGTCAACGAACAACACAACTTTGTGCAGTCCATTGTTTATGGTTTAGGAGCAGCTATTGGTTTCTCGCTGGTACTCATTTTATTCTCAGCTCTGCGTGAGCGCTTAGCGGCCGCCGACGTGCCGGTAGCGTTTAAAGGTTCAGCTATTGCGATGGTAACCGCAGGGCTTATGTCTCTTGCCTTTATGGGCTTTAGCGGATTGGTGAGCGCTTAATGAGTTTATTCGGAGCAGTTATCGCGCTGGGCATATTAGCGCTGATATTCGGAGTGATTCTTGGCTTTGCCGCGGTTAAGTTCCGCGTCGAAAGCGATCCTATTGTCGACCAAATTGATGAAATTCTGCCACAAACGCAATGTGGTCAGTGCGGTTATCCCGGTTGCCGACCTTATGCACAAGCCATTGCCGACGGCGACGACATTAACAAATGCCCACCGGGCGGCGAAGCGACCATAAAGCAGTTAGCCGATTTAATGGGCGTAGAAGCTAAACCGCTGGATGATGCTCATGGTGAGGAAGACGTTAAAAAAGTCGCGGTTATCCGCGAAGACGAATGCATTGGTTGTACCAAGTGTATTCAAGCCTGCCCGGTCGATGCCATTTTAGGTGCAGCGAAACAAATGCACACGGTTATCGAACATGAATGTACCGGCTGCGATCTTTGTGTTGAACCTTGCCCGGTCGACTGTATCGACATGGTGAAAGTAAAAGCAAAACCCGAAACCTGGCAATGGGATTTGGACACAGTGAAAGAAAACATAAAAGCCAACAGTATTCCGGTTAAGGTGGTGGAATGAGCGACCTGCAGGCAAACAAACATGACTTTAGCGCCAATGTGATAGGCCACTTCCCGGGCGGCGTTCATCCTCCTGAGCGTAAGCAGCCGGCCAGCAGCCAGCCCATTCGCAAACTTAAGTTACCGCAAGAGCTGATTTTGCCGGTGCGCCAGCACATTGGGCCTTCCGGTAAGGTTTTGGTTAAGGTCGGCGAGCGCGTTGATAAAGGTCAGCGTTTAACTGAAGCCGGATTAAGCCAGGGGCTTCCTCTGCACGCTCCAACGTCCGGCACCATTGCCGCCATTGAAGAGCGCCCTACCGCACATGCATCGGGCTTGCCGGAACAGGCTATTGTCATTCACCCGGACGGCGAAGACCGCTGGGGCAATAAGCACGCACTGCCCGATTATCGTGACGTTGAAATTTCACGCTTGCTGGAACTGGTTCAAGAAGCAGGTATTGCAGGTTTAGGTGGTGCAGGTTTCCCTACCGCTCAAAAGCTGGCACAACAAAAGCCTCTGAAACACCTTATTATAAACGGTGTTGAGTGCGAACCCTACATTGCCGCAGACGATCGCTTAATGCAGGAGCACGCTGATGACATTATTGCCGGCATTAGCATTTTACAGTACATCACCCGTTGCGACTCGGTTCTGCTTGCTATTGAAGATAATAAGCCTGAGGCCATAAAGGCCATCGCAGAAGCCATTGGCGACAACCCGCAAATACAGCTTAAGATAGTGCCCACCAAATACCCTTCGGGTGGGGAAAAACAACTGATTGAGCTGCTCACAGGGCATCAGGTACCCAGTGGCAAGTTGCCAATGGATATCGGTTTATTGATGCAAAACGTCGGCACAGCTTATGCCGTCAAGCGCGCCATTATTCATGGTGAGCCATTGTTAGAGCGCGTGGTTACGCTGACCGGTGAGTCTCTTAAACAGCGGGGAAACGTGTGGGCCTTATTAGGAACACCAATTCAGCATTTGCTGGATGAGTCAGATTTTACCCCGGAGAAAAAGCAACGCATTATTATGGGCGGGCCAATGATGGGCTTCACCCTGCCCATTACAGAAGTGCCAGTCATAAAAACCACTAACTGTGTTCTGGCACCTACGGAGAAGGAACTGCCCTCTCCCAGACCTGAACTGGCCTGTATTCGATGCGGCGCCTGTGCCGACGCCTGCCCGGCAACATTGCAGCCGCAGCAGTTGCAATGGTTGGCCAAAGCCAAAGACTACGAGTCGCTGGAAAAACACAACTTGTTCGACTGCATTGAATGCGGTGCCTGCGCTTATGTCTGCCCCAGCGAAATTCCACTGGTGCACTACTACCGTAAGGCCAAAGCCGAAGTGCGTAATATTGCCCGTGAAAAAGCCAAAGCGGAACAAGCTCGTAAACGTTTCGAAGCAAGGCAGGAACGGCTGGAGCGTGAAAAAGAAGAACGCTTAGAGCGTCACAGAAAAGCCGCCGAAGAGCGCAAAAAAATGCAGCAGGAAATGCAACAAGAAGCGCAGCAGAAAAACAGTGACGAACCGGGAAATAAAGCGGAAGAAGGCACTGAGAAACCGACCGGTAAATCAGCGGCAGTTGCAGCCGCTATTGCCCGCGCTAAAGCTAAAAAGGCCGCTCAGGCTGCTAAAGAAAGCCCGGAAGAAAGCAACTCAGCCAAAGGAAATGAGTCATGAGTTTCAGAATTGCATCGTCCCCCCATGGGCATAACCAGCGCAGCACCAGCGAGATGATGCGCTGGGTTTGTTATGCACTGGTTCCCGGCGTACTGCTGCACAGTTACTTTTTTGGTTCCGGTATCTGGTTTCAAATTCTTCTGGCCGTAGTGACTGCAATTACCGCTGAGATGGCCTGCACCGTAGCCCGGGAGCGTCCGGCATTTTCAGCCTTGCGCGACAATACGGCCATAGTCACTGCGGTTTTACTGGCAATTAGCATTCCTTCATTAGCGCCCTGGTGGATCATCGTTATAGGGACGTTATTCGCCATTGTCGTGGTCAAACATGTTTATGGCGGCATGGGACAAAACTTATTTAACCCGGCTATGGCCGGATACGTGCTTCTGTTGGTGTCGTTTCCGGTACAAATGACCAACTGGTTACCCGTTTCAGCCATTAGTGAGCATTCGCTTAATTTATGGCAAACGTTGCACACTATATTGTTTGAATACACGCCTGCAGGCTATAGCGTTGAACAGCTGCGCTCGGGTATCGATGGCGTCACCATGGCAACCCCTCTCGACAGTATAAAAACCGGACTGACTCAGGGTTATACACTGACTGAAATTTATCAGCGCCCAGAATTCAGTTACTTTGCCGGTGCCGGCTGGCAGTGGATAAACCTGGGCTTTTTCGTCGGTGGTTTGCTCTTAATTCAGCAACGCATTATCAGCTGGCACATTCCACTCGGCTTTCTTGGTGGTCTTTGCATACCCGCGTTTATCGCGCATATTTTCGCACCCGACCTGATGCCCGGGCCTATCGTTCACGCCTTAAGCGGAGCAACAATGTTAGGTGCCTTCTTTATTGCCACCGACCCAGTATCTGCCGCCACCTCGAATCGTGGACGGGTTATATTTGGCTTGCTTATTGGCTTCATAATTTTTGTTATTCGCAGTTGGGGCGGCTATCCCGATGCGGTCGCCTTTGCCGTGTTACTTGCCAATATGTGCGTACCGCTTATAGACCGTTACACGCGGCCTGTTGTTTACGGACACGGAGACTGATATGACGCTGAACAGTATGCAAAAAAACGGTTTATTGTTGGCGGCATTCGCAGTTGTTGCCACGTCTCTGGTTATTGGTGTGCAGGTGCTGACCGAAGACAAAATTGCCATGCAGCAGCAACGGCAGGTATTGCGCACGTTGAATCAGTTGATACCACCAACCATGCACGACAACGACTTGTATCAGTCCTGTCGTTTACTGGAGAACCCTGCATTAGGCAGCAGCAAGCCGCAACCCTTATACCGCGCCTGGGTTAATGAAGAGCCAACCGCGCTGGCAGCGGAAATCATTGCACCCGACGGCTACTCCGGTGCTATTCGTTTATTAGTGGCCATTAAACCCAGCGGTGAAGTCCTGGGCGTAAGAACTCTGCGCCATCAGGAAACCCCCGGTTTAGGCGACAAAATTGAAGTTGAAAAAAGCGACTGGATAAAAAGCTTTGCTGAGAAGCAAGTTCGCGGCGCAGACGATGACCGCTGGGCGGTGCAACGCGACGGCGGCATGTTTGATCAGTTTACCGGCGCCACCATTACGCCTCGCGCCGTGGTTTCGGCAGTAAAACGTGCGACTTTAGAACTTCAACAACAGGCTGACGTTTTATTTAATGCCGACTTACCTCACTGTCAGGAGGTTCAGGAATGAATGAATACAAACACTTAACCAAGCAAGGCTTATGGGACAACAACCCGGCGTTAGTGCAGCTATTAGGCTTATGCCCTTTATTAGCGGTTACCGCTTCGGTTACCAATGCGCTGGGTCTTGGGCTGGCCACCTTGTTCGTTCTGGTTGGCTCTAACATTACCGTGTCTCTGGTACGCGAATTTGTACCATCAGAAATTCGTATTCCGGTATTTGTTATGGTTATCGCCACTTTTGTCACCATTATTCAATTACTGATGAACGCCTACGTATTTCAGCTGTACCAGTCGCTGGGTATCTTCATTCCGCTCATTGTCACCAACTGCGCCATTATTGGCCGTGCAGAAGCTTACGCCTCGAAAAACCCATGGCAACGCGCCGCCTTCGACGGACTGGCAATGGGCGCAGGCTTTGCCTTAGTGCTCGTGGTATTGGGCGCAATGCGCGAAATTATCGGTAACGGCACGCTGTTTAATGGCGCAGAACTTTTGTTAGGTGACTGGGCCGCACAATTGCGAATTGAGCTATTCACGGTGAATTACCCATTATTGCTGGCGATACTGCCCCCCGGAGCCTTTATTGGTATGGGCTTTATTATTGCGTTGAAAAATAAAATAGATTCAGTACGTAGCGCCCGCGCCGAGAAGAAAACGGTTACCCGCGCACGGGTTACTGCCTGAGAAACATAACAACAAATGACTTATTATGAATAAAACCAAGCGTTACGAAATTTTAAGCCGGCTACGGGACAACAACCCAAACCCAACCACGGAACTGGAATATGACTCACCTTTTCAGTTATTGATTGCGGTATTGTTATCCGCACAGGCTACCGACGTTGGGGTTAATAAAGCCACTCGTAAACTCTTTCCTGTAGCACCCACCGCAAAAACAATGCTGGCTCTAGGTGTAGATGGCATAAAAGAATACATAAAAACCATCGGCCTGTTTAATTCCAAAGCCGAGAACGCATACAAAACCTGCAAAATTCTGGTTGAAGAATATGACGGCGAAGTCCCGGAAGACAGAGCGGCACTGGAAGCCCTGCCCGGTGTTGGTCGTAAAACTGCAAACGTGGTGTTAAATACCGCCTTCGGCTGGCCGACTATTGCCGTAGACACGCACATATTCCGCGTGTCTAACCGCACTAAACTGGCACCGGGGAAAAACGTCAAAGAAGTAGAAGAAAAGCTGATAAAGGTGGTGCCGGCCGAGTTTAAAGTCGATGTGCACCACTGGTTAATTCTGCATGGCCGTTACACCTGCATAGCCCGCAAGCCACGGTGTGGTTCCTGTGTCATTGAAGATTTGTGCGAGTTTAAAGAAAAAACCAGCGATTGAACTTATTAGAGCTCAATCGACGACGGTTTTGTCAGCTGTACAATGACGCGGCGGTTAATCTGGCGATTAATCTCATTCTCATTGGATTTAACCGGCCGATCTTCCCCGTGAGCGACCGTTTTAATCCGCTCCGCGTCTATGCCCCGCTCAACAAAAAACTGCTGAATTTCTTTCGCGCGTTGTTCGGTTAATTCCTGGTTAGGCCCGCGCGCACCAAGCGAATCGGTATACGCATCTACCAAAACCAGTTCCAGTTCATTATCCACCTGGAGATAGTCGCTAATCTGTTTAAGCTTTCGTTGCGAAGCCATCGTCAGTTTTTCGCTGTCGGCTTCATGGTTCAGCACCGTGTATGCAATATCGTCAAAACTAAACGGCAATAACGCATTTACACAGCTCATGAAGTCATCATAAGTGCGACGAAAGTTCACCGACGACAAAGACACTGCCACCTGATCACGGTTGTTGTACCAATCATCATAAAAAAACGTAGGATACCGCCCTTTATCCAGCTCGCTTAACAAGGTCCATGCAAGCTGCTTTCGTAACTCACCGTCAAATTGCTTGTACAGCTGCATACTGCCAATGCGGTAACTGGACTCACCCGGCTGCCAGCGCGGCGGCACCGACTCAATAGCAGAAACACCATAGCTGTCCGGTAATTTCCGCATCTCCATTTTCATGCGCAAATTCAGATCTTTGCTCGCTTCACTTTGAAACCTCACCTTACCGTAGCGAGGAATTTCATGTTCCATTTCGCAGGCTAGGCGATTCTTTTCACTGATCTGCCAGGCGGAGTTATCCAGGTTTGCACTGTAGTGCCTGACTGAGTTTGCTTGTGCCTGCCCGCTTAATAGCAGCAGCGAGGCTGAAACAGCAGTCAACATCGGCCAGTTTTTCATAAGCGCCCCTGATTTATTTCTAATACGTCTGTTATCGGCACGCATTGCGGTTGCTTTAGTATTTCTGCAAGCAGAACGCCGTTATCTTTGGCATAATAGCGTTATGTTTTATTCACTACGGAAATTCTATGTCAGACAGCTCTAACTCGCTTATGAAACAACGTTTTCGCGGCTACATGCCGGTAGTCGTCGATGTCGAAACAGCGGGATTTAACGCAAAAACCGATGCGTTACTGGAAATAGCTGCAGTCTTGCTGGATTTCGATGACGACGGAATACTAAAGCCGGTCGATTCGGTTCATTACCACGTAAAGCCCTTCGAAGGCGCCAACATTGAACAGGCAGCTATCGACTTTAACGGCATTGATCCGCACTGCCCCTTGCGCGGCGCCGTAGAGGAAGGTGAAGCTCTGCGTGAGCTTTTCAAGCCTATACGAAAAGCACAGAAGGCCGCAGGTTGTCAGCGTAGTGTTTTAGTAGGGCATAACTCAAACTTTGATCACGGCTTTGTCATGGCCGCCGCTGAGCGTGCCAATTTAAAACGTAACCCATTTCACCCTTTTGTCAGTTTTGATACCACGTCGCTTGCAGCAATGACTTTAGGACAAACTGTACTGATTAAAGCCTGCCAGGCAGCCGGTATTGAATTTGACAGCAAACAAGCACACTCAGCCTTATATGACACCGAACGCACCGCAGAGCTCTATTGCTGGATGATTAACCGCTGGAAGGAATTGGGTGGCTGGCCGCCGGAATCACGTCAGGATAAAAGTTAACTGTACACAAGAAATTCAGACATAAAAAAAAGCCGCTCAAACGAGCGGCTTTCTCAGTTCAGTAAACGCTTACAGTTTGTCAGCGTTTTTAGATAAGTAAGAAGCTACGCCTTCTGCGTTTTCTTTCATGCCTTCTTTACCTTCTTCCCAGCCTGCTGGGCAAACTTCACCGTGCTTCTCGTGGAAGTTCAGTGCGTCAACCATACGTAGCATCTCGTCGATGTTACGGCCTAATGGCAAGTCGTTAACGACCTGGTGACGAACCATGCCTTCTTCATCAATTAAGAATGAACCACGGAACGCAACACCAGCTTGTGGGTGTTCAACGTCGTACGCTTTACAAATGCTGTGACGAACGTCAGCAACCAACGGGTATTTCACCTGACCAATACCACCAGCGTCGGTTGACGTATTACGCCATGCGCTGTGAGTAAACTGAGAGTCAATCGATACACCGATGACTTCTACGCCACGCTTTTTGAATTCGTCTAATCGTTTATCAAATGCAATTAGCTCTGAAGGACATACAAAAGTGAAGTCCAACGGGTAGAAGAAAATAACTGCTTTTTTGCCTTTGATGGCATCTGACAGTTTGAAATTTTCAACAATTTCACCTGAACCTAATACTGCTGCTGCAGTAAAATCAGGTGCCTTACGACCTACTAATACAGACATCGATTCTCTCCATTTAATGTTGAGTGTGTTAAATCTTCACCTGTAGTGATGGGGGTACCTCAATGAAAAAACAAGGTCACTCACGACATTCACTACAGACTGTCTACTATTTGCTTAAATTCTATTCAGCTGAAGGCTACTTATTCCGCTGAAGGCTCTTTATTCAGCTGAAGGCTCCGGATGACGCTCTGCAACTTCAGAAACCAGTTCTTGCAACTCGCCGTTCTGGAACATTTCCATAATAATATCACAACCGCCGACCAGTTCACCCTCAACCCAAAGCTGCGGGAAAGTTGGCCAGTTTGCGTATTTTGGCAGCTCTGCACGGATATCCGGATTTTGCAGGATATCGACGTAAGCAAACGCCTGCCCACAGCCCATCAAGGCTTGTGATGCCTGTGAAGAGAAACCACAGCTAGGCAACTTCGGAGAGCCTTTCATGTACAACAGGATTGGGTTTTCTTCGATTTGCTGCTTAATTCTGTCAACCGTTTCCATAACACCTCTGCTTAATATAATGGTTGATTAAAACACTCAGGTATTTTAACACAGCCTATAAAGTTTTGTCCTAAATTGGAAGATTTCCTTGAAAAGCAATCCAGTCAGCCCTATATATCGTAAGGTATAACAAGAAAGAACTTGCACAAGTTAACGTGCAGGTCGCACATTTGCACTCATAAAGAACGGAGAGAAAAAATTATGGCATTTGAACTACCGGCTCTTCCATACGAGAAAAACGCTCTGGCACCACATATTTCAGAAGAAACTCTGGAATACCATTATGGCAAGCATCACGCAACTTACGTGAGCAAACTGAACGACGCCGTTAAAGGTACCGATCTTGAGAGCAAGTCTCTGGAAGACATTATTAAGTCTGAAAAAGGCGGCCTGTTCAACAACGCTGCACAGGTATGGAACCACACTTTCTACTGGAACTGCCTAAGCCCGAACGGCGGTGGCGAACCAACAGGCGCGATTGCTGATGCAATTAACGCTAAATTCGGTTCTTTCGACAAATTCAAAGAAGAGTTCAACGCAAGCGCTGCCGGCAACTTCGGTTCTGGCTGGACATGGCTTGTGAAAAAATCTGACGGTTCTGTCGATTTACTGAACACTGACGACGCAGATACTCCTGTCGCTCACGACGGCGTAGAAGCTCTGCTGACCGTTGATGTTTGGGAACACGCCTACTACATCGACTACCGTAACTCTCGTCCTAACTACTTAGAAGCTTTCTGGAAGCTGGTAAACTGGGACTTCGTGAACAAGAACTTTGCGTAAAGCAAACTTGTGAATGACGATTAAAGGCGCCTCTTTTTTGGCGCCTTTTTAATAAAACCAACCAAAAAATAAAAACTAACAAATACCAACAAAGCCACACAGATTAATCTCTCGTCCCTCTAATACCGCCTTAACGTCAACATATTGCTCATATCTCCTCAACTTTCTAAATCTACAACCTCTTTCGGTTTCCATTAACCAACACTTAACTTTGTCGACAAAATTACGACTTTGGTCTCAATTTACCAATTATGGTGATTAGAACTATAGAAACTGTCGACACTATATGATTAATTACATACTACAAAGTTGATTGTGACGCTCTGAAAATAAGGCTGTGAACAATGAATAAACAACATCAAGAAAATATGACCCCCTCTTTAAGTATCAGTAACTATCAGGGAACTACGGAAATTCCGCTCAGCGAATTGACGATAGGCACTCATTTAACTCATATTGTCGACGCATACCCCGATCGTGAGGCGATTGTCGTAAAACACCAAGGTATTCGCTGGACTTACCGCCAATACTTACGTGAAATTGAACGTGTCGCTACCGGCTTACTGGCAATAGGAGTAAAACCAGGAGAGCGAGTCGGCATTTGGTCTCCAAACAATATTGAGTGGTCTTTAGTGCAAATGGCGACAGCTAAAATAGGTGCAATTATGGTGTGCGTTAACCCCGCTTACCGCCCTCATGAGTTAGAGTTCGCTATCAACAGCGTCGAAGTTAAATACCTCGTTGTTGCACAGCAGTTTAAAAGTTCGAATTACATTGAAATGCTTAATGAACTGGCTCCTGAACTTAAAAATCATGCTTCTGACACAACCCTAAACCGATTACCCTCGTTAAAGAAAGTCATTAGCATTGGAGAGAAAAGTCACCCCGGAATCTTGCCCTTTACGCAATTACAGGCACTTGGCAACGAACAGCATTATGCACAAATGCGCGAAATCGAAGCCTCGTTAAGTGCTTACGATCCAATTAATATTCAATTTACTTCAGGCACTACAGGCAATCCTAAGGGCGCAACCCTAAGCCACCGAAATATTCTGAATAATGGTCGGCTAGTGGCTCGTTCCATGCACTTAACTGAACAAGATCGTCTTTGCATCCCGGTACCTCTTTATCACTGCTTTGGCATGGTTCTGGGTAATTTGGCGTGCCTCGCATCTGGGGCTTGCGCCATATTTCCCGGACCATCATTTGAACCAACCACCACGCTTGAAACAGTAGAGCAGGAAAAGTGTACCGCTCTGCACGGTGTCCCCACTATGTTTATTGCTCAACTTGAGCATCCTGACTTTTATCGCTATGACCTCAGTAGTCTTCGCACAGGTGTTATGGCAGGCAGCACCTGCCCCGAAGAGCTGATGCGTAAAGTTCATAGTGACTTTCATATGCAGCAGGTGGTAATTGGATACGGCCAAACCGAATGTAGCCCCATAAACCATATTACCGATACTGACTCGCCCTTAGAGAAACAAGTAAAGACTGTCGGTCGCGCAATGCCACACACAGAAGTAAAAATTATTAACCATAACGGTGATATTGCCGCCGTTGGTGAAGCCGGAGAAATTTGTGCCCGGGGATATTGTGTTATGCAAGGATACTGGGGGGACGAAGAAAAAACCAGAAACACCATAGACTCTGAGGGCTGGCTGCACTCGGGTGATCTCGGTGAAATGGATGAGTCGGGTTATGTCACTATTGTCGGGCGTATAAAGGACCTTATTATTCGCGGTGGCGAGAATATTTATCCAAGAGAAATTGAAGAGGTTCTGTATTTACACGATGACGTTAGCGACGCTGCGGTTTTTGGAGTTCCAGACAAAAAGTTTGGCGAACAAGTCTGCTTATGGTTGAGAACAAAAGAGGGTCACAAAATAACAGAAGAAGAAATTCGTGCTTACTTAAAAGAACAGTTAGCCTATTTTAAAGTGCCTAAATACATTCGCATTGTCGATGAGTATCCCATGACCGTTACCGGAAAATTGCAAAAATTCAAAATGCGTAAGCAAATGACAGAAGAGCTGGACTAAAGATATAGATACCGGAGCAAGGAAGTTAACTGCATCAGGTTATCAGCACAAGGTGACTCCACAACTACCATAGTGGAGTCGCTTACCCCCGAAAAAGCTCTCAGCTTATGCTCCCGTATAGCCCAGCGGTTTTTATTAAAGATCACCCTCAACTTTATTGAGTATCAAACTGCGATGAATAATACCAAGTTCAAAACGGCTATCATTTGCATTAACTGTGTTATCACCAAGAAGAAAGTATTCTTCTTCGTCTGTTGTATAGACGTTATTAGAATACTTTTTTCGCTTTATAACGGCGCTAGCCGGCAAGTAATGCACTCCAGACTCAATCAGCTTTTCTGGTAGCTTTACTTTCTCATCATTTATATAGACACCATCTTCTTCGAGCCGAATCGTTTCATTGGGCAGACCTATGACTCTAAAAACCAAAAGGTTAAATTGCTGAGGATTTTTTACAGCCACCACATCCCAGCGGCTGGGTTCATAGCCAAAAGACGAGAGAATCCCTATTTTAACTGTCTTCCCGGCTTTTATTGTCGGCTCCATTGAGGAACCATTTTGAACGAATTCACGGCTAAAAGCAGACACACTGAACAATATCGCAGTTATCAAAAAAATCCATTTTTTCACTATTAATATCCTTTATTTAGGCTTTGTAAATTTTCCATACCTTATCAGCCATATAACCGTCGAAGGTACCCAGTAAATATAAGTTCGTATCAACCACTGCAACTCTTGTCCCCAAATGGTCTGGCGCTGCGCTTTTATTCTATGGCTTACTTAACTGGCATCTGTGGAAATGGTGCCTCGACAGTCCTCGGGTTACACGAAAGTGACGTTGAGCACTGATACGTCTACACTGTGCAGTATTGTTCGCTTTAGCGGAGGCTATATTATGTACGGCAGCTCATTCAGTCAATTCGGTGATTATCTGCGAGAAAAATGGGCCTCTCCGCGTCGCATTCGGTTCTGGCTGTTGGTACTGGTTATTCTCTACACCTTAGTGGGCTTTTTTGCCTTGCCCTGGATAATCCAGTACGTTGCGGTGAATACCGCTAAACAAGATTTTGGCCGTGAGTTGCGCATAGAGTCGGTGCACACTAACCCGTATACACTAACGCTTAGAATGAACGGCGTTACGCTAAATGACAAAGATGATCGGCAGTTATTTGGCTGGGGCAATCTGTTCGTCAACCTGGAATGGTCGAGCATTATTGACCAAACCTGGGCTATCGAAGCAATTCAAATAAACAAGCTAATGATTCAGGAAGAACGCTTTGCCTCAGGTGAAACGCGCCTATCCCGTCTCGCCGCCGAGAGCTCTGATCCAGAATCGGAGAAAAAAGAACCTGGGAAAGAAGAATCTGCGGAAATGCCTGCCTTACGCATCAGAGACTTTAAGTTGGAAAACGGCGTTCTGCGTTTTTCTGACAACTTAAAAAACGTGACGACTAATGATGATACCGAGCCCAAACAGGTGTCACTGGCTCTGCAGAACATAGGCCTTTCCGTAAAGGATTTCACCCTGCAAAATGACGCGAGCTTCCCGCTGCGCCTGAAAGGTCAGCTTACAAAGGGCGGTAAACTCGCCTTCGACGGAACCTTTCAATTATTGCCGAGCCCAGCTCTGGAGGGAAATGCCGAGATTAATAAGCTGGAGTTTAAGCAAGCTGCCCCTTACTTGCAGCAGTTTATGAACATGCAGCTCGAAAACGGAACACTAACCCTGAATGGGAAAATGAGTACCAATGCACAACAACCTTTTGCTTTTAAAGGCACTGCGAACATTAACACACTGAATATCAAAGAAGCCTCTAACGACGAAACTCTCCTTGGATGGGATAGCCTTAAAACCGAACAGTTTGATTTGAACATAGCAAACAAAGAGATTGAAACAGCGCCTATTGTCGTTAAAGGTTTATCCGGCCGGGTGGTCATTAACCAGGACAAAACCACTAACTTCGGACAGCTTGTCGTTGATGCGCAGGCAGACACAAAAGACAATACGAGTAAAAGCAAGGAAACCAAACCGTTCGGTATCACTATAGAAGGTGTTGAACTGTCTGACGGAGACATTCAGTTTGCCGATAACTCTCTGCCGCTGCCCTTCTCTACAAGTATTCATACGCTAAGCGGAGAAGTGTCTACTTTGAGTTCAAATTCGTCTGAGCCGGCACGGGTGGAGCTGGAAGGCGAGGTCGCAGAATATGGCCTGGCACAGGTAAACGGCACCGTTCACGCCTGGCATCCAACGCGCCAGACGAGTATTAATGTCAGATTCCGTAATCTTCAGATCCCGGAGTACTCTCCTTACACCGTGAACTTTGCCGGCCGAAAAATAGCAGCCGGCACGATGGATATTGATCTCGACTACACCGTTAATAAGACGAAGCTCGATGGCCAAAATAACCTGGTGCTACATGACCTGAAACTGGGTGAAAAAATGGAATCCAGCGACGCGATGGATCTACCGCTGGACCTCGCCATTGCATTGCTGCAGGACAGCGACGGTGTCATTGACCTAAATCTGCCGGTGAGTGGAGATGTTGGCAACCCGCAGTTCGACTTTGGCAAAGTTATCCAACAGGCCGTGGGAGACGCTATTAAGTCTGTCGTTACCGCACCTTTCAGCTTTTTAGCTAATCTTGTAGGCGCGGACTCAGAAGAAATGGGTAAAGTCGAGTTTCCGGAAGGTCGTACCCATTTGCTCCCTCCCCAACGTGAACGTATTGCTAAGCTCCGCGAAGCCCTCAACGAGCGCCCGGCTCTGGCTCTGGAGCTAGCAGGTCCATTCAACCGGGCTTTCGATGCTCCTGCTCTGAAAGAAGATAAAGCGATGAAAGTATTACAACAACGTCTGGCGGAAGAAGGACGCGAGGTAGAGGAGCCAAGCCTGACAAGCGAGTCGAATCAGGCTGCTATGGAGGCAATATTCTCCTCTCATTACCCGGACACAGAACTCGAAACCGTAAAAGATCGTTTCACTGAAAAACAAAGTGAGTCATCCGATGAAGCGACATTCGACGCGCTGGCCTATCGCAACCACCTAGCTGAAAAGGTTATAGCAGCGCAGTCGATTACAAATGAGGAGTTCAAAGCTATCGCAAATGCACGTGCAGAGGCTGTACGCGACGCTTTGGTCAACAATCCTAAGAGCGGTATATCTGCTGACCGGGTGCGTATTAGAGAGCCTCAGGAAGTCGATTCAGTAGAAGGCGAACGGATTGCCATGGAACTTGCTGTTACAACGGATTAAGCCGTCCGCGCTGTTGGAGCACAGCAATATTCGTCAGCAAGGACGCTGTCGATAGAACTGACATAACAACCGGTAAACCTCGGGCATGTGCTCTTTCATGTTCTGAGGGTCTTCAAAAAAGGTTTCGCTACATACCGCGAAAAATTCAGCCGGGCTGGTTAACGAATAGCCATCAAGCGGTAACGGCCTATGATGGATAGAATCGCTCTGCAACCTCTCCCAGGCCGCCGAAAAAATATCGTGCCATTCGCCGGGCTTCATATCCGGATGCATAGGCGGCGCGCCGTTGGCACCATCGCGCAACATATCGAGTTTGTGGGCAAACTCATGAATAACAACATTACTGGCTTTTCCATGACGAGCATGAGGCCCTGTTTGACATACCGACTGCCAGGAGAGAATTAACGGACCACGCAGCCATGCTTCACCGCTTAACCCAGGGCTTTGAGGGTGAACAACGCCGTCGTCGCTACGATACGGACGATTAGGAACAAAGTCCCCTTCGTAAAGAATAATGCTATATAAATGATCGTACCAATCTAACCCAAGGTGCAGAACAGGTACGCAGGCCATGGTCGCTATTTTTAAACACATCGCATCGGTGAACTGAAAATCCCCGCCTGATGCAAAGTTTTTACGAACCAGAAAACGGAAGCTCATATCTCGCAGAGCATCGCGCTCCGCCCCTTGATAACGCGCCATTACCGGCCAGTCTGCTACCGCTGACTCCCACTCACTTTCTGTGAACCCCATTTTTCTAATGCGTCTGTTCTCAAACCAATTGCGTAATCGCTTAAACATGGCATTTCCAGGTTATGGGGGGCGGTAATATGAGAAATTTAATTCTCATATTTCAATGCGCTCTACGCAGACAGAAGATTAAACAAAATAACAATAATTCCAGCTATTACAAAAAACGGTAAAAGTGATTTTATAATTTTTTTCATTTCAGATAGAAACCTCTCAAATTATGAAACATAAAAAACACTAGTTGCTTAGGTTTTGCGAAGTTGCCCTCACATGATGTTTTATCTGTATAGAATAACTCAGAGCGCGCTTGTTCTGGCCTAATCTGCACTCCTTTTCCTGAGAAATAGTGCAACTTCTTTGTGATGCTCTGGAGGCATGCTCTACCTTCTATGCTTAACAACTTAATAAGCCGACACCGTTTAAAGCAGCATAAATAGTAGCAGGGAAAAACACAATAACAGTGCCGAGGTTAGTCCTCAGCGCTGTTATCAGACTCTTCTGACTTAGCCGCCTGTTCCAGTATTTTCTCGCGGAAATTGTCCAGGCCTTTCATGACTAAATCGTAGGTTTTGTCGACACCACTTTCGACTTCGCCTTCATACGCTTGTAAGCCTGTAAGAATATTTTTGGCGTCATCAAAGCCTTTTTCAATACCGCCAGTAATAGCTTCCATGAAATTATTCAGAGTGTCTTCTTCCGATTCGCCCGGGTTCATTTCTTTGTAGCGGCCATAAAAATTGGTCGCAAAAGAAACAATGCGATCTGCCGTGGCCTCGGGAGAAGTATCAACACCGGAATCGTAAATTTTCTGCGTGGCGTTTTTGCCCATTACCGGTTCCAGCTCGGCGTTAATGCCTTCCAGCGCCGTTTTGTACAGTAAGCTGAGCGAGTCATTATTACTGTTCAGTGATACCCGCTCATGAGCGCGTAAAATGCCAGCATTGTTTGCCTGTTTAGACTGCGCTGCCATCTCTTTCATACTGTTGCCGTTATCATCAGTTTTTGCAGTGCTGTTCTGCTTACCAGAGCCCGTTACAGAGGTGCTATTACCTGTAGTAATTGACATAATATTGCTCCTGAAAAGTCCGGCTATAGCTTGGTTTTAGTATAGCCCGTAACTTGTTAACGGCAGATACTGGTTAAAGTTTAATCTTTTTCAACAACAGCATTGAACAGCCCGAGTATGCCCAATACTAGCTATTGATAACCACTTTCTCAGCAATTGGAAATAACGAGCCAGCCCGGTTAAACACCATATCGGTATGTTTTTTCGACAGAGTGATATCAATTGCATTTGAGCCTTGATTAAAAACAGTCACAATTCTGTCAGCTTTCTGAATACGAGCTACATTGTGTTTGTTAATGAGTTTCCCAAGCGAAGGCACGATCCTGGCCAAAGGAGTATGAAGAATCCGTACAGAGTCTCCCGTTTCTTGAAAAACATGTTTTGGATTATTTAAACGCGATGAGCGAAGCATAAAGAGAACAACAACTAATGAAAGCGGCCCTAATAAGCTTAGTAAGTAAAAATACTCCATTCGATACTCCTTTTCTTTTTGTTGCCTTCACCAGCCATATCTGCAAATTGCTTTGGTCTTGTTACTTCGATTTCCATTACTATTTCGTAGGAATATTGCGTATGCAATTGACACTAAATGGGTTAAAAATTAAAAGCAATAAAAAAGCCTGACAACTCAAAAAGAGTCATCAGGCTTTAATCAACAAACTAAATTTAATTCTACCGAAAAAGCAGGGAAACTAGCTTAATTAACCCACCAAATCATCCGGCATATCACCACGCAGGCTATGCCAAATTTCGGCGGATTCATAACCGTAGCGGCGAACCAGGTTCACGGACTCGTTGTAGTCACCTTCGCGGGTTACGGCTATTAGGTTTTCATAGTAGTCGCGGGCCAGCTGGCGGGCTTCGGACGACGAAAAGTAATACTGCCCAATACGCGAGTACAGGCCTTTAAAGCCGTTCAGTACCAGCACATAAATGGGGTTGCCCGAGGCCATGGCTAAGTCGTGGTTCAACTGGTAGTCGAACTCGGCAAAGGTCTTTTTGTTGTCTTCCAGCTCGCTGGTGGGTTCCAGTAGCTCCAGAACTCGCTTGGGGTTATGGCGAATGGCGGCGCGAATATAAATAGCGCTAATGTTGGTGCGCGCAGACAACAGCTGGTCGACTAGCTCCGGCATACCGTCTTCGTCGAGGCGCGCCAGGGTTTCCAGAATATTCAGGCCGGAGGTTTCCCAAAAGTTGTTCACTTTGGTGGGCTTGCCGTGCTGAATGGTCAGCCAGCCGTCGCGCGCCAGACGCTGCAGCACTTCACGCAGGGTGGTTCGCGTTACGCCAATGAGTTCAGACAGTTCTCGTTCAGCGGGTAGAATAGTGCCGGGTGCAAAATGCCCGTTCCAGATAGATTTTACGATGTACTCCTCGGCAAAACCCGCCGGACTTTTAGCTTTTATTATCATATTCCCGCCTGTGAACTAACTAATAAAAGGATTCTAGCAGCCTTGTGTGAGGTCGGACAAGATAACTTCTGGCTTTATATCGACAACACCACGCTATTTGGGTATGGTTTCTACGTTTTTACAGTTTCTTAAGGAAAATCATCATGCTGTCTGTGGGTCAGTGGCCTAACAAACCTTTTGCCTGGTTACTGTTATTTTTAGGATGTTCAGGCCTGTTGGGCGCCGCACTTTACTTCCAGATGGTTCTTAACTTAGAGCCCTGCGTAAAGTGTGTTTATCAACGTATGGCGGTTGTCGGTATTGGCTTGTCTGCTATTGTCGGCCTGTTTGGCTCCGGGCTTTGGTTAACGCGCTGGGCGGCTTTAATTGGCTGGCTTTACAGTAGTTATCAGGGCTTACTAATTGCCTACGACCATTGGGATCTCCAAACCTCGAAAAACGCGTTCTTTGCGGTGTGTGAAAGTGCACCTAATTTCCCCAGCTGGGCACCACTGCACGAATGGATGCCTGGTCTTTTTTCGGCACCAGGACTATGCGGTGACATTGACTGGCAATGGCTGGGATTAGGTATGCCGGGCTGGATGACGGTGATTTTTGCGGGCTTATTGCTCATCGCCATTATTGTCACCATTTGCCACATTATTTCGTCGTTCACGAAAAAAGACGGGCTGGTGCTTTACCACAAATAATCCGTTTTAATACCAGCGCTAAGACAAGGGCCAGGTTACTATTCTGTCTTCCAGGTCGCCCTTAAACTTCGCTTCACTTACGCAATGGCCGGCTACATGATAGCCGGCTTTTTCCATTGGCTCTTTGCTGCCCTCATGCCTTAACGGATGCCATTCAGGCAAAGGCTGCCCTTCTGCCCGTAGCCGATACGCGCAACTGGCGGGCATAAAGTAAACCTCGTCGAGATTGTCAGGAGTTAAGGTAACGCATTCGGGTACGCGCTGGCTTCGGTGAGCGTAGTCGCTGCAACATGCGGTGTCGGTGTCTAATAACCGACAGGCAACATTGGTGGAATAAAGGTGGTCTTCTTCGTCCTGCAATTGGTTTAAGCAGCACTGCCCACAGCCGTCGCACAGGGCTTCCCACTGTGCATGACTGAGTGTATGCAGCGGCTGCTCATACCATTTCATTAATACCGACAAGGCATTACCTTGGAAAACGAATGCGGTCGGACAAATAGCCCACGGCAGCCACAAAGTAGTGTGAACGGTTCCAGCGCATTAGGGCGTCGTAGTTAGCATAAGCTAGGTAAACTCGGCCCTCTTTGTCGTCAGGAATCACTATTGAGGCGTCGATATCGGCACGCGATGGCAACTCAGAGCCGTCAAAACGCGTAACACCTAAGTCTGCCCACTCGGCTAATTTTTTCTTGGTGTCCAGCCCCGCTAATGACTCATCAAAACCTTCAGGCAGTTGTACCTGACGTCCCCAGGTTACGTCGTCTTTCCAGCCAACTGAGCTTAGATAGTTAGCGGCTGACGCAAATACGTCGGGGTAGCTGCCCCAAATGTCTTTTTTGCCGTCGTTGTCGTAGTCCACGGCGTAACTCATGAAAGAGCTGGGCATAAACTGAGTCTGACCCATAGCGCCAGCCCATGATCCTTTCATTTGCTCCGGTTCAATGTGGCCGTCTTCAATAATGGTTAAGGCTTCCCAAAGCTGTTTCTTGAAAAATGCTTCACGACGCCCATCAAAAGCCAGCGTGGTTAATGCAGAAACCACATCAAAGCCACCGGTGAACGAGCCAAAGTTGGTTTCAATGCCCCACAACGCCACAATAAAGCGCGGCTGTACGCCGTACTCTTTACCAACTCTCTCAAGCAGTTCTTTGTGCTCGTTGTATTTTTCCAGCGCTTTTGCCGCTTTCCATTCCGGCACAGCACGTGGCAGATAGGTATCCAGAGTTAGCTTAAATTCCGGCTGGTTTTTATCCAGCTCGACTGCCCGCTCGTAATACTTCACTTTGGCAAACGCTTTATCCAGAGTGTCCTGCTTATAGCCGCTTTCAATGGCTTCTGCTTTCAGAGCTTCAACGTAGGTGGCAAACTGTTGATTAACCTCTTCGCTGGACTCTTTTTTTGCTTTATCCTCAGCTTCCTGATACGCGGAAGCCGGCGCGCTGAGCGCAAATGAAGAGGCCAGACAAAAAGCCAGCCCTGCCACTTTTATTTTATTTGTTAACATTGAATTGAAGTTCCTCTCGTTTCGGCGGCAACTGCAAGTAGTAGCCGTCGTTATGCAAATGTTCCTGTAACTTTTCGACCGTTAAACGAGCCAACTGTTCACGGCCCGCCAGGTTTAATGTCAGAACTTTTTCTGCGCGACCAAACTGCTCGCGCAAAACGTCAGGTACTTCGGTAAATTCGTCACCGTGAGGCAGGTACAAATAGGTATCCGTTTTCTTCGAGCTGCGATAAACATCACACAGCATGGCTGTTCTCCTGAATATGGGCTCAGGCCCGACTAACAATAGCCTGTAATTCTGCCCCAATTGCCTGCTTGCGCCAACCCACCAGTAAGTCTGGTTGCGGCAAACGTTGCTGTTGTTGCGTTGAATACTGCCAGTGAAAGTTAATCATGTCGTTAATTTGCTTACGCGAAGCCACTAACGACGCCGGAACCTGCAGGCTTTCGGCAAGTTCGGTAACCGCTTTTTTTATAGCCTTAAAGGTTGGTTTATAACCGTCCATATCGTCCAGGCGTTCAAGAGTTTTCGGCAGTTCCGTTTCAGGCACTTGTTTAGCCTGCTGAATACAGCGAATAATGTCCCGCCCTGAATACTTACGTGACATAGGCGCTAAATCGGGAATTCGGCTTAGCTCGTCATCGCTTTTTGGCATTCTTCGGGCTAGCTCAAGCAAGACCCCGTCTTTGGCAATAAAGCCCAGCGGAATGTCGCGCTCACGCGCTTTGTGTAAACGCCAGGGCGTCAGAATTTTCAGCGCCGCCAGTTGCCTCGGGTTCAGCTGCCAGGCATTGCCTACGCCCAAATAGAGCAGATCATCCGGCCAGCTTTGTGTGCGTTTACGCACCTGAATTTGCGACTCTTCGTACACAATATCCAGCACACCTTTTTCTTCACACAAAGCTTTAAGATATGGGTACATTACCGCCAGATAACTGGCATCGGCAGCCGCATAGTCTAACTGTTCATCGCTTAACGGCCGTTTCAGCCAGTTGGTACGTGACAAGCTCTTGTCCAGCTCAACGCCGTCAAACAACGCGTCGACCAGACGCGCGTAACCCATTGAGTCACCCAGGCCACAAAAACCGGCGGCTATCTGGCTATCAAAAATTTGTTTGGGTTGACGACCATTGCTTTGCTGGAAAAACAGTTCAATATCTTCGCCACCGGCATGCAATACCGTTTCGACTTCATCGCCGGAAATTAATTGCCATAAAGGCTCTAAATCAATATCCGCCAGCGGGTCAATAACAGCCGTAATGCCATTTGCATGAATTTGTAATAAGCCTAGCTGAGCATAGTAAGTGCGTTCGCGCACAAACTCAGAGTCGATGGTAAACCAACCGCATTGTTTCGCTTGCTGGCAGAGATCCTGGAGATCGTGAGTGGTGGTAACGAGCCGGTATTGTCGTACCGACTCGGGTAATTCTAACGGTAGAGTCAAGCGTCGTCCTCTTCTTCGCGTAATTCACGGCGAATTATTTTGCCGACGTTCGATTTAGGCAATTCGTCACGAAACTCAACCAGTTTAGGCACTTTGTAACCAGTCAAATTTTCGCGGGAGAAATCGATAACTTCACGTTCGGTCAATGACTTATCTTTTGCCACAATGAATACTTTTACAGCTTCGCCAGACGACTCGTGTGGCACACCTATAGCTGCCGACTCAAGAATCTTAGGATGCTCAGCTAACACGTCCTCAATTTCGTTTGGATAAACATTAAAGCCCGAAACCAAAATCATGTCTTTTTTACGGTCCACAATTTTGAAGTAACCACGCTCATCAGCAGTGGCCATATCACCCGTTGCAAACCAACCATCTTTAATTGATTCTGCTGTCGCGTCAGGACGGTTCAGGTAACCCACCATAACCTGTGGGCCCTTCACTTCCAGCTCGCCGGGTTCACCTAAAGCGACTTCTTCGCGAGTTTCAGGATCAACAATGCGCATATCGGTACTTGGCACAGGTAAACCAATACTGCCCGTATAATGCTCAATGTCATATGGATTAACAGTAACCACAGGAGAGCACTCGGTTAAACCGTACCCCTCCAGCAAACGAGACTTGGTTACCCGCTCCCACTCTTCGGCCACTGCTCGCTGAACCGCCATACCCCCACCCAGGGCAATTTTTAAATTAGAGAAGTTAACGTCTTTGAAACCTTTGGTATTTAGTAGACCATTAAATAACGTATTAACACCTGAAAGCATTGAGAAAGGGTACTTATTCAGCTCTTTCACAAAATTAGGCATATCGCGCGGGTTGGTAATTAAAACGTTCTTGCCGCCATGCTTAATAAAGGTAAGGCAGTTCGCGGTTAACGCAAAGATATGATACAGCGGCAAGGCGGTAATAATGGTTTCTTCGCCGTCGTTCATTATGGGAGTAATAACCGAGGAGACTTGCTCCAGGTTAGCAACCATATTACGGTGCGACAGCATAGCGCCTTTGGCCACACCCGTTGTGCCGCCTGTGTACTGTAAAAAAGCAATATCATCGCCGCTCACTTCAGGACGTTTATAATCCGCCGCGGTACCTTTTGCCAGTGCCTGGTTAAAACTCACCGTGCCTTTTAGCTTATGAGAAGGCACCATACGCTTGATATACTTAACCACAAAGTTCACTACGCAGCGCTTAAGCAAAGGTAACTGATCGCCAATTTGCGTGGTAATGACTAAATCGAGTGGAGCTTCTTCTTTTATTTTTTCATAAGTTTGAGCAAAGTTTTCCAGAATAACCAGAGCCTTTGCCTGGGAATCTACCAGCTGGTGCTTTAACTCGCGCGGAGTATAAAGTGGGTTGACGTTAACCACAGTCATGCCTGCTCGCAAAATGCCGAACAAGGCCACGGGATATTGCAGTAAATTTGGCATCATAACCGCAACAGCGTCGCCTTTTTTCAGACCAGTACTGTGCAAGTAAGCGGCAAAGTCGCGAGTTTTCTGGCCCAGTTCTTTAAAACTCATTTCTGAGTCCATGTTCACGAAAGCCGTTTTCTCGCCGTACTTTTCAATGGACTGTTCAAGTATGTCAACCAGCGACGCAAAGTGATCCGGATCAATTGTTTCCGGTACTCCCGCTGGGTAGTTTTCCAACCAAATTTTATCCATAAAAGGCTCCGCCTCTCACTATTTATAGTTATTTTCAGTGGCGCAATCATCGCATATCCGACCAGTGAA
The DNA here is from genome assembly GCF_034422975.1 of Idiomarina sp. PL1-037. NCBI lineage: Bacteria > Pseudomonadati > Pseudomonadota > Gammaproteobacteria > Alteromonadales > Idiomarinaceae > Idiomarina > Idiomarina sp. PL1-037. Next base: position 2,000,634 of record NZ_CP139873.1, read on the forward strand.
TCCTAGTCGTTACCAGCTGCTAAACGTACGATTTAAGCAGTTCAGCTATTTTTTCAGGCTGTTCCATATGTACGTGATGTCCACCTTCCAATGTCTTACAACTTAAGCCAGAAACTTTATTCTGCCACCGTTTAAACGCGCTATCTAACTGATCGTAACCGCGGCTTCCACGTACAACGGTCACCGGCATGGTGAGTTTTTCAAGTATGTCATCCACCGCCGAGCTTGGTAACCTGTAGGCCGATGTTGCTTTTACTCTGGCATCGGCTCGCCAGTGCCAGCGGCCATCTTCGTCGCGCTCGCTGCCACGCTCAACCATTAACCGGACTAAATTGGCTGAAAAGTCAGCCTGAGCGGCTCGAGCCTCCACCGCCGAGTCGAAGTCTGCGTAGCTTCGCCAGCGAGGTGTGTGTAGTTTTTTGCGACTTAAAAAGCCCTGTTTCAATTGCTCCTGTGCATTCGTTCCGTCAGACACCAGTAACCCAAAGGCTTCAACTAATAGCAATTGCTGAATACGTTCCGGACATAATGCCGCAACAACATTGCTGACAAACCCGCCCATAGAATGACCCAGCAAGGTTAAATTCTGCCAGCCCTGCTGCTGAATCAGCTGCCATAAGTCATAAGCATAGTCGATAAAATGATAATAGTTTCCCACCGGACGGTGATCACTGTGCCCATGACCGGGCCAGTCAAGCGCTAAAAGGCCACCTTTGTCAGGTGACCAGTAGCGGGCTATAGGTAAGAAGCTGTGACTGTTGTCTAACCAACCATGAGTTGCAACAACTCTTATGTCGTTAGGGTCGCCCCAGCACAGCCCGCGAACAGTCCCCCAGTCCAGCTGATAACTGACCGGGGTAGCCTGCTCTAAAGCCTCTCGATAATCCATTAAGGGACGGATTAGTTGCCGTTTTTAGCCGGAGTACCCGAGTTGTCCTGCACGCGAAAACGCACCGGAACCGGATAACGGTAAGGATAGTAAGGTGAATAGAAGTTATGGCGGAACCACAGTGGTGAATAGTCAACTTCTACATGGCTTTTCTGTTTCTCAACCTTCCACAAGTGATACCCCGTTGCTTCAATAACAGGGTAGGTATAAACGTATTCGTCAATTTTGCCCTGCTGGGTTTGACCAATAGTACCGACAAAACTAATTGCCCGGCCTTGCTGGTAGACATCGGGGTCAACAAAGTCATTAATTACAGCTAAGAAACGTCCATCGCTGTTATCGCTAACTTCAGGACGCCCCCAGCGTTTCAGCGGGAAGCTGACAACTTCAAGCACGGTATGATCTTCGGCGTTGCGGACGTCAGCTATAACACCACCCCAACGGGCTGGCTCGCCTTCTACCTCATTACCCTGATGCTTGGCGACTTTATAACTCACCAAAGCTTCTTCATTATCACTGGCAAGCTCATCAGGAACTGAAGAGCAACCAACCAGTACCAGTGTTGTTAACACTGCAAATATCGTTTTCATAACAGACCTCACTCAGGCGTAAACATCAACACCAAACATTGACGTAATTTGCTCTCTTTTCTCGCTTAACGCTATGTTTTGATAAGCATTAAGTGCTTTTTGAGAACGTTGTGGTGGCTCATCGTAAAACGTATTAAGTGATTCCCACCGTTCTGCGCGCCGCTGACTTTGCCGGGCATCAGGCACTACCTGCCGGGTATCAGCAACTTTCGCCGGGTTCTGCTCCTGGCGTTGCTGATCATCCGGCGCAGGCCTTTGTGGCACCTGTTGCTGGCTATTTAGCGGCTGAACCGCTTGCGGATTAATTCGCACGTCAACGATGACTCATCTGTTAGTAAGACTGATTTTATTATGGCGAGTTCAGTGCCATTCTACAAGTTATCGGCCTGGCAATTTTTTCCAGGTCACTTCATTACGAACATACAAAGGCTCTAGGTTCTCTGCATCGACCGCTGAAACACAACCTTTAGTTGCTATTGTCAGCATGTCTTCCGCCAGCGGTAACCGGCAATCCATGCTGTGCTTTAATTCCTGCTTAGGGTCCAGCGTAACAGCGTAGTTATCCCAGCCAGTTCCCGCAGTATGGAAGCCCTGAACATTATGTCCTGCAAATAAACTTGCGGAGGGTTCAGCAACGGCAGGCTCCGTTATTTGTTCGGCAAGACCATTATTATTACGGTACAAGGCGTAATAAATTTCACCCATGCGTGCATCAATACAGGCGACCACAGCTTCTGCATTGTGTTTACGAATAGCTTGTTGGGCTAATGCCTGCAAGCTGCTGACCGGAAATACCGGTAACTCGGCACTAAAAGCCAGGCCCTGCGCCATGGATACACCAATGCGTACGCCGGTAAAACTGCCTGGCCCTACGCCAACGACCAGCCCGTCCAACTGAGTTAATTCGGTCTTAGCCTGCTGCAGCATTTGTTCAACAAAAGGCAGTAAACGCTGCGAGTGCTCTCGCGGGCTTTCTATTGCTTCGCTAAAGAAACTGTCCTGCCAGCGAATAGCCACTGAGCAATTTTCAGTCGACGTATCAACTGCTAATAAGTTCGTCATTATTGGTTTCATCTTTCTCTGCAACCTGCGCTAAAAAACTCAGCGCTTCATTTAAATTCCGGGTTCGCGACATAGCAGGCAAGCTGGACAAAAACTGCTTACCGTATTGGCGCGTCACTAAGCGACTGTCGCAAACAATTAACACACCGGAGTCATCTTTATCGCGAATTAACCGTCCTGCGCCCTGTTTTAACGCAATTATTGCCTGCGGTAATTGTATCGTGCTGAAGGCGTCGACACCACGCAAACGGGCATCTTCAACACGCGCATTCAGCAAAGGATCATCCGGCGAGGCAAACGGCAGTTTGTCGATAATAACGCAGCGCAAGGCTTCACCCCGTACATCTACCCCTTCCCAAAAAGACGAAGTACCCAACAGCACGGCATTACCTTTTTTGGTGAAGGTTTCCAGTAACTCTGTTTTGCCGGACTCACCCTGCACCAGAATGTCGCGATCCAGCCGGTCGCGTAATATTGCCGCCATTTGTTGCAACATACGGTGGCTGGTAAAAAGCAGAAAAGTCCCGCCTCGGTTCACCTTAATACACTGCTCAGCAATTTCGGTCAGCATTTGATGTCGGTTCGGATCGTTTGCCTCGGGCAAATAACGCGGTAAACACAGTTTGGCCTGCTTGGCAAAATCAAACGGACTTTCCAGCAACAAGGTATCGGCGTCATCTATGCCTAAACGCTTGGTAAAGTAGTCAAACTTACCGTTAACTGCCAAAGTAGCCGAGGTAAATACCCAGCTCATTTTGTTGCGCTTAATATAGCCACCGAAAGTCTTGGCGACGCTTAGCGGTGTTTGATGCAAACTGACGTGCCGAGGCGTGGTTTCAAACCAAAAACTGTAGCCGGTGCGGTCTACGTCCATTAACTGGCGCCAAATAGTGAGATGCTGTTCAGCGCGTTCATGTAAATTATCAAAATCTTTATTACGGCCTATAGCGGTTTTCATCACGTCGGTCAGCAGAGTTAACCGCTCCTGCACCCGTTCAGCAACCTCGGCAACGTCGGGCTTTTTGCGCCAGTCTCTCCAGTTGCCGCGCATAGGATCCCGCGGAAATAATAATCGCCAGTCTTTCAAAGCTTGCAATAGCGTACGTGCCATTGCGCTGGCCTGCGACAAGTCCTTCAGCTCGGTCATACATAAACGCTGCAGTTCTTCGCACATTTCTGTCAGTTGCCGACTGGAAACCGTTTCGCCAAAGTACTGGCTGGCAATGTCCGGAATTTGATGAGCTTCGTCGAAAACCACGGTGTCGACACTCGGAATAAGCTCACCAAAACCGGTGTCTTTTAGCGCCATATCGGCAAAGAACAGATGATGGTTCACCACCACAATATCGGCTTCCATGGCTTCTTTGCGGGCTTTAACTAAGTGGCAGTCTTCGTACACCGGACAGTCCCGCCCCAGGCAGTTGTCCTGAGTGCTGGTCACTTGCGGTAATACCGAGGCGTCTTCCGCTAAGGCGTTCAGCTCGCCAACATCACCACTGCGTGTGGATGTCGCCCAGCGCTTTACCGTAATAAGCTGATTTTGAATGTCTTTACTGAATTGTCCGGCCTGTTGGGTTGCCTGCTCCATGCGGTGCAGACACAAATAATTTGAACGGCCTTTTAATAAAGCGACAACTTTTTCCGGCGCCAGCACTTTTCTTAATGTGGGTAAGTCGCGGTGGAACAGCTGTTCCTGCAGGTTTTTGGTACCGGTAGAAACAATCGCTTTGCCTTTGCCCAGTAGTACAGGAGCCAAATATGCAAAAGTTTTGCCGGTGCCGGTTTCGGCTTCAACGACCAGCTCACCTTTTTTCTTTACGGTAGCGGCAATCGCTTGTGCCATTTGCTGTTGAGCGGCACGTGGCTGAAAGTTTGTAATTGCCTGTGCGAGCTCGCCTGTTGGCTTAAATACTGATAAAACCGTCGCCATAACCTATACCACCGAAGAAATAGGCACGTATTATGACATAGATGTTTGCTCAGGCGTAGGTGTCTATATGGCCTGAAACCGGAGCTTCATCATCGTCAGCAGCCTCTTCAGGTTCGATTTGTGGAGACGCTTGCTGTTGTGGTTGATGATGCTGATTGTCTTCGCGTTGTTTATCTTCGTTAATGGTCGAATTTTCTTCTTCGCTAGTTGCACGAAGCTCCTGGATCTTTTCAACCTGGTTTATTTTCATCTGCTCACGGGCGAAATCCACAGGCACGCGAGTGTCTTTGGGGATAAGCGGAACCATTGCATCAAAGTTAGCCATTGTTGTTGTCTTTCGCCTCGCAGAGAATGAATTCTGTTATTTGACTATACAACCACCGATTAAATAATAAGCCTATATCGACTAAATAACCAATAAGTTTACTCTTGCATTACATTTCTCAGCTGTTATAGTGCTATACAACTTTACGAAGTAAAACTATTTTTATTGGAGTGTTAATTATGCGTTTTGTTCACAGCCACCACCATCATCATTGGAACTGTATGGCATAGCCGTGAACTTAATGTTTGGGCTAGCCGTATAAACGCTAGCCTTTCGATTGACTATACAACCCCCGAAAGGCATATACCTTCGGGGGTTTTTCATTTTAGGAGCTGTTATGACTGACCGTTTAACCATTGCGATACAGAAATCAGGACGACTGAGTAAGGAATCTATGGCATTGCTGAATGCCTGCGGCGTTAAATTTAGTGTTAACGAAGCACGTTTAATTGCGCACAGCACGAGTCATCCTATCGATTTACTGCGCGTACGTGATGATGACATTCCGGGTCTGGTTATGGACGGCGTAGTTGATTTAGGTCTGGTTGGCGAAAACGTGCTGGAAGAAGCCCGGTTAGAACGGATTGCAACCGATTCCGTCGCGGCGTATCAGCCATTACGCGGACTTGAGTTTGGTCAGTGCCGGTTGTCGCTGGCGGTGCCAAGAGAAAGCCAATACCAGTCATTGCAAGACTTAGACGGCTTAAGAGTTGCCACCACCTACCCGCAGTTGCTTAAGCGTTACCTGAAAGACAACGGCGTGAATGCGCGTACGGTTATGCTGACCGGTTCTGTGGAAGTTGCTCCCCGTGCGGGCCTTGCCGAAGCGATATGTGACTTAGTTTCCACCGGTGCTACGCTGGAAGCAAATGGGTTAGTCGAAAAAGACGTGATATTCCGTTCTCAGGCACAGTTAATACAACGTGCTGACAGCCTGTCGAAAGAAAAGCAAGCCATGATAGATCAGTTGCTGCCCCGTATAGACGGCGTGCAAATGGCGCGAGAAAGCAAATACATTATGCTGCACGCGCCAAAGAACAAATTAGAGCAAGTGGTTGAGCTATTACCCGGCGCGGAAACACCGACCATTCTGCCGCTAAGCCACACAGACGAGCAAGTTGCCGTGCACATGGTCAGCACCGAGAAGCTATTCTGGGAAACCATGGAAGACCTTAAATCTATGGGCTGCAGTTCGATACTTGTATTGCCTATTGAAAAAATGATGGGGTGATCATGAGTGAATTAAGGATACCCATTGAACAATGGCAAAGCCTGTCGTCAGCGGAGCAAGCTCATCGTTTAGCGCGCCCCGGACGGGCTGAGGCAGAGTCGCTGCGAGAGAAAGTTGCAGTTATTCTGAGTGACGTACGTGATAACGGTGAGCGCGCGGTACTGAATTATACCCGCCAGTTCGATAACCCGGATGCGACCTCACTGCGAATGAGCGATGAGCAGGTAGAAGCCGCCATTGCGAGTTTAGATGACAAAGTAAAGCGCGCTATAGATACCGCGTACCAGACCATTTACCGCTTTCACGAAGCGCAGCGCCCGCAGAATTTAAGCATTGAAACCGCGCCTGGAGTGCAATGTGAACTGCGTTATGCACCTTTAGACTCGGTTGGTTTGTATATTCCCGGTGGCAGCGCCACCCTGCCTTCTACTGCCCTAATGCTGGGTGTGCCCGCGCAAATTGCCGGGTGTCAGCGTGTGGTTATGGTCAGCCCACCTAATAAACAAGGCGAATTACCAGCCGCCCTGCTCTACGCGGCTAAGCGTTGCAACGTAACCGATATTCTGCTGTGTGGCGGCGCTCAGGCAATTGGCGCGCTGGCGTACGGCATAGAGTCATCGCCTGCTGTAGGTAAAGTCTTTGGTCCGGGAAACAGCTTTGTTACCGAAGCCAAGCAACAAGTCAGCCAGAATGACAGCGGTTGTGCTATGGATTTACCGGCAGGCCCCTCAGAGCTTCTGGTTATTGCTGATGACAGTGCAAACCCGGCTTATGTGGCGGCGGATTTACTCTCGCAGGCCGAGCACGGCCCGGACTCTCAGGTTATTTTGCTTACGCCGTCAATGACGTTTGCAGAAAACGTACGGCAGGAGCTGATTGCACAATGCGCTCAACTAAGTCGCGCCGACATTGCTGAGCAGGCCTTGCAGGCAAGTCGTCTGCTGGTGGTTTCAGATATGAATGAAGCCATAGCCATTAGCGAAACCTATGCGCCCGAGCACCTTTCTATTCAGACGGACAACGCGCGTGATCTACTGCCACAGTTGACCCGTGCTGGATCTGTCTTTGTCGGTCACTACACGCCGGAATCCGGCGGTGACTATGCCACCGGTACCAACCACGTGCTGCCAACTTACGGCTATGCCCGCAATTACAGCAGCCTTGGGCTGGTCGACTTTTACCGTCGTTATACGGTACAGGAAGCCAGCCAGAACGGACTTCATCAGTTAGCCGAAGCCATTACGACTTTGGCTGACGTTGAAGGTCTAGATGCGCACAAACGTGCCGTGACTATTCGTACAGAGACTAAAAGTACGGAGAGCAAACTATGAGCATTGTTGAGCAGTTACAGCGCCAGCACCTGAAGCAGCTAACGCCGTACGCGTCCGCGCGTCGCAGCATGAGCGGCGGCAATATCTGGCTGAACGCTAACGAGTCTCCGTACAGTAACTCGTACAACGTTGATGACAGCAAACTTAACCGTTACCCGGAGTTTCAGTCTAAGCCGCTGAATCAGGCATACGCTGAATACGCCGGAGTTGAAGCTTCACAAGTGTTAAGCAGCCGCGGTTCGGATGAAGGTATCGAGTTACTGATACGAGCTTTTTGTGAGCCGGGCCAGGACAAGGTACTGATTTGCCCGCCCACTTACGGTATGTACGCTATCTCAGCTAAAACCTTTGCCGTTGGTGTTACTGAGGTTCCCTTACTAAATAGCGGAGAGATGAACAACTGGCAGTTGGATACGGAATCGATTATAGAAGCTGCTGCTGGGTGCAAAGTCATCTTTCTCTGCTCGCCTTCAAACCCGTTGGGAAATGCGCTAAATACCGATGATATTGAACAAGTGCTGCAACATTCGCCAAGCTCTATTGTGGTAGTTGATGAAGCCTATATTGAGTTCAGCTCTGGTGACAGCGTTGTCAGTTGGCTGGAACGTTATCCGAATTTGGTGGTGTTACGTACCTTATCGAAAGCCTTTGCTCTGGCCGGCATTCGTTGCGGCTTTTTGCTGGCGAATGACGACATCATTGAGCTACTGCAGAAAGTTCTGGCGCCGTATCCTTTGCCAGACCCGACAGTGCAAATTGCGGTTCAGGCTTTGCAGACAAGCTCACTTGAGCGACTTCAGCAACAGGTAGCGGCTTTATTAGCCGAACGTACCCGGGTGCAAACAGCCTTAGAACAAACACCACTGACCCTGGTATCGGAAAGTGACACGAACTTTTTACTGTATCAATGTGAAGATGCCGCTGGTTTAGTGAAGACACTTGCCGATAACGGTCTATTAATACGTAATCAGTCGGCGCAGCGGGGGTTGGAAAACGTTGTTCGTATAACTATTGGCAGCGCCGCCGAAAATGACGAACTGATTCAACAGTTGAAGGACTATTTTTCATGAGCCAGAAGCCTATTTTATTCATTGACCGTGACGGCACCCTGGTTGAAGAGCCGGCCACAGACAAGCAGTTGGACAGCGTTGAGAAGCTGGTGTTTGAACCGAACGTAGTACCGGCTTTGCTGAAGCTGCAACAGGCTGGTTATCAGCTGGTGATGGTATCCAACCAGGATGGCCTGGGGACAGACAGCTTTCCACAAGCTGATTTTGACGCGCCACATAAGTTGATGATGGCGGTGTTTGAGTCACAAGGTATTCGCTTTGACGATGTTTTGATCTGCCCTCACTTTGACAGTGATAACTGCAGCTGCCGTAAGCCTGCGCTTGGGCTGGTAAAGTCGTATCTGAAAGAAGGCCGTGTGGATTTTACAAATTCCTACGTTATTGGCGACCGTGAAACTGACCTGCAGCTGGCTGAAAACATGGGGATTGAAGGCCTGCGTTACAGCCGTAACGAGCTCAACTGGGATGCCATTGTTCACCAATTACTGGACAACCCGCGTACAGCGTCGGTTACACGCACCACCCGGGAAACGGATATCAACATTAAGGTGGATTTAGACAGTCAGGCTCCGCGCGAATTTGATACCGGCATTGGCTTCTTTGATCACATGCTTGAGCAAATAGCCACACACGCGGGTTTCTCGCTTTCGGTTAAGGTTAAGGGTGATTTGCACATTGACGATCACCACACCATTGAAGACACAGCTCTGGCGTTGGGTCAGGCATTGCGCTCAGCACTGGGCGACAAGCGTGGCATTGGTCGCTTTGGTTTTGCTTTGCCTATGGATGAATGCCGGGCGGAATGTCTGATCGATTTATCCGGCCGCCCTTATTTGAAATGGGAAGCAGATTTCACCCGCGACAAAGTGGGTGAATTATCAACCGAAATGGTGGAGCACTTCTTCCGTTCATTAACCGATGCTATGGCAATGAGTCTGCACTTGTCGACCACCGAGGGTAATACCCACCACCAGGTCGAAAGCCTGTTTAAGGTATTTGGCCGGGCACTGCGTCAGGCCATTACCAAAACCGGAGACCAACAGTTGCCTTCAAGTAAGGGGATGCTGGCATGAATGTGGTGATTGTCGATACCGAGTGTGCCAACCTGACATCTGTCCGCTTTGCGGTAGAACGTTTGGGCTACTCAGTGCTTATTACCGATGATGCAGAACAAATACGCGCCGCAGACCGGGTTATTTTGCCCGGCGTTGGTACAGCTGCAGCGGCTATGCGTAACTTACAGCGCAAGCAACTCGTTGAGCCGCTGCGGGAGTTAACCCAGCCAGTGTTGGGTATTTGCCTGGGTATGCAATTGCTGACCTCACACTCGGAAGAAGGTGACGTTGACTGCCTGAATTTAATTCCGGCAAAAACCAAACGCCTGCGCGATTCTGGTCTGCCTTTACCGCATATGGGCTGGAATACTCTGCAACCAACCGCAGATAATCCGCTAGTCCAGGGAAATGACAGTTATTGCTACTTCGTGCACAGTTTTGCCGTGGCGGTTGATGAATATACTATTGCCAGCAGCGAATACGGAGAGCGCTTTGCCTCTATGATACGGCACAACAACTATTTTGGTGCGCAATTTCACCCTGAGCGTTCAGGTAAGACTGGCGAAGCTCTGCTGAAACGTTTTTTGGAGTTAACATTATGCTGATACCTGCCCTGGATTTAATAGACGGCAAAGTGGTACGCCTGTATCAGGGCGATTTCGCGCAAAAAACCGAGTTTGATTTAACCCCGCTGGGTCAGGCTCAGCTCTATGCAGAAGCGGGTGCCGAGTGGCTTCATCTGGTGGATTTAGACGGCGCTAAAGACCCGGACAAGCGCCAGCAGAAGCTGCTGGCTAAACTCGCCTCAGATTCCGGTATGAGGTGTCAGGCTGGCGGCGGAATTCGTACAACGGAGGATTTGGAAGCCTTGTTTGAAGCCGGTATTGAACGTGCCGTAATTGGTTCTACCGCGGTTAATAACCCAGACAGAGTAAAACAATGGTTCCAGACCTACGGCGGTGAAAAAATTGTACTGGCACTGGATGTGAATATTGACCAGAGCGGCAACGCCATGGTCGCTACCCACGGCTGGCAACAGGCCAGCACGCATACACTGGATGACATTCTCAACCGTTATCTGGACTTAGGCTGCCGCCATGTACTGTGCACCGATATCAGTAAAGACGGCACCATGACCGGCACCAATGTTGAGCTTTATAAGCGCTATAAAGCACTTTATCCGCAAGTGATCTGGCAGGCGTCCGGTGGCGTCAGTTGCTTAGACGATCTTAAAGATTTAAAAGCCGTGAACTGTGACTCGGTTATTTTAGGTAAGTCGTTACTTACCGGCGCTTTCACTATGCAGGAGGCATTAGCATGCTGGCAAAACGCATAATCCCTTGTCTGGATGTTCGCGACGGACAAGTGGTTAAAGGGGTTAAATTCCGTAACCATGAGATTATTGGTGATATTCTGCCGCTGGCAAAACGCTACGCAGAAAGCGGCGCTGACGAGTTGGTGTTTTACGACATTACCGCATCGGCAGATGGCCGAACGGTGGATAAGTCCTGGGTTGAGCGAGTCGCCCGGGAAATCAACATTCCTTTTACCGTTGCCGGCGGTATTCGGTCGGTTGAGCACGCACAAACCATGCTGTCTATGGGCGCGGACAAAATTTCCATTAATTCTCCTGCCCTGCTTAACCCCAATTTAATTAACACGCTGGTTGAGGAATTTGGTCAACAGTGCATTGTTATTGGCATCGACAGCTTTTATAACGAGCAGTCTGGCGAATACGAAGTGCACCAGTTTACCGGCGACGAGAGCAAGTCGCACAAATCGGCATGGCAGACAAAAGACTGGTTACAGGAAGTCATTTCCCGCGGCGCCGGTGAAATTGTGTTGAACTGTATGAATCAGGACGGTGTGCGTCAAGGTTACGATATTGCACAGCTGTCGGCATTGCGCGAGCATTGCTCTGTACCATTAATTGCGTCTGGCGGTGCCGGTGAGATTCAGCATTTTGTTGATGCCTTTCAAAAAGCCCGGGTTGACGGTGCTCTTGCGGCTTCGGTGTTTCACAAAAACCTATTCAGTATCAGCGACGTCAAAGCCGCAATGGCAGCCAATAATATTGCGGTTCGCCCCATTGAAGCGCTTCAGGAGACGACATGAAAATTGATTTGAACAACATAGACGGGCTGGCCTGGGAGAAAATGTCCGGCTTACTGCCCTGCACAGTACAGCACGCGTTAACAGGTGAAGTTCTGATGCAGGCTTACATGAATGCCGACGCCATTAAAAAAACTTTATCGTCCGGCAAAACCACTTTTTATAGTCGCAGCAAAGAACGTTTATGGACTAAGGGTGAAAGCTCGGAAAACTACCTGCATCTTGAGGGTATATATTCGGACTGCGATAACGACGCCTTGCTCATTCAGGCTATACCCGATGGCCCAACTTGCCACTTAGGCAACCGCAGCTGTTTTTCCAACGCACCTAAACCCTTGCTGCATGAGCTCGACACGTTAATTGCCAACCGCAAAGGCGGAGATACCAACGAAAGTTACACTGCCAGCCTGTTTGCTAAGGGATTAAAACGAGTGGCGCAAAAGGTTGGGGAAGAGGGTGTTGAAGTCGCTCTGGCAGCAGCAACTGCTGATAAAGACGAGCTGGTTAATGAAAGCGCCGACTTACTCTACCACTTGCTGGTTGCGCTGAGAGCTAATGAGCTTAGCCTGGACGATGTGCTTGAGGTATTAGCGAAGCGCCGCGGTTAAGCAGCGCTGTTTAACCGCTCACGAAAATGCTTACGCTCGTATCGGCGAGATACGCGGCGTAGGCGCAGTGACAAGAGTACGGCCGCGACACTTAAGCCACTGATAAAGCCAATCCAGAACCCAGCCGCGCCCATGGCCGGCACGACCCAATCGGTCAGCCCCAGAATATAACCAACGGTTAAACCAAATGGCCAGTACGAAATAAAAGCCAATATCATTGGGTATTTTGTGTCTTTGTAGCCACGCAAAGTGCCAATGGAGATGGCCTGAAAGGTGTCCGATACAGTGAAAATAGCCGCCAGCCCCATCAGTGTCGCTGCCAGATTAATAATATCCTGGTCAGGAGTGTAAAGGCTGGCTAACCAACCACCGCCCAGATACATAATTAAACCGTTAACACCCGCAAACACGCCACCAAACAGCATCGCGAGCTTAAAGCTCAACATGGCGTTTTTAGGATTACCCGCACCCAGCGCAAAGCCTACCCGTAACGTCACCGCCATAGAGATACTTAGCGGCACCATATACACTAACGAACTTATGTTCAGTGCAATCTGGTGAGCAGAGACCACCGTCGGCCCCAGCGGCGCTATTAGTAAGGCAACAGCAGCAAACAGACTGACCTCGAAAAAGAGCGACATCGAAATAGGAAAGCCAATACGAATAACGTAGGTAACGTCGTCCCAGTTAGGCCGGTACCAGCGACGGAGCAAGCGCAACCGCTTGTAACGTTTGGCGGTAAAGGTATAAACCACCATTGAAAGTGCCATACCCCATAAGACAATAGCTGTTGCCAGGCCACAGCCGGCACCACCCAGCTCCGGCATTCCAAACTTACCGTAAACAAAAATGTAGTTTGCCGGAATATTTATCAGTAGCCCGATAAAACCAATGATCAGCGACGGCATGGTGTTCGACAAGCCCTCACAGAAGTTTCTCAGTACCGCATAAATAACAAAACCCGGTATGCCCCAGGAAATGTAAAACAAATAGTCCAGAGTAATGGCACGAAAGTCGTCTTCGACTTCCATGATGTCGAGCAACCAGGGCGCTAATGACATACCCAGTAAGGTGATGACACCGACAATGGCGCAAGCGTAGAAACCTTGCTGTAAGATGTTAGCGACACGCCGGTGCGAATTTGAGCCGTCCAAATGAGAGATAATGGGCGCTAATGCCAGTGCCAGACCAAACACCAATAACGTTGCTGGCACAAAAATACTGCCGCCGACAGACACAGCGGCCAAATCAACCGCGCCTTTACGCCCTGCCATGACCGTATCGACGACACTCATTAACATTTGAGTTAACTGAGCCACGAGAATAGGACCGGTCAGTTTAGCCAGCTTATTAAATTCGCCTTTATTATTCGTCCACCAGTTCACGCGCGTTTTCTCTGGGTTAGGATTGCTTATGCAAAAATTGCAGGATACGCTGATTCACATCAGCCGGATGAGTCAAAGGTCCCATATGACCGGCACCAACAGAGTCTCGTTGGACATCAGGAAGTATGGTCGATAAAGCCTCTGCGACAGCTTTTGCACTACGACGAGTGTGTTCGCCTTGTAACAGCAGAACGCTTTGCTCTACGCCGCGGTAATCTTCCAGGCGTCGGGGTTCGTTAAGCAAGGCGTCGAAATCCAGAGCCACTTTAGCAGCCTGACTGACCATAATTTGCTGAATGCGTTCAGGCAAGGCATCAAAATATCCGGCGTCATTCCAGTAATCGACAAAGGTACGGGTGCATTCGACTGCGTCTTTACCGTGCATAGCGTGACTGATCTCCTGTATTTCCAGCATTCCGGGAGAATCGTCCGGTAACACGTGAAAGGCAACAGGTTCGTAGACAGCCACACCGGCAATTTTAAACGGCTTTTCCAACGCCAGTTTTAATGCAACAGCACCGCCATAGGAGTGACCAACCAGCTGCACAGGCCTGGATAAGGCAAGTTGCTCAACCGCGCTAATAATACGGGGCAGTTCCTGCTCCAGTCGAAAGTTTGCCGTAAACTCAACGTTAGGCGCCTGACCATAGCCCAGTAAATCAACCGCAATAACAAAGTGAGTGCTGGCTAATTCTTTTATTAACGCCCGCCACTGGCTACTGGCGCTCTGCGAACTGTGCAACAAAACAACCGGAGGGTTTTGTGATTCGCCATACAGATGAATACCGGATTCTAATTCAGACATAGCTTCACTTTATAATAAACTGACACCAACAAACTGACCGATACCAAAGCCAGCAGCTAACAATAAAACGGCAAAAGTCGTTAATACCCCAATGGTGCGGGGCAAACTCACGCCGACACTGCGGGTTAACCCTATAGCGTGACATAAGCGAGCTACGACTAACGCAATACCCAACCCATGGAGCAAAGCAAGTGGAGCGTATTGTACTTCCATCATAGCAAACAGAATAAGAGCCAGAGGCACATATTCAATAAAATTACCATGGATACGTACTGCAACGTTAAGCTCTTCCGCTTCACCTGTGCCTAAGCCTACCCGATGTTTCCAGCGCAAGCGGATAATGTTCACAGCCAAAACAAGATAAATAAGCGTTAAAATGCCCGCATAAAAGCCGGTGATTGTTAATTGAGATGTCATTGTAATGCCTCTTGTTATTCGTTGTGCCTGGCTTCATTAAAAAAGGCTCACCATGTGAGCCTTTTAGTAAAAATTACTTTCTGAGCAAGTCACCCAACTGCTCACTCACTCTTTCAACCGGTTGTGTACCATCAATTTTGTGATACTCCGTCTTACCCTCGTCAGACAGCTTTTGATAATACTCTACCAAAGGCTCTGTCTGTTCATGGTAAACCGAAAGGCGTTTACGAACGGTCTGTTCCTGATCATCCGGGCGGATGACCAGATCTTCACCCGTTTCATCATCTTTGCCTTCCACTTTCGGTGGGTTGTGCTCAATATGATAAACACGACCTGACCCAGGATGGACGCGACGCCCGCTCATACGATCAACGATAACTTCGTCCGGAACATCAAATTCCAGCACGTAATCAATTTCAATACCATTATCGCGCATCGCATCAGCTTGCGGAATAGTTCTTGGGAAGCCATCAAGCAAAAAGCCGTTCTGGCAGTCAGGTTCCGCAATACGTTCTTTAACCAACTCAATAATGATATCGTCAGACACTAATTGTCCGGCATCCATCACCTGTTTGGCTTTTTTACCCAGTTCCGATCCGGACTTGATTGCTGAGCGCAACATATCACCAGTGGAAATTTGAGGGATCCCAAAAGTGTTCATCAGGAATTGAGCCTGAGTTCCTTTTCCAGCTCCCGGGGCGCCTAACAAAATAATGCGCATAGAAAACCTCTTTGCATGATTCAAAAGTCTGCCCCGAACTTTACCCTGACAGGCGGGCTATTACAAGCGTAGAAAGCCGCTGCAGGCAATGACTTACCCACAGCGGCTAGTACAAAATTAGGCGTTAAGCATTAATTTGTTAAGGCGGGTGACGAAGGAAGCAGGATCTTTCAAGTTTCCCCGCTCCGCTAAAGTCGCCTGATCCAATAACACTTCAGCCCATTCTTTGAAAGTCTCATCCTCTTTCGTCAGCATGCGTTGAACTAAGGGGTGCTCAGGGTTCACTTCAAAGATGTATTTAGTTTCAGGAACTGTCTGACCAGCCGCTTCCATCAACTTAGCCATTTGCGTGCTCATATCATTATCATCGGTAATGATACAGGCTGGCGAATTGGTTAAGCGGTTAGTCACACGAACCTTCTTCACTTTGTCACCTAAAGCTTTTTCAAAGCGCTCCAGGTTTTCTTTAAAGGCTTCTTCCGCTTTTTCCTGCTCAGCCTTGTCTTCTTCGTCGTCCAGTTCACCTAAATCAAGGTCGCCACGAGTCACTGACTGCAACTGTTTCTCTTTAAATTCAGTCAGGTGGCTCATCAACCATTCATCAATGCGCTCTGAAAGCAGCAATACTTCAATGCCTTTCTTGTTGAAGATTTCCAGCGCCGGATTGTTTCTGGCGGCTTCGTAGCTGTCGGCAACGATGTAGAAGATTTTATCCTGGCCTTCTTTCATACGCTCAATGTAGTCGTCCAGGCTGACTGACTGCACAGCGCCGTCGTTATGCGTTGAAGCAAAACGCAGCAGTTCGGCAATACGTTCACGGTTAGTGTGATCTTCCGCCGGACCTTCTTTCAGCACGTTGCCAAAGGTGTCCCAGAACTGTTGGTACTGTTCTGTGTCGTCTTTTGCCAGCTTTTTCAGCATTTGCAGTACTTTTTTGGTACTGCCGTTACGCATAGCACGGGTAATTTTATTATCCTGCAAAATTTCACGCGAAACGTTCAGCGGCAAGTCATTTGAGTCAACCAAACCACGCACAAAGCGGAGGTAAGTCGGCATTAACTGCTCAGCGTCGTCCATAATGAAGACACGCTTCACATAAAGTTTAACGCCATGCTGTTGTTCGCGGTTCCATAAGTCCCACGGAGCGCGTTTAGGAATGTACAGTAAGTTGGTGTATTCGGTTGTGCCTTCAACTTTGTTGTGGCTCCACAACAGTGGTTCATCAAAGTCGTGCGCTACCGTTTTATAAAACTCTTTGTATTCTTCGTCAGTAATATCTGACTTCTCACGAGTCCAGAGTGCCTGACCTGAGTTTACGGTTTCCCATTCGCCGGGCTGGCCTTCCACTTTGTTGCCTTCGTCGTCTTCTGACTCGGGTACCGGTTCTTTCCACATTTGAACCGGAATACTCAGGTGCTCTGAATATTTGTTGATAATGCCGCGCAGACGATTTTCATCTGAAAACTCATCGGCATCGTCTTTCAGGTGCAAAATAATATCAGTGCCGCGACGGGCTTTATCAATGTCAGCAATTTCGAAATCGCCTTCACCTTGCGAGCGCCATTCAACTCCGCGAGCGTCTTTATCTAATGCTGAACGGGTTCTTACGGTAACTTCATCGGCAACAATAAAGGCCGAATAGAAGCCAACACCAAACTGACCAATAAGCTTGCTATCTTTTGCTTCGTCGCCGGACAGCTGACCGAAAAACTCAGCCGTGCCTGACTTGGCGATAGTCCCTAAGTTATTCATCACGTCGTCGCGCGTCATACCAACGCCGTTGTCGCTGATGGTAATAGTGCGACTGTCTTTATCAACAGAGACACGAACGTGCAGGTCACTGTCATCACCGTAAAGAGAGTTGTCGCTTAAGGCTTTAAAGCGCAGTTTATCTGCTGCGTCGGACGCATTAGAGACCAATTCGCGTAAGAAAATTTCTTTATTGGAATACAAAGAATGAATCATCAGGTGAAGCAATTGTTTTACTTCTGTCTGAAATCCATGTTTTTCCATTTGACCGGCTTCCGCCATAGTATATTTCTCCTGCTGTTATTACCTATGGCAATAACAATGGGGGCGCAGGAGACATTTTCAAGTCATCGCGAAAATTGTTTTCGGCCACTGAAGGCATGACCCAGTGTGGTTTGATCGACATAGCCCAGCTCACCGCCTACTGGAACTCCGTGAGCGATTCGAGTGGTGTTGATATTCAATTGGGCGGCAATGTCGGCAATATAGTGCGCGGTAGCATCCCCTTCCACGGTCGGGTTAGTTGCCAGCACAATTTCTTCCACCGGTTCGCTCTGCAGTTGCCGCTCCAGTTCATCCAGGCCAATGTCCGCCGGCCCAATACCATCCAGCGGAGACAAATGCCCCATCAGCACAAAATACCGCCCCTGAAATTGAGAGGTCTGTTCAATGGCTAATACGTCGGCGGGTGTTTCAACAATGCAAAGCACACCGTTTTCGCGTCGCATAGGGTTGCTGCAAATACGGCACAGAGGTTCTTCGGTTAAGGTCCGGCAACACTCGCAGTGGCCTACTTTTTCCACCGCCAACTGCAGAGACTCGGCAAGCCTTGAGGCTCCGCCGCGGTCACGTTCGAGCAAATGAAACGCCATACGTTGTGCTGACTTTTGGCCAACACCCGGTAGGCGTTTTAAATTGTCAACCAGTTGATCGATTGCCGGACTGATACTCATTAACTGACCTTAATACTTAGAAAGGCATTTTAAAGCCCGGAGGTAGACCCATACCGCCGGTTATTTCAGACATACGCTCTTTGCTGGTCTCTTCAACTCGACGTACAGCATCGTTGGTTGCTGCAGCAATCAGGTCTTCCAGCATATCCTGGTCATCTTCCATTAAGCTGGGATCAATGCTTACGCGCTTTACGTTGTGGTTACCCAGCATGGTAATTTTAACCAGTCCGGCACCGGCTTCACCGGTAACTTCCATATTGGCAACTTCTTCCTGGGCTTTTTGCATGCGGTCCTGCATTTGTTGCGCCTGCTTCATCATATTACCCATTCCACCTTTAAACATAATTTTATTCCTCGTTTAAGCTTTTAAAAATTAACGCGCCTGAATTGATGACTCATCAATTTGCGCTTGAAACCTTTGTTGTAATTCCTGCACGCTGGCATCCCCATATAATATTTCACATGCGCGCTGGTGACGGTATTCATTGATATGTTGCTGCACCATTAAAGGGGTTGGCTGGCTCGGTGCGCCAACTTTAAACACCACCCTTGCGGCTGCCCCTAACAGACCGCTCAAAGAGTCTCTGACGGCCTGGCTGGTCGATTCGTTCAATAAACTTTTTTGTTCTTCGGCCACCAGAATCAGCCACTCGTCGTCACCAAGCTTTTGCAGTTCCGAGTTTAACAACACCTGACGGGCTAGCCCGGAAATGTCCATGCCCGCTATCATTGCACTCCATTTATCAACGTCGGCGGCTTCGCGGATATCGTCATTTAACTCTGGCAACTCATAGTTACTGGTATCTTGATTAAATTCAGCTATCGGTAACGCCGTCGAGTCAGTATTTGACTCTGTACCTGGCTCTACACTTGATTCTATATTAGTTTCACTACCCAGTTCTTCGCTTAATTCGCCTTTTGATTCCGGCGCCTGCGTCGGTTGCGCTTCTGGTTCGGCTTTTGCCGGGACAGTTAACGGCATCGGCGAGCCATTTTCTGCCCGACTGTTTAATGTTTTGTTGCTATTATCCGGACTTTTTTTTTCAGCCAGCTGCTCACGCACGCGTAATAGATCGGCTACGCCAGAACTGCTCTGCGCCGCTGGCTCAGGCGTTGGTTCTGCTGTTGGCTCTACTGTTTGCTCAGGTACTGACTCCGACTTAGCGGCTTCTTCCGTATGATACGGAGGCGCATCATTATGATAAAAGCCTGCGTCATCATCCGGAGGATAATTAAATTCAGGCTCTTCACGCTCACTATAAGACGGTTGCATGGGCTCTGAGAGCTCTGCTGCAGTCTGCAGCTCTGGTTCTGCCTGTGGTGTTACTTCTGCCTCAGGCTCAGGTTCAGTCACTTCTGGAGCAGGAGCCGCTAGCTTTGACTCAGGCATTTCAACAGCAGACGAGTCCGGTTCTGAAATGTTGTAATCGCCCTTCTCTGCCGGACGGAAACACAGCAAACGCAATAAAGTCATTTCGAGTCCGCTACGCGCATCTATAGCGTAAGCCTGCTCGCGGCGACCCTCCAAAACCGTGCGATAAAAAACCTGAATAAGTTCAGCCGGCATGCGTCGCAATAAGGGTTTCAGGACATCGCTATTTTCGAAAACATTAGCGGCAGTGGGTACTTGCTGAACCAACGCCAACTGATGTAATAAGCTCTGTAGCTCAACCAGAACGGAACTCAAGTCCGGTACCATGGATACCATGCTGTCCACACGCTGCATTACGGCTTCTGCATCCCCTTCGAGAACACATTCCAGTAATGCGGCAATATCTGCCACGGGGACGTTGCCAAGCATACGTCTGACACTGTCGAGACTAACTGAACCGCCACCTTGGGCAATAGCCTGGTCGGTTAAGCTAAGCGCATCGCGCATACTGCCACGGGCAGAACGAGCCAACAGTGGCAGCGCTTCGGAGTCAGCCTGAACCTGTTCCTGCGATAAAACATAGTTAAGCTGTTGCGTAATATCGTCGTTCGTCAAAGCTTTTAAATTAAACTGCAGACAACGCGATAAAATGGTGACCGGTAATTTCTGCGGATCGGTTGTCGCCAGCAGAAACTTTACGTGCTCAGGTGGTTCTTCCAGTGTTTTCAGCAGGGCGTTAAAACTGTGCCTTGACAGCATGTGCACTTCATCAATTAAGTACACTTTATAACGGCCACGGGTAGGGCGATATTGAACGTTATCAAGCAGCTCGCGGGTGTCTTCAACTTTGGTTCTTGATGCTGCGTCAATTTCCAGCAAGTCAACAAACCGTCCCTGCTCTATTTCAAGGCAGGCACTGCATTTGCCACATGGCATTGCCGTAATACCTTGTTCGCAATTTAGTGCTTTAGCGAGGATTCGTGCAATGGTGGTTTTGCCCACTCCGCGAGTACCGGTGAACAGATAAGCATGATGAAGCCGCTGCTTGTCTAACGCGTGCTCAAGCGGCTTCAGAACATGTTGTTGGCCGACAACTTCTGCAAATTGCAAGGGTCGCCATTTTCTTGCCAGTACCTGATAACTCATAGGATGGATTATTAACTCTGTTTCGTTAAAACTGACATAAGGTATAGCACGCAACGCCGGCCTGCTGCAATTTATCTTCACCGCCGAGCTCAGGTAAGGAAACCACAAAAGCGGCTTCAACAACGTCTGCGCCAGAGGACTTAATCAATTGACTTGCAGCAATCACCGTTCCGCCGGTAGCCAGTAAATCATCGACAATCAGCACCCGATCGTTTTCGGTCAAAGCGTTTTCATGCATTTGCAATTCGTCTGAGCCGTACTCTAACTCGTAATTCTGGCGTGTCACTTTGCCGGGTAACTTCCCGGGTTTTCTTAACAAAGTGACTCCACACCCCATGGCATAGGCTAATGCGGAACCAAAAATAAAGCCGCGGGCTTCAACGGCAGCAATTTGCGTTATGCCCTGCTCAGCATAGCGTTGCTTTAACGTATTAATGGTTAATCTGAACGCATCCGGGTTTTGCAGTAAAGGCGTTATATCCCGGAAAATAATACCTGGCTTAGGATAGTCCGGAATGGAACCGATAGAGTCGCTTATATCAGTCGTAGCTGATTCCATGATCTTAGTCTCGTCATTAGGCGACAAAGCGCACCGCCCAGGATTTTAGCGTATCCAACAGAAAATCCTCATTCAAAGGTTTAGCCAGACATTGAGTCGCACCAGCCTTTAAAGCTTTGGGCTCTATCTCTACCAAGTCCTGAGTTGACATGAACAACAACGGAGTACGGTGATAAGCGTCTAAATCACGCAAATTTTTCAGCAAAGACAAACCGTCCATAACTGGCATTTTATGGTCAAGCAAAACAATATCAAAGTAGGCCAGCTTTGCTTTACTTAATCCGTCTAAACCGTCCCGGGCTGTCGTAACCTCGAAGCCAAGAGGCTCTATTGCACTGCAAATAGACTCAAGCGTTTTGTCTTTATCCTCGACAACGAGCAAAGTTACTGACATAAATGTCGCTTACCTGATAGCTAAAGAGGATGTATTTAAGAAGAAAGAATTTGTGCTAGACGCAGAACCAACGGTAAACAGGCCCAGAATATAAACACTACTGCGGCAATAAGCAAAAACCGTTTGCCTGCCGGTTCTTTAAACGTTTCTGATGACATAACTTTTACCTCTTGATGAAATCGGGGCTGATCATACTCGATCATCGACAACGATAAAAGTTGAATTCAATTCTTTACCTTCAATATTAATTACAGGGCAGCTAGCCTGTTTAAAGTCTGTTCGGCTTTTTTCTGTGGCTGTTCTCTGGGCCATTGAGAGAATAATTCAGGTAAAAGCCCAAGCAAGCTATTCAGTTGATTTCTATCTCTATTTTGTAACTCTGTTAACAGTAAAATATGGTGACTGAGAAGAAAAGGTACAAAAAAAATTCTTTGTTTCTTCCCATTGCTTATCCTCTGTCAGCTTTTTTAGTACAGGGAATGCACTATCTACAAAAAACAAAAACCCGACACTGTGGCCGGGTTTTACTATGCAGTTATAAAAACGAAAAGCGGTTAATCGAGATCGATGCCTTTCCGTTCTGCAGTAGACTTGATGTAACCTTTCCAGCTACGAGCACTGCGACGTTGACCATCGAAGGTTGCAGCTTCATCAACATAACGCATTGCCTGGCGGTAGTCACCACCATAAAAATACGCTTCTGCTAACGACATGTACACACGTCCTTGGTCTTTTCGTTCAAGATAGTCCAGCGCTTTCTTCAACGGTGTCGCTGCCGCAATATACTGTTCGTTCAACAGCATCAAGTTACCTTGCTTGCGGTAGTATTCACCTTTGTCATCACTGTCATTGGTTGCATCTGCTGCGCGTTCATACCAGGAAACGGCTTTATCAAGCTCTTTCGCGCGATGGTAACTATTAGCAATAGTTCCAAAGTTCTTCGCGGTTTTCTCGATGTCACCAGCTTCTACGTGTTTTTCCATAGTAGAAGCCGCTTTGTACGGAATACCTTCATTATCATACAGTTGAACCAGCATTTTATACTGACTTTCTGTATCCAGGTATCCAGCCATATAAGCTATTTCCATGGTTTGAAGAGACTTAGCTAAGTCTTCTTCAAGCATATAGAACTGTGCTAGCTGAGGCCACCACTGAGTCACTTCGGGTAGCTTGTCCAGACCTTCCTCAAGAACCTCTATGGCTTGAGGGTACATCTTACGTTCATAATAAGACGCCATCATCAACGTATAGACATTCTTTTCCGGCTTGTCTGCCGCTTCTAACGAAGCTTCCGCAAAAGGGATGATTTCAGCGAAGTTCTTCATCTGGTAATGCGCATTAGCCATGTACAAGAATACTTGAGAATCACGTTCGCCTGTGAATTGGACCCATTTTTTCAGGTATTCAAGGCTCTGTTCGTATTTCTCTTCTTGCAGACTAATTTGTCCTACCAGCTTCAGAGCTGCCGCTTGGTCACTCCAACCGAGCACATCCTTGTCGACTGCGCTTTTCAAAACTCGTAAAGCATCAGCCATGCGCTCATCTGCTGCATAAAGGTTACCAAGAAAGCGACCCAGGTAAGCTGAATCGTAACCTGGATCCGGCTCTTGGTCTTCAAGAACCGCTATTGCTTCCTTGATTTTTTCTTCTTCATACAGTTCAAACGCGTCCATAATAGCCCGGCCAATGCTCTGCGAAGCAGCCTTATTGTCTCGAGCTTTTTTCTGCGCCTCAACGGTCTCTTTATCCGGAATGTTGAAGCCAAGATCCTGAGCCGAAGCCTGGACCGTTGTCATCGACATAACCGAAACAAAAGCCAGGGCACTAACAAATGTTTTTACTGTATATTTCATTTCTTAGTTCCCATCCATTGTAAAGTCGAGCTGAACGGTCATGCCTTCCTGACGAACAGGCTTACCATCAACGACCTTGGGCTTATATTTCCAACGCAACAATGCGCGTCGTGCCTCACGGTCAAACACTCGACGAGGTTCAGAATCTATAACTTCAACGTCAGTTACACCACCTTGCTGGTCAATAGTGAATCGCAGTTGTACCCAACCTTCTGTGCCATTTCGCGCAGCTGAAGGCGGATAACGCGGTTCAATACGAACAATTGGTGTTGCGTCACCGTCAGAACTTAAACCTCCACCAGGACCTGAAAGTCCGGTATCAGCTCCACCAACATCAACATCAAAACCCATGTTCATGTTCATACTACTGTCTGATGTATCAGGCTCAGACTGTGGTGTTTCTGGTGGTTGCTCCGGTGGCGGCGGTGGCGGCGGCGGCGTACGTCGACGCTCCTGAACGTCAGACTCCGGTGGCGACGTTACGATGTCAATGACCGGCGATGGAGGCGGCGCTTCGTTGCGCTGCGCTCCTCCGCCGATTAAGTAAGCCATGAAAGCAAACAGAGCAAACGTAACGGCGGCACCTAGTAGTAAAGATACTAAA
This sequence comes from Idiomarina sp. PL1-037, assembly GCF_034422975.1. NCBI lineage: Bacteria > Pseudomonadati > Pseudomonadota > Gammaproteobacteria > Alteromonadales > Idiomarinaceae > Idiomarina > Idiomarina sp. PL1-037. The sequence continues at coordinate 2,024,795 of NZ_CP139873.1, forward strand.
AAGCGCACCATATTAGTTATTCTCCGCAGCTATGGATATCTTATCGATACCCGCTTCCTTAACCTGATCCATGACTTCTACAACGACTCCATGTTCAGCTTGCTTGTCGGCCTGGATAACAACAACGTCAGTTGGCTGTTCGGCAAGCAGACGTTCAATGTTAGCGCCTACACGCTCAACATCCACTTGACGTTTATCCATCCAGACTTCACCAGTATCACGAATTGCGATAAAGATGTTAGCCGAAGGCTCCTTGGTCGTATTATTGGCTTCAGGTTTATTAACCTGAATACCCGCTTCTTTGACGAATGAGGTCGTTACGATAAAGAAGATCAACATAATGAAGACGATGTCGAGCATCGGCGTCATGTCGATCGACGCATCTTCCTCTTCTCGATTACGATTACGTGCCATAGTTTTACTCTCTTAGTGATGTGGCAAACTGTCAACAAGGCGTTCTTTCGCTCTGCGTACTTTACTTTCAAGACGCGTCGCAAAGAACATACCGGATAACGCAGCAACCATTCCCGCCATTGTCGGGATGGTCGCCATCGAAATACCCGACGCCATTAGACGAGGGTTACCCGTCCCTTGTACTGCCATGATTTCAAACACCGCAATCATACCTGTCACGGTACCCAGCAGTCCGACTAGCGGACATAAGGCAACACAAGTTTTTATCAACAGAATACGTGCATTCAGTTTATCGTTCGCTTCGGAAATCCATGCTTCACGGATTCTATGGGCGTACCATGAGGTGGTGTCCTTACGGGCATCCCATTTCGCTATAATTTCATTGCGAAGTTTAGGGAAAGCACCTGTAAGGTACCAATAACGCTCAATCATCAGTACCCACATTAGAAAGAGCACCCCCATGACGATGTACAGGACATCGCCACCGGTAGCCAGAAAATCCCTGATAGATTCCCAAAGTTCCATCAGGTAAAGCATGGGTTACTCCTTCTCCGAATGCGCAGCTACGATACCCGCTGCCTGCTCGTCCAGAATATGAACAATAGACTTACCGCGAGCAGCCACAATACTGTGAGCCAAAATCAATGGTATAGCTGCAATCAGACCCATAGCCGTTGTTACCAACGCCATAGAGATGTCGCCGGCCATGATTTTCGGATCACCGGTACCAAACAGTGTAATCGACTGGAACGTACCAATCATACCAACAACTGTACCCAACAAACCAAGCAACGGGGCGATAGCCGCAAGAATCTTGATGACATTAATGCCACTTTCGACTCTCGGCGTCTCACGTAAAATTGCTTCGTCCAGTTTCAGTTCTAAGTTTTCAACATCTGCATTCTTATTCTCTTGATAAACCTTAAGAATACGACCTAATGCGTTGTTGTCTTTAGGTTGCTCTGGGTTCTTCAACTGAGAGCGGATTTTTCCTGCCCCCGCTGTCAAAGTAACCAATTTGAATACAGAGATTAACAGACCAAGAATTAATACTGCAGTAATTACATAACCAACAGTACCACCTTGGTGATAACGCTCTTCCAAAGTCGCTTTGCCAGTTAACAAGCTAAGAATCTGACCTTTTGAAGGGTCAAGAAAAACACCTTCATAACCTTCTTCAGTGTTAGCAAATTCTTGAGCTTGCGAAGTCGCACTCCCCTGAGGCTGACGACCTAACGGCTGAACTTGCTCTGTAGTATCGTTGTATAATAGGTATTGATTACCTGAAATTAAGTTAAAGGTACCAACACGAACCACTTCACGAGTTTCACTACCGCCGTCCAGTAAAGTCACTTCGGTATCAAACTTAACGACTTTGCCTGACTCTACCATTTCAGTCAGCAAGGCTTTCCAAAGCTCTTCAAGCTCTTCCAGAGTAGGAAGCTCTTTCGCTTCAGACAGACTTTCCAGAACGTCTTCACGACCTGGGTACTCCGCACTAACGATAGAAGTCGCAATACGACCGATTGTTTCTGTCGCAGCACCACGAACAACACCGAACATTTCACCTAAGGTGCCTTTGGCATTCTCAAGTTCTTGTTCTTTGTTCGCCAGTTCAATTTCGTTTTCAGAAAACTCTTCCTGCAAACGTTTACCACGAGCCTTTTCTTCTTCTAATTGCCTCTCTGCACGATTTAGCAACGCTTGCTTATCGGCACGAGCGGCAGTGAATTCACGCTCACGTTCAGCGTTCAGTTCACGTGAAGAAACACGATTTTTTTCTACAAGCTGTAGCAGCTCGTCTAAGTTTTTAGCTTCAGATTGATCCTGAGCCTGGGCAGCGAGAGTCGTACCTGCAGAAAGGGTGACTGCTGCTGCAATCATTAACGATTTAACTAATTTATTCATTCTGCACTCTCCGCTGCGAATACTGGAAGTTTCACCAGATCGTAAGCAAGTTGCTTACGTGACATACGAATCGCTTGGGTCAGAGGACGGATAAACTCGTCTTCCAAAGCAGTCCACTCATCGGTTTCGTTGTTGTAAATCCAAGCATTTTTCATGTCCAGAGACTGAGCTAAGAATGCAACACGACCCATGTGGAAATAATCAACAGCCACTTTCTCACCATCAATTTCTAAGTTGCCCTGGTAAGAAATCAAACCTGAACCGTAGTCCATTTCGGTTTGATAAGCTTCGATAATTTGACGAAATTGCTCTGATGTAGAAACACTTGAGCTGTCCATGATGTCGCGCAGACGCTCTACACGATCCATACGCTTTTCACGGTGAATTGGAATGTCCAATTTCACAAACTGCTCAAGCGAGTCAATCATTTCATACATCAATGGAACAACGCCTTGTTTCGTGCGTTCGATTCCGTCGATCTGCTTTTGGAGAGACTCTAGCGTAGCGTTTTGGTCATTAACCAAACGTTGCACATGGTCATTATAAACTTTCAAGTTCTCGTACTCAGAAACGACTGAACGATATTCGATAAGAAGATCTTGGCTTTGCTCGAACAAAGAGTTGATTTTTTCCTGTGACTGTTCGTCAGCATTTAAAATCTTTTGCTCTTCGTTTTGCAGCTTAGCTACATCTACTTGCTGTGCAGCGGCAAAGCCGGTGCCAGCAAACGCCATCACACCCATAAGGGTTGCAGCGAGTTTGGTTCTTTTGATTACTTTGGTCATAGTTCCCAACCAATTTGACTTAACTTCCGCTTCAACGCCTAAGGCGCGAAACACCAGTTGTTTGAATGACGAAAAGATCTCGTTCTACACTTTATTATTATTGCCAAATAAAGCAGCAATACTAAAAGATACTCCCACGATGGCTATACGCTGTCAACCAAGTAAACTGAGTCAACCGCGCTATAGCTGTCGCCTTGTATCCGTTGCAGAACACGGTTCTGGACTCTCGTAATTTCCAGATATTTTCTCGGACGACATCCTGTCGTTAACTCATTTCATACTCCCAGTTTTGGTAGACATATACCTAACTCGGAATATTACCCCTTTCTGAATAGTATCACTTTTTGATCGACGAACAACACTGACATTTCAATTTCAACGTTTTTTAAACAAATAATTTATTAGCCTATATTCAATGGTAGACCCAATTTCGTGACCTAAGTTTCAAAATCCTTTAATATAGAGGGATGAGAGAGATATTAAATATAACCTCAATACAACATATTGAACAGCTGCTCAACACTTTGCAGGGGCGGGCTGAGCAAATTGATGGGGAAAATAGAAAGAAACATCGCCAGCTTAGCGAAAGTTGGTTTAGTCCCTCCCTGTTTAACCATAGCTCTAACCTGGCTGTCGATTATGTCGCAGAGACCCAAAATCTTTTTCGACAATTACAGCAAAGTGACAATCAAGAGGCTCAACATTACCTTGCTGAGAAACTTAGCCTGCAGCTGGAAGCATTAAATACAGCTTTCCGGGCTAATAAGCCCCCGCGACAACAGCAAGATCATCGCATTACCGCGCAAAATCAGCTGCAGCAGATGCATCAACAATTAGTGACTTATCGTGACTACGAAAGACGACTAACAGAAAACCTGGATACGGCAGCCGCGGGTAATAATCCAACCATGATTCGAAACGCGCAGCAACGCCTTAACCGCTGCCAAATGGCCATTGATACTCTGGAGAAAAAGATTAGCCGTTATGAAGAAGGTTGACGTTCCTTTTATCTACTCACCTTTATACAGTGAATTAGATTTACCTCCCAGGCACCGTTACCCAATAGAGAAATACCGCCTGCTAAAAGACTGGGCGGTTAAGCACGGAGCAACGAATAATCAATGGCATCAGCCTGCACCGCTTAGCTGGGACCAAGTTGCGCGAACGCACTGTCCAAGTTATTTGTCTCAGTTACTGCAGAACAGCATGGATAGAAGCAGCTGGCGACGCATAGGCTTTCCCTGGTCGGAACAGCTATTGTACCGTACCCTAACCTCCGCTGGAGGCACACTGCTAACGACCGAGCTGGCACTAACGAAGGGAGTTGCCATACACTTTTCCGGCGGCTACCACCATGCTCACAAAGATTGGGGCAGCGGCTTTTGTCTACTTAACGATTTAGCAATAGCCTGCAATGAAATACTGGTTCGCCACCCAAGGCTAAAAATAGTGGTACTGGATACTGATGTTCATCAAGGTGACGGAACCGCCACGCTCTTCGAAAATGATAATAGGGTGTTTACCTGCTCAATACACGGGGAACGCAACTTTCCATTTTCCAAAGTTAGCTCTAATCTGGATGTCCCTTTAGCTAAACATACCTGTGACAAAGAATACTTAGCGGCTCTTGAAAATACCCTCGAACGCATCAACCGCGACATTAAACCTGATCTTATTCTTTACGATGCCGGTGTCGACATTTATCAGCGGGACGAGTTGGGTCATCTGGATATTAGTCTGGCGGGTATTTTTCAAAGAGACCTCACTGTACTAAGCTTTGCTAAACGACATGAGATTCCTCTGGCGGCTGTCATCGGCGGTGGGTATCAACGTAATTTACCTCGTTTAGTCAGAGCCCATGCTCAACTATTAAGAGCCAGTTATTATGTCTATACTGCAAGTGAGCTAACAGAAGGATAAAAGTATGAAGTTTGACGATGACATTCACAATTATTACGAGCGCTTAGTTGCGGACCGGATAGAAGAACTGGAACTGGAAAAGCAACACAGCCAGGAGTTTCTTGCTGATCTCAGTTGTCTGGTGCTCAATCAGTTGCCGCCGCGTTATATTCGTCACGAAGTTGATATGGCTTTCTTTTTACCACCGTCAAAGCGGCTAGACATGGAAATGCAGGTACACAAAGCAATAGCGGAAGCGCTGGAATTTTTAAAAGGGAGAAAACGTCCTGACGGCGATTAATAAATATTGGGTGGCGACTCTACCAGCCACACCTCGGCACACACATCCCTGACTACGGCTGCTCCCTTCCGGGCCTGACCGGGTTCACCAGTTAGCGTTGCGAGGGGACCCGCAGAGTCACCATAAACGCTTTGTTCAAAGCGGGCTGCATTATGAACCAGTTGCCCGGCTGAAACAACCCACAGTTTACCTTTTGCTTACTTTTTCTGCAGCTTTGCAGCAATTGCCTGACGAGCTTCATCTGAGCTTAACGCTTTTGCAAAAAACGTTGCCTCACGACTAATGCGATCAGCTACTGACTCAGCCGGCTGCTTTAATAAATGCTTTGAAATTCGTAATGACTTGCTGGATTGCTTACGCAGTTTATCCAGAGTTTCTTCAACCACAACAGGCAAACGCTCAAGCGAAACCACATGGTTAACGAAACCGGCCTGCTGAGCTGACTGGGCATCAAACTTTTCGCCAAGTAATAACAGCTCTGCCGCTTTTTGGTAACCACAGATTTGCGGCAACAACAAGCTGGAGGCGGCTTCAGGCAACAACCCAAGCTGCACAAATGGCAATGCAAATACCGCGTCGTCACTACTGTAAACAATATCGCAATGCAGTAAGAGCGTCGTACCTATGCCTATTGCTAATCCATTTACCGCAGCGACGATAGGCACCTCAGCACGCGCCAGGGTATGTAAAAACTGAAACGGGGGTGCCGATTCGTCTAAGTTTTCAATTGATAAGAAGTCATTTAAGTCGTTACCGGCAGAAAAACTGTCGCCACTGGACTCAAAGAGCACTGCATGTACTGAACTATCGTTGTCTGCGGCTTTCAAGGCTTCATTACATGTTGTGTACATGTCCTGAGTGAAGGCATTCTTCTTTGCCGGTCGGTTCAGACGTATGCGAACAACACCGTCATCTTGCGAAACTTGTACGAGCTCTTCAGTATTCAAAATCTGTCTCCCGTCAATGATTACTGACCGCGATTTTTCCAGGCCTTTTTAGTCGCTTCGTGCATTGGCACAATCAGTTCCAACGCGCTCTTATCGCCAGCCGGCAGCTCCATTTGATTAGGACGTTTGGGCGTGACTCGCTGGCCCCATTTTATCAACCCGGCACCGCAAGTGAGTCCACCACCAAACACAGCGGACATAATACTGTCACCAGGCTTGATAATACCGTTGTCAGCAGCTTCAGCAAAGGCAATAGGTAATGTTGCTGAAGACGTGTTTCCGTAATTCTGAATATTAATAACGGTTTTCTCGCTCGGCACTTTGCACATTTTACCTAAGAAATCGATTAACCGTTTATTCGCCTGATGCGGAATGAGGGCGTCGATATCGTCGGTGGTCATGCCAGTTTCCTGAAAAACTTTTTCAACAGCAGCGCTCATGCCCTTCACTGCTCGTTTAAATATTTCCTGGCCAACAAAATCAAATTGCATGATGCCGTCAAAGTTAAACCGGTCAAAGCTAGACCCAAAATCAAGGCTTAAGACGTCACGGGCATCGGCGTCACAACTGATATGGCTGGCCAGCAAACCAACTTCTTCATCTGAGGCTTCAAGTACCATTGCACCTGCGCCATCGCCAAATAAAACAGCACTTTCGCGTTTAGTCCAGTCCAGAATACGGGTTAAACGTTCAGCACCTATGAGCAAGACTTTTTTATGTGCGCCGGTTTTTATACCTTGAGTTGCAACATGCATTGCGTATAAAAAGCTGCTGCAAGCTGCATTTAGGTCAAAAGCTGCCGCATGTTTTGAGCCAATATTTTGCTGTACTTTAGAAGCGACATTGGGAATAAGTTCATCTGCAGTACAAGTACCGACAATGATGAGATCCAGTTCGTTGGGATCTAAGTCGGCAGCTGCCAAGGCATTGCGTGCAGCAACCGTCGCCAACTCGGATGTACCAACATGGCTTACTCGACGTTCCGAAATACCCGTTCGCGAAACAATCCACTCGTCGGAGGTTTCCAGGAAAGTGGCAAGATCATCATTGGTCATTACAGCCGGTGGCAGACATTTTCCCCAACCGGTAATTTCAGCAAATTTAGTCACGGCAAAACCTTTTACTTCTGTCGGCTAGTATCGTCATAATAGTAAGCTGTTTTATGACAATACGGTTTCACCGTATGATAGCACGAATCGACGTCAGGTGAATGACCGCCATAAAAAAGGATAACGCCTATGTTCCGAACACTATTTGCCGCCAGTTTTTTACTTATGATCAGCGCTTGCCAGAGCCAGCCTGATCCATTAATTATTAGCGCTGACACTGTTGTCGATAAACTAAATACCAAGGTAAACCAATTAAAAGTCACGGATAAACGCTCTTATTCTTATTTATATCGCCATAAAAAAGACGAAGATAAAGCAGCATTCGCGCCTACTTTGAGACCCTTAACCTCGGTTGTTGAAGAGGCTTTACAGCCAGTTACAGGCGCTTATGATGAAAACGGTCTGACATGGTACGTCACCATCGAAAAAGCACTAATTGACGCAACTCTTCATACTGTAAAATACGAGCTCAAGCACAGCATAACCATTCGTGTTGAGGCCACCCGGAAAAATCGTCGCTACAGCAACTTTTATTCCGGAACCTATAACTCAACAGGTGGTCTGAAACCAGCCCAGTCAACTATCGAGCGTCAGTTTAAACAGCTACTGAATTCTGTTCTTACAGACATTGTTAATGATCCTAAGCTGCGTATGCGTGAACAAGAGGACTTTTAATCATGACTTTTCTGAAATACTTTATTGGCCTTGCCGCAGCTCTTCTTATCAGTGTTAGTCATGCTGAAATTCAGCCAGATAACCCATTCCCGCAAGTAAAAATGATAACTTCTGTGGGTGACATCACTGTAGAGCTCAATCGCGATGCCGCTCCGTTAACCGTTAAAAACTTTTTCCGTTATGTCAAAAAAGCACAATACAACGATACTATCTTTCATCGTTTAGTCCCCGGCTTTGTTATCCAGGGCGGCGGCTATGACGAAGATTTTCAGGACAAACCCTCATTTGAAAAAATTGCGAATGAATCCGGTAACGGATTGAAGAACGAATATGGCACAATTGCTATGGCTCGGGAACGTGAACCGCACTCAGGTACCCGCCAGTTTTTCTTTAACTTAAATGACAATACTTCACTTAATCCAGATAATGGTGACTGGGGCTACGCTGTATTTGGCCGTATCGTTGAAGGCTTAGATGTCCTGGAAGCAATGGCTAAGCTTGAATCACAAGCCTATAGTGATGAAGTTGGCTGGGCTGATGTACCTGTCGAGCCGCCTATTCTGAAACGTATAGAGGTTGTACCGCAAAACTGATGGCTTTAACAAAACCGACTTTCTGGCAAGATTTGAAAGTCTACAAACAGCCTCGCGTATTAGTTATTTTTGTTCTGGGCCTTGCCAGTGGTTTTCCGTGGGTGATGATTGGCTCAGCACTTTCAGCGTGGTTGCAGGAAGTCGGCCTTACCCGCTCAACCATTGGTTATTTTGGGGCTGTTTCAGTGGCTTACTCAATAAACTTCTTATGGGCTCCTCTTATAGACAATTTCAAGCTTCCGCTGCTTACCCGCTGGCTGGGTCAAAGAAGAAGCTGGATTTTTCTCTGCCAGATGCTCATAGCGAGCGGCTGTTTCGCATTGGCCTGTCTGGATATTACCAGTAACCTCCATCTGGTCGGAATAATCGCGCTAGGTATTGCAATAAGTTCTGCAACACAAGATATTGCCATTGATGCCTACCGCATTGAGTCTTTTGCAGAAACCGAAGGCCGCCTGCAAAGTGCCGGCGCAGCAATGACAACTGCCGGATGGTGGACCGGCTACAGTGGTTTAGGTGCTCTGCCGTTCTTTTTTGTCGATGGCATAACCTGGCAATGGCAACACGCCTATTTCGGTTTGGGCTGCATCATGTTAGCCCTTGCAGCCGTCGTGCTTTTCGTGCGCCGTACTACTTATCATCAGGAACCAACCATAAAGACTAAGCTGACTCACTTTTGGCCTGCGATGAAAGAAAGAATCAATCTTGTTGTTGTTCAGCCCATCGGAGAGTTTTTTTCCCGCAACGGCGTTAAGCTGGCGTTTTCAATTCTGGCCTTTATCTTTTTGTTTAAAATTGGCGAAGCTTTTCTGGGCCGGATGTCGATTGTTTTCTACAAAGAAATTGGTTTTACTAATGCCGAAGTCGGTACCTATTCAAAATTAGTTACCTGGTGGGTAACGATTGTTTTTGCACTGCTAGGCAGTGCTGTCAATTTACGACTGGGCATAATTAAAGGTCTGCTCATAGGCGGTATCGCCATGGCCTCCTCTAACCTGATGTTCTCGTGGATCGCTCTGGTAGGCCCGGATACAGACCTTTTTCTAAGTGCAGTTTTAATCGACGGTTTTACCAGTGCCTGGTCAACTGTCGCCTTTGTTGCCTTTATCAGTTTACTTTGTAACCGCACCTTTACCGCAACCCAGTATGCGCTAATGGCATCGTTGGGGTCTTTAGGGAAAACCTTACTCTCGTCCTTCAGCGGGCAAATTGTCGATTATATGGATGGCAACTGGGCACTGTTCTTTGTGGTAACCGCTTTAATGGTTATTCCCAGTCTTCTCTTCCTTTGGTTTATCCGTGAACCCATAGCCGAGCTGGAGCGAAAACGTGACGAAGGCTAACCTTAACTGGGTAGTGCTTGGTCCGGGTGCAATCGGCGGACTTATTGCCGGTGCTCTGCTGGAACACGGCCAGTCTGTGTCGCTACTACCGCGTAAAAGCGAGCCGCGAGAAATAAACTGGCAAGTCACGCATAAGCAGTTTAAAGCCGACTACAGTGCTCCGGTTATCACACAACCTTTGGCCGAGAATACTGTGTTCGTTATTGCGGTTAAAGCCTTTGATTTGATTGAAGCTCTGCAAGGCATAACAACATTGCAAGGGTTTAATAAAACCATGCCGGTAGTAATAAGCCACAACGGCTTGGTGGAACTTCCTGAACCGTTAAAAGAACTTAATTTACACCCATTGGTGACAACTCATGGTGCAGTGATAAGCCGAAATGAGAATGGCAAACGTCGTATAGAACACCGCGGTGCAGGCCGAAGCTGGCTAGAGGTCGGCCCTCAAGGTCGGGTCCAGCCGACAAACTTTGCTCCTGGCTTGATTCTGCAACAGGCATTCTCTCCACTTACTCTGGAAGACGATCTAAGTCAGAGACGCTGGTTAAAGTTCGTTATTAATTGCGTTATTAATCCGTTGACCGCAGTTCATCAGTGCGCGAATGGCGAATTACTGAAAAAAAACTGGCAGGCACAAGTCTACAGCCTTGTGACAGAGGCCGTTGCTGTAGCCAATAGTCAAAACGTGTCGCTGACAACTGAGGGGTGCTATAAGGAAGTGCTTTTAGTAGCAAAGGAAACAGCTTTGAACCACTCGTCAATGCTACAGGACGTTAAACAACAAAGACGTACCGAGATACAGCAGTTAACCGGTTATTTAATTAGCGCTGGTAAGAAGGCGGGTGTTGCCACACCAACTCACCAGCAACTACTTGATGAATTCCAACGAAGTTACAGCGATTAGTCTTTATCTTCAATAAAGTCGACCACTTCCAGACCAAAGCCTGACAAAGCAGAGTAACGTTTTGGTGAGCTCATTAAGTGCATTTTATGAATGTTCAAGTCTGCCAGAATCTGCGAGCCTAAACCGACATTCCGGGACGCATTTGACGCCGACGTTGTTGGCTTGTGTTCACCTTTGTCCTGAGCTTCAAACTCACACACCTGAGCAATGATGCTTTCCGGCGTCTGCTGACGACCAATAATAACCAGCACACCATCGTGTTCAGCAATATAGGACATAGCTTTTTGAATTGGCCAGCTGCGTTTTGCTGCGCGCTCAGTTAGAAAGGTATCGTGGAAAGTGTCCTGTAAGTGAACTCGCACATTAGTCACTTTATCTTGTGAGAGATCACCGTGAATAAGAGCATAATGTACCTGCTCATCAATAGTATCCTGATAAGTGATTAAACGGAACTTACCAAATGCCGTTGGCAAATTGCATTCAGCCACTCGCTCTATCGTTTTTTCCTGTATCGAACGGTACTCAATTAAATCGGCAATAGTGCCGACTTTAATACCATGTTCTTTCGCAAAAACTTCAAGATCAGGACGGCGCGCCATGGTGCCATCTTCATTCAGTACTTCCACTATGACAGCCGCTGGTTCATATCCGGCTAAACGCGCGAGATCACACCCCGCCTCAGTATGGCCCGCACGGTTCAACACGCCGCCCGACTTCGCTTTTAAGGGGAAAATATGTCCCGGCATGACTAAATCTTCGGGTTTGGCGTCTTGTTTCACAGCATCCAGAACCGTTTTCGCTCTGTCCGCTGCTGAGATACCTGTCGTTACCCCCTCAGCGGCCTCAATCGACACAGTAAAGTTTGTCGCATAAGGCGCGTTGTTCTTATCCACCATTAACGGCAGGTTCAGTTGTTTACAGCGTTCCTCCGTTAGCGTTAAGCAAATCAGTCCGCGACCGTAACGCGCCATAAAGTTGACAGACTCCGGTGTCACGCACTCGGCTGCAATAATGATATCGCCTTCGTTTTCGCGGTCTTCGTCATCCATAAGGATAACCATTTTACCCTGACGAATGTCTTCGATAATCTCTTCTGTGCTATGCAGTGACATAACGCTTTACCCTTTAATCTTGTGTATGAGGTACTGCTACCAAGCGTTGATCAGGGCCTATCTGCCGACGATCAATAATTTTAAACCTTGGTGCTGAAGCTAAATTCAACGGCTCGTTCATGTCGATAACCGAACGTCCATGATGGCCCAATAACTGACCCGAACTGTAAATCATCAACCTGTCGCATAATTGCTGCTGAATAAGAGCGCCCGCCAAATTCGCCCCACACTCAGTCCATAACTGGTTAATTTCGCGGTTAGCCAACTCAACCATAAGCGCCGGCAGACTCACTTTGCCGTTAGGGTCTGCGGCTATAATTAATTCATGACAATGTGCATGCCGACTGGGTTTACCGGGAGTTGTTCGCACTAACCAAACCGGCGCAGGAGAGTCGAAAACCATGGCCTCATCCTTCACTCGGTGCTGGCTGTCAATAATAATACGCACCGGCTGTTTTATTGGTTCAGGCTGCGCTCTTGATTTCGGCCACTGCTCAACTCGCACTGTCAATTTAGGATTGTCAGCCAGAATCGTTGCAGCACCACTCAGTATGGCATCGGCCTGTGCCCGGAAAAGCTGAACATCACTGCGGGCTGCAGAGGACGTTATCCATTGACTGCGACCATCTGACAACGCCGTTTTTGCGTCCAGTGAGGTTGCCATTTTTAAGGTTACCCATGGCCGTTGTCGCGTCATGCGGGAAATAAAGCCCGGATTCAAACTCTCTGCTGCCGATTGCAGTACACCCACGTCCACAGAAATACCTGCAGCTTTTAAACGCCGAATGCCATTACCACTAACTCGTGGGTTTGGATCCTGCATTGCAACCACAACACGTTTTACTCCGGCTTCAATTAACGCGTCGCAACATGGAGGAGTGCGGCCGATATGACTGCATGGTTCCAGCGTAACGTAGGCCGTTGCGCCCCTGGCTTTTTGCCCGGCCGCGCGCAAAGCATGTGCTTCGGCATGAGGTTCGCCAGCCAGATGATGCCAGCCTTCTCCTACAATCTCTGTGTCAGAAGTAATAACGCACCCCACCGCAGGGTTTGGCCGGGTTGTCATTAGCCCCCGCCGCGCCAGCATTAACGCGCGGTGCATCATTTGATAGTCAAGATACTGCGGGGTTAACTCAGTCATTAAGGCGCGCTATTTCTTCACCAAATTCGCGGATGTCCTCAAACGAGCGATATACGGAAGCAAAACGCACGTACGCCACTTTATCTATCTGCTTGAGGTTTTCCATTACCAGGCTGCCGACAAAATTACTGCTTATTTCACGCTCGCCGGTTGCCCGGATACTGGATTTTATTTTGTTAATGGCCTGCTCCATCAACTCAAGACTCACAGGCCGCTTTTCCAGTGCTCTCAGCAGACCACTTCGGAGTTTATCTTCATTAAATGGCTCGCGGGAACCATCGGTTTTGATAACCCGGGGCATGACCAGCTCAGCAGTTTCAAAGGTTGTAAAGCGCTCCTTGCAATGATTACATTCACGCCGACGACGAACCGAGGCCCCATCCGCAACCAGTCGCGAATCGATAACCTTAGTATCCTGTGTGCCGCAAAATGGACAATGCATTGTCTGACTCCTTTATGTACGCTCTACAACTGTTCGCAATTAACCGTAAACCGGAAACTTCGCGCACAACGCTTTGACCTGCTCGCGGACCTCATTAATTCTGTTTTCGTCAGCAATGTTATCCAGTACATCGCAAATCCAGTTAGCAACTTGCTCAGCTTCCGCTTCTTTAAAGCCGCGGCGAGTAATTGCCGGTGTACCTAAACGCAAGCCAGAAGTGACAAAAGGTGAACGTGGGTCGTTAGGAACCGCATTTTTGTTAACGGTAATGAACGCGTTACCTAAAGCCGCATCAGCGTCTTTACCAGTAATATCTTTGTCAATTAGATCAACCAGGAACAAGTGGTTCTGAGTGCCATTCGATACAATTTTGTAACCGCGCGCCTGCATGGTTTTTACCATGGCATTCGCATTCACTAACACTTGCTTTTGATAGTCTTTAAATTCTGGCTGCAATGCCTCCTGAAAAGCCACCGCTTTACCTGCGATAACGTGACACAGTGGACCACCCTGGTTGCCCGGGAATACCGCGCTGTTTAATTTCTTGTGTAACTTTTCATCGTCGCTGCCGGAAATAATCAAACCCCCGCGAGGGCCCGCCAGCGTTTTGTGCGTGGTGGTAGTGACAACATGAGCATAAGGTACTGGGTTCGGATAAACACCGGCAGCAACCAGCCCCGCTACGTGCGCCATATCAACCATTAAATAAGCGTCGACTTTGTCCGCTATTTCACGGAATTTTGCCCAGTCAACAATGCCCGAATACGCTGAAAAACCGGCGACGATAACTTTCGGTTTATGTTCCAGCGCCAGCTTTTCAACTTCAGCGTAGTCAATTTCACCGGTGGATTCATCCAGGCCGTACGAAACCGCATTGTAGAGTTTGCCTGAAAAATTGACACCAGAGCCGTGTGTTAAGTGACCGCCGTGAGCCAGACTCATACCAAGAAAGGTATCACCGGCTTCCATCATTGCCATAAAGGCAGCGGTATTAGCTTGAGAGCCGGAATGCGGTTGTACGTTTGCGTACTTAGCGCCGAACAATTCTTTTGCGCGCTCAATAGCCAGGTCCTCGACTTTATCGACGAACTCACAGCCGCCGTAGTAACGCTTATGCGGATAGCCTTCTGCGTACTTGTTGGTCAGTTGTGAACCCTGAGCCTGCATTACCCGCGGACTGGTGTAGTTTTCCGATGCAATCAGCTCAATGTGTTGTTCCTGACGTTCAACTTCATCATGCATCGCCTGCCATAAGTCGGCGTCAAAGTCGGCAATGTTCATCTCAGATTTCAGCATTACAGCTCTCCAAATCATTAAATGGTCTTAATTTGCCCAGTATTTTACCTTAAAACACAAATGAGTGCCTAGTTCAGCACAACAAAGTTTGGGGATGTCCGTAAATCACAGTAAACTATGCAGTAACTTTTTTGTTGATAAGAAGGGTTTTACGTCACTATGGCGCAATATATCTATTCAATGTCGCGGGTGAGCAAAGTTGTTCCACCCAAGAAAACTATCTTAAAAGATATTTCACTGTCGTTTTATCCTGGTGCCAAAATTGGTGTTTTAGGCGTTAACGGTGCTGGTAAGTCGACCTTACTAAGAATTATGGCGGGTGTTGATAATGAATACGAAGGCGAAGCCCGTCCCTTAGCGGGCATCCAAATTGGTTACCTGCCTCAGGAGCCTCAGCTGGATGAAAATAAAACGGTGAAAGAAACCGTTGAAGAGGCTGTGGCCGATGTCAAAGAGGCCTTTGCTAAGCTGGATGAAATCTATGCTGCTTATGCAGACGAAAACGCAGACTTCGACGCCTTAGCAAAACAGCAAGGTGAACTCGAAGCTCTGTTGCAGGCAAAAGACGGGCACAATATAGATAACATTCTTGAGCGTGCTGCTGACGCGCTGCGCCTGCCGGAGTGGGATGCGAAGATCGGCAACTTATCCGGTGGTGAAAGACGCCGTGTTGCCATATGTCGCCTGTTGTTATCGAAGCCCGACATGCTGCTTCTTGACGAACCCACTAACCACCTGGATGCGGAGTCTGTGGCCTGGCTTGAACGCTTCCTGCATGACTACAATGGTACAGTGGTCGCGATTACCCACGACCGTTATTTCCTTGATAACGTTGCGGGCTGGATACTTGAGCTGGATCGTGGCCACGGCATTCCGTGGGAAGGCAATTACTCCTCCTGGCTGGAGCAAAAAGAGAAGCGTCTGGAGCAGGAAGAACGCTCTGAAAAAGCACGCCAGCGCACCATTAAGCAGGAACTGGAGTGGGTACGTACTAACCCGAAAGGTCGCCAGGCGAAAAGCAAAGCACGTCTTAACCGCTTTGAAGAACTACAAAGTGGCGATTACCAAAAGCGTAACGAAACCAATGAACTGTTTATCCCACCGGGCCCTCGCTTAGGCGACAAGGTTATTGAGGTTAACGGCATAAGCAAGGCTTACGGCAAGCGCCAGCTAATTGATAACTTAAGCTTTAGTGTTCCCAAAGGCGCTATCGTTGGTATTATCGGTCCAAACGGTGCGGGTAAATCCACTTTATTCCGCATGATCAGCGGGCAGGAGCAACCTGACAGTGGCTCGGTTGAGTTGGGCGAAACCGTGCAATTAGCCAGCGTTGATCAGTTCCGTGACAACATGGATGACAGCAAAACTGTCTTTGAAGAAATTACGGACGGCAACGACATTCTTAAAATTGGTAACTTTGAAGTTAACGGCCGGGCCTATGTTGGTCGCTTTAACTTCCGTGGTACCGACCAGCAAAAACGTATTGGCGAGCTGTCTGGTGGTGAGCGTAACCGTGTGCATTTGGCCAAGCTGTTAAAAGCCGGTGGCAACACCTTGTTACTCGATGAACCTACCAACGACTTAGACGTGGAAACCCTGCGGGCACTGGAAGAAGCGATTCTGGAATTTCCGGGCTCTGTGATGGTTATCTCGCACGACCGTTGGTTCCTTGACCGTATTGCTACACACATTCTGGATTACCGCGACGAAGGCGAAGTGGTGTTCTACGAAGGTAACTACAGCGATTACGAAGCTTATATGAAAGAAAAATTCGGTGAGCAGGCTATGGAGCCGCACCGCATTAAATACAAACCTATTGGTTAATAGACTCGATAGCAAAGGGGAGCTTTATCGCTCCCTTTTTTATTTCCAAATTACATGACATCCAGCGCTTGCTGAAGGTTTTTTACCCCAATCACTTCCATACCCTTGGGCGAGGTTTTGGGCGTATTGCCAATAGGGACAATGGCTTTTTTGAAACCATGCTTAGCGGCCTCGTTTAACCGCTCCAGACCATTAGGTACCGGGCGTATTTCACCGGCCAACCCGACTTCTCCAAACACGATTAACTCACGTGCTAAGGGTTCGCCTTTAAAGCTGGAGACAATAGCTAGCAACAAGGCTAAATCCGCCGATGTTTCTGAGACCTTAACGCCTCCCACCACGTTGACAAAAACGTCCTGATCCGAAACCTGTAAACCGCCATGCCGATGCAGAACGGCCAGCAACAGCGCAAGCCGTGTAGCTTCAAGCCCCACCGCAACCCGCCGCGGGTTAGCCAGTGCCGAGTAATCGACCAAGGCCTGAATTTCAACCAGCAAGGGTCGGGTGCCTTCCCAAATCACCATCACCACAGAACCATTGCCCTGATCTTCAGCGCGTTGCAGGAATATAGCCGATGGATTCGAAACTTCTTTAAGTCCGCCCCCCGTCATCGCAAAGACGCCGAGTTCGTTTACCGCACCAAATCGGTTCTTGGTACCACGCAGAGTTCGATAACGGGAATCTGATGAGCCATCCAGAAGTACGGAGCAGTCAATGCAATGTTCCAGCACTTTTGGCCCGGCCAGATGCCCTTCTTTGGTGACGTGACCGACCATAATAATCGCCACATTTTTTTGTTTAGCGTAACGCGTTAAAAAAGCGGCTGATTCACGCACTTGAGAGACACTGCCCGGCGCCGACTGAATATCGGCCATATGCATCACCTGAATGGAGTCAATGACCATAATGGCCGGTTTTTCTCTATCAGCCAGCTGACAAATGCTTTCCACTGAGGTTTCAGATAACATACGCAGCTTATTCGTCGGCAGGTTAAGCCGCTGAGCCCGCATTGCTACCTGCTGCAGAGACTCCTCTCCGGTAACGTATAATGCCGGCATACGTTCTGCCAGTTTACATAAAGCCTGAAGTAACAACGTACTTTTCCCCGCACCCGGTGAACCGCCGATGAGTATTGCCGAACCAGGCACAACACCGCCGCCTAAAACGCGGTCAAACTCCTGAAAGCCCGAGCTAAAACGCGGCACTTCCTGTAAGTCCACCTCGTTCAGGGTCTGCACCCGGCCTTCGGTAATACCACTAAAGCCCCGCCGTTCCGATGAATTAGGAGTTGCTTTTGATGTTAAACGAATTTCAGTTAGCGTGTTCCAGGCCTTACATTCCGGGCATTGCCCAAGCCAGCGCGGGAAGTCGGCGCCACAGTCATTACACACATACGCACTTTTTGCTTTTGCCATTCGTCTGCTTCTCGTTTTATGATGAGGTATTATCCAAGAGTAATTATAAAAAATATTAGACTTCGATGCCGAACCATTATTTTGACCAACTTATCGATCAGTTAAAACCCGTCGTTTACGATACCGACTTTGACACCTTATTTCAGTCCTTAACTGAAAACGAAGATGGTCCCACAAAATTCAAGCTTAAAATGGAGCTCAGGCGTTTAGCCGCTTCCTGTCATCGCACTGTTGACTTACGTAATCAGGTTGATGGCGAATGCCGTCCTTACGAATACAATGGACGCCGGCATCAGCTTGACGATGTTGCTATTGAAATTTTTGAGCGGGGTCTGGAAACCTATAAAGGCGTTTTCACCCAGGATACTTTTGAGCAAATACTGGATGCAGATAACCATTTACGCCAGGCTCGCGAAGAAGAAAGAGCCTTCGCACAAAGTTTAGCGGACCACAATGCCGAGCCCCTAAGTGGCCAATCACCATTTTTGAACAGCGACAACGAGGCTGAATCTTACCTTCTGGAAACATTCCACTTTGGCCAGTACCCTTACCGCGCCGAAGAACGAATGAATTTTACCATCGAAGTCGGGCTTGAAGACAGTGAAGGAAAAAATTATCAGGCGGTAACGGCTGATATTTCCATTACGGGGATGCGTGTACGTGTTAACGACGAACATAATCTGCAAGACGGCGATTCGCTGTCGCTTTATTTTACCGGACTGGCAAAGGAGTTCACAGTAAACCCTGAAACCCGAATTCCCTATCGTGTTGTCGGAGTTCAGGAGGTAGACGGTAAACATTACTTAAGTTTGAATCGAGATCCGGATTATCAGTCAGCCGAGCTGGATAAGTTTTTTCATCGATTCATTAATGGTTATAAGAAACGCTACCGCGTTAATATTGACAATACTTACAACACAATACTCAATAAAGGACACGAGCAATTCCTGTTACCCAGGATGCAGCAGTTGCCGGTTTTCTTTTCTGAGTCAAACAAACAACTGGTAGCCGATTACGTATTAACCACCGACAACAACCGTTTTATTTTAAGTAACTGGATTAATGAACTGAATCAAATCAGTTTCGGTTCTATTTTTAATCTGCGTCGCAGCCGTTGGTTACTGCAGGACTTAGCTCAAAAAGAGCATGCTCGTTTACTGGTAATGACCTTCTCTATTACTGCCCGCGGAAAAATATACAACTACTCAGCCACGGCAGAAGAGCTTCAGAAAACTGGGTTATGGGACACTTATATCGCCTTTGGCAGTAAAAAAGCCTCCTGGCGAGTTTATCAAATCGATTTACGCCGGGTAGATTTGAATCAGGCATGGCAACCTCAGAGCGTACCGGAAAACATTAATGTTCCGTTTCGTATCAATCCACCTACCGCGGAAGTTAGAAGAGCGATAGCACCTTTGCGATATATGGGGGTAGTCAACGACATAACGGATAGTTTGCAGGGCTTTTTCAATACTGGTATCGCAAAAGAACAGCTAGCATCATTAAAAGCGTTCGCGCACCCACCGTCCACACCTATTCGCACAAAAGAAGCTCGCCTTGAGTTTATTAATTTACGCAGTGAGAAACGCTTCAGCTACCGCAGCCGCTGCCGGGTTAAAGTTGGCAAACTTGTTCGTGACGGCATGATCATTGACCTTTCCGTCAGCGGTCTGCAAGTACAAATTGATACGCAGTTACCAGCAGAGAAAGGTGACAATGTCGAAATTTCGATGACCGGCTTTAAGAAGCTCTATAAAAAAGCGAAATTAGATCATTTAAATTATATTGTCGCTTCTATTGACGATGCACAGACCACATTACGTTTAAAAATTGAAGGTGATCACGAGCAGCATATGGGCTCGGAATTCATACGCTTTTTAATTCGTGAACAGCGCGGCTTGCTTAAACTACAGGTGGAAAACACCTCAATAAACGGACTGGAGCTATGTCTACGCAATTTATACTGCGACGCTCCGGCCTCATTGCCGGTTTTCCTATATAGAAATAAAAAACGTAGGACTTCTGTGCGGCGTGCCGGTCTCTCCAAATGGCCATCCGGGTGGGCTAAATTATTAGATAAATTTCCCGGCAGTCAGCCAACTGCAATTAATCTACAACCACTGCTGCGAGGGGACTCATTAACAGAAGAAATTCTCCCCAGATTAAATGATATGGATCGCACGTCGGAACCTGTCACTTTATTACTGTTACTGCGCTTATATCGTCAAAACGGTGAGGACATAGTTCAGACCCAATGGTCGAGGGGTAATGATAACCAGGCTATTGAATCTTTTATTGAGCAAAGCATTCCTAATTCAATCTTTCGCGCTGTCACTGTGACTCTTTCCAGAACAGGACGCCCTGATACTCAGTTTGTTCAGGCCGAACTGAGTTACATTAGTCGCTATGCCGCTTACCGCGCGCAGGAAATAGAAGAAGACTTATGGCAGGTATACGCCATTGCGGACACAGTTGATGTGACCGAAAGCTTACTGGAATTTGCCTTATCGGGCTCCGATGCGATTAAGGAACAGCAGCGACGCTTAAATAACTGGCTCAATAAGTTCTGACTGTTTAAGGCAACCCTGTACCTCGAGTAGGTTATTGGAATTGACAGAGTAATCCGCAATAGCCTGCAATGCAGGTTTTGCATTAAAGGCAATACCAACAGCGGCGGCTTTAAGCATTAAGGCGTCATTGGCGCCGTCTCCTACCGCTACGGTTCGCTCCGGTGGAATATTCCAATGACCGGCCAGTTGCTGCAGTTGTGCAGCTTTAACTTCAGCGTCAACAATGTCACCTAATACCTTCCCGGTCAGGCAGCCATTGGCTACTTCCAGCTGGTTAGCGACAACCATATCCAGATTCAGGGCCGCTTGAACCCTGTCTGCAAACCAAGTGAAACCACCGGAAACCAGTGCCGTTTTCCAGCCCACGGCTTGCAGAGCCTGGATAAGTTCTTTAGCGCCTGGGTTAAATGGAATGGGCGAAAATAAACTTTCCAGATCACACTCTTTAATGCCTTCAAGGCAGGCCACACGCTGGATTAAGCTCTGTGCGAAGTCAATTTCCCCCCTCATGGCGGCTTCCGTTATGGCTGAGACTTTAGTATAACGGTTGTTTAATCGTGCAATTTCGTCGATACACTCAATATGAATTAAGGTAGAATCCATGTCGAAAACAATTAAACCAGAACTGTATTTCATTTAACGGGAATCTCCTGAGCCGAACTCATGCGACTAACAGAATCCAGGCAATGGCAAAGAGTAAGAGGCACTTTGCTTAACAACAAAACCAAAGCCATTATTCGTATTATGACCAAACGTGCACTACGCTTAGCCGCTGCCGCAGGATTACTGCTAATCATTATTAATGTATGGAATATTGCCAGTGTCCAGTCGCAACAGCAACTTTTCTCACAAACTCAGTCGGTAACCCAGCTTATGATAGATCAAGCCGAGCACGAAGCTCGTTATTGGCTTGAACATCAAAATACTGAACGCTTAACAGCTCTGACTGATAATATAGCGAGCCACCCCGAAGTCATGGCGGCCACCATTCGTAACCGCTTTGGCGAACTGCTCGTTCACAGTGGCGTTGACTCATCTATTATTGATTGGCCCACTAGCGAAGACATTTCTGACCCTTGGGTACTGGTTGAAGAGATTAACCTGGAAGACGATGTGAGTGGGTATTTACAGGTCATTTTCGATAAAAATTTATTATTGAAGCAAAGCCAGACCGCCCATAACGGCCTGATGCAACAAGGTAAACTGTTGCTTCTTTTGGCTATGCTGGCCGGTGTGTTTATTATGCTTGGCTTTAACCGGATACGAGATCGTTACTGGCAGGTTGAGCATCATTAAACAGCTCACAACTGTTCTTCCATAAAGCTTCGCTAAGTGAGCCTTTATCAACTTCTCTCAACTCAGCTAGAGCGTCGAGAACCTGTGCAATCCTCGCCGGTTCATTACGTTCGCCCTGATGTCCGCAAATAGGCATATCCGGTGAGTCTGTCTCAAGCACCAGAGCCGATAGCGGTATTTTGGCTATTGTCTGGCGTGTTTTTTGTGCCCGGGTGTAAGTAATTACTCCGCCAACTCCCAGCTTATAACCGCAATCAACAAACTTCATAGCCTGCTCATAGCTGCCGCTAAAAGCGTGTATAACGCCTTGCTCAGGACCATATTGTTTGACTAACGGATGAGTTGTCTCCAGAGTTTTACGATGATGTATAATGACTGGCAGGCGATAGCTCTTCGCTAATTTCAGTTGTTCAATAAAGAGCTCGCGCTGCAGCTCGGAATTATCGCAGGTAGCATCCAGCCCTACTTCGCCCACTGCTCGTAATTGCTCATGTGGATTATCTAAGGCTTGCTCAAGCTCTTCCAGGTGCTTCAGATTATGTTGCTGAATAAACCAAGGATGCAAACCTAAAGCAAAGCGCCAGCTTGAGAACTGATTAACTAACTGCTGCAGCCGGGGCCATTGCTCAGCGCTAACACCCGGCACCATAAAACGTTCAACTTCGGCCTTGGCAGCCGCTTCTAAAACTTGCTCCCGGTCCTCATCAAATGCCTGAAAATCAATATGGCAATGAGTGTCGTAAAGCGTATTCATAAGTTTTAGTGTTCCCGTGTGTGAGTAAACTCAATATCGGGATAACGCTCTTCTGCCAGGCTTAAGTTCACCATAGTCGGGGCAATGTACGTCAGGTTATCACCACCATCTAAGGCCAGATTCGCTTCTGCTTTACGACGAAACTCATCCAGTTTCTTCTCGTCTTTGCTGCTCACCCAGCGCGCTGTCGCAACGTTAATGTTTTCGTACATGGCATCCACTTTGTACTCTGTTCTCAAACGATGAACGACCACATCGAACTGCAGAACCCCAACAGCACCGACAATCAAGTCATTGCTGATAAGCGGGCGGAATACCTGCACGGCACCCTCTTCGGATAACTGCACTAAGCCTTTTAATAATTGCTTCTGCTTCAGTGGATCTTTCAGACGGATACGACGGAAAAGCTCAGGCGCAAAGTTCGGGATACCACTAAACTTAAAGTCTTCGCCGGCGGTAAAGGTATCGCCGATTTGAATGGTCCCGTGGTTATGAAGACCAATGATATCGCCCGGGTAGGCTTCCTCCACGTGCGAACGATCACCCGCTAAAAAGGTTAATGCATCACTGATGCGCACGTCTTTACCTGTGCGAACCTGACGCATTTTCATACCTTTTTCATATTTACCGGACACAATTCGTAGAAAAGCCACACGGTCCCGGTGACGCGGATCCATGTTCGCCTGAATTTTAAAAATGAAGCCAGAGAAATTTTTGTTGTCTGCACTGACGCTGTCTTGTTGATCGGTTTCACGAGGCTGAGGTTTCGGTGCCCAGTCAACCAGACCATCCAGCATATGATCCACACCGAAGTTACCTAAAGCCGTACCGAAAAATACCGGGGTTAATTCGCCAGCGAGAAATAGCTCTTTATCAAAGGAGTTTGATGCCCCATTTACTAACTCGATTTGCTCACGTAGCTCGTCTGCCCAGGCACCTAGCTTCTCATCTAACTCAGGGTTATCAAGACCTTTTATAACGGTCTCTTCCTGAATTCGATGCCCCTGTCCGGTTTTATATAAAATCGTTTCATCTTTAAGAAGGTGATAAACCCCTTTAAAGTTTTTGCCAGAACCAATCGGCCAGGTAATAGGAGCGCACATAATTTTCAGAACATCTTCTACTTCATCCAGTAACTCAAGCGGGTCGCGAATGTCACGGTCGAGTTTGTTCATAAAAGTGATAATAGGAGTATCTCGTAAACGAGTAACTTCCATCAGTTTAATGGTTCGGTCTTCGACACCTTTCGCCCCGTCAATAACCATTAAACAAGAGTCGACAGCGGTCAGGGTACGGTAAGTATCTTCTGAGAAGTCTTCATGTCCGGGAGTATCTAATAGGTTTACCAGGGCATTATTGTAAGGAAATTGCATTACAGAGGTCGTTACCGATATGCCACGCTCCTGCTCCATTTGCATCCAGTCTGACTTTGCATGCTGACCAGACTTTTTGCCTTTTATCGTTCCCGCTTTTTGGATCTGCTGACCGTGCAGCAAGACCTTTTCAGTAATCGTGGTTTTACCGGCATCGGGGTGCGAGATAATGGCAAAGGTACGACGTTTCGCGACTTCATTCTGCAAGCTGGATTCAGACATCAACAAGACTCTTATTGGTTAAATTTAACTATATTGCTTATTTTCGCTGATCTGCTGCCGATACACAAACCATGGATTGTTATAATCTTAGATCGATGCGGTACTAACGTCTAAAGGATAGCATTCCGAACCTGTACTAAACTACAAAACTGACATGAACAACCCGAGTAACCTGCACATGCAACTGACGATAAAAGCGAAAGTATTTTCTCTGGCACTTATCCCCCCGGTAGTTATTGCCGTGTTCTTAACCTGGTATAACTTATCTCAGTCGACAACTGTCGGGCAAAACGCCGTTGAAGAATTCACAACGCAAATTGAAAAAGACAGTAGAGAAGAGCTCTCTAACTATCTGAAGTTAGCAATTACTTCTATCCAGCACCTTGTAAAAGATACTTCCCTGGGGTCGCTTCAGGAAAGGCAAGAGCGCGCAAAGCAAATACTACGGCAATTACGTTTTGATGACTCTGGTGATGTGGGTTATCTCTTTGTTTACGACCGGCAGGGGGTCAGTATTGCTCACGGCGTTAATCAGAGCCTTGAAGGTAAAAACCTGTTCGACTTTCAGGACCCAAATGGGGTCTACCTTATCAGAAAGCTTATTGAAGAAGCAGAAGGTGGCGGCGGTTTCGTCAAATATGACTGGCAGAATACTCAGCAGCAAGTCAATCCGAAACTTGGTTATGCCAAGCTACTAAACGAGTGGAACTGGGTAATAGGTACTGGCTTTTGGACAGCCGGAATGGAGCAGGAAGCCACCAGAATTGAAAATAATGTTGATGAAGCACTTGCGGATGCCGTTGTTGAAACCATCATAGCCTCAATTATTGCATTACTTATTATTGCCGCACTGGCATTGTTTGTGGTTAAAGGAATTACTAAGCCACTACGTAACGCTCTTAACGCTATGGAACGAATTGCAAAAGGTGACGGTGATCTCACCCAGCGCCTTGATACGACCAGCCAAGATGAAATGGCTGATCTTGGGCAGGCCTTTAACGATTTTGCCGATCAGGTTTCCGATATGGTCACCAATATCCGTCATTCCGCGAGTTCCGTGAGCCGCTCCACTCAAAAGCTGGACAAAGTTCTGGTTGGCGCTCGTGAGGGGGTTACCGAACAGCAGGCAGAAAGTGAACAGGTAGCAACCGCAATTAACGAAATGTCGACAGCCTCTCACGAAGTGGCCCGTAGCGCCAGCGAAGCGTCATCGGCAGCTGAGCAGGCGGAAGAATTAGTTCATTCCAGTAATCATCTGCTGACCAAAGCCGTTAATGTCATTCACGGCCTGGCAGAAAAGGTTGAGAACGGCGCATCAGAAGTTGAGCAGCTAAACGCGCATTCAGCGAAAATTGGCTCCGTGCTTGATGTTATTCGCGGCATTGCCGAACAGACCAACTTACTGGCGCTTAACGCGGCAATAGAGTCGGCTCGGGCAGGTGAGGCAGGCAGAGGTTTTGCGGTTGTTGCAGACGAGGTTCGAACTCTGGCAAAACGAACTCAGGACAGCACTCACGAAATTGAATCTATGATAGACCAACTGCAACAAGGCAGCAAAAAAGTGTCCAGTGTCATGGCTTCAATAAAAGAAGGCAGTAAAACCAGTGTCGCTGAAGCAGCAGAAGTGGAAAATGCCCTGGCTAAAGTTCTGGAAGCGGTAAACACCATTAACACGCAGAACGCACAAATTGCGACTGCTGCGGAAGAACAAACATCGGTTTCGGAAACCATTAACCAAAATATGACCGCAATTGTCGATATTGCGAAGCAAACCGCAGATGGCACTCAACAAGCCGGAGAGCATATGAAAGAGCTCAGTAACACCGCTGCTCAACTTGAGAACAACGTTAAGCGGTATCGTGTTAGCTAAGCTGAATCGCCTTGCCTTCTTCCATTGCGGGTAAGTCAAATAGACGACACAGTGTTTGCCCTAAATCGGCGAAACTGTGTCGTTTCCCCCGGCTCCCCGCCCGCACGTTTTGACCCGACAGTAATACAGGAATAAATTCACGGGTATGATCGGTTCCCTGCCAGGTGGGATCACAGCCATGATCAGCGGTTAATACCAAAACATCATCCGGTTTCATTGCCGATTCAATAACAGGCAACCATTGGTCGAATGCTTCCAGTTCCCGGGCATAACCATCAATATCTCGCCGGTGTCCGTATAAGGTGTCAAAATCCACTAAATTAGTAAAAATTAATGTGTTCTCAGGGGCTTTCTCCATGGCGTTTAATGTCGCCGTTAAGAGCCCGTTCAGCCCCGAAGCTTTGACTGACTCGGAAACTCCCTGTCCGGCAAAAATATCCGAAATTTTACCGATAGCAATAACCTTACCGCCTTTATTCTGAAGCTTATCCAACACCGTCGGCTTAGGTGGTGAAACAGAGTAGTCTTTCCGGTTCGCTGTACGCTCAAAGCTTTCGGCGTTGTCACCAATAAAAGGACGCGCAATAACACGACCAATATTATACGGCTCTATAAGCGCCCGAACCTTCTCACATAACTGATACAAGCGATCCAGACCAAAATGCTCTTCGTGCGCGGCTATCTGAAACACGGAATCGGCAGAAGTGTAAAAAATAGGATAACCGCTACGGATGTGCTGCCCACCCAATTGCTTTAGGATTTCAGTGCCCGAGGCATGGCAATTACCAAGATAACCGTCGAGTTCGCAGGTCTTAAGAATTTGAGCTAACAATTCATCAGGAAAACTGTTTTCTTTATCACGGAAGTAACCCCATTCGAAATGCACCGGAACACCCATTAATTCCCAATGACCAGAGGGCGTGTCTTTTCCCGACGAGAGTTCTGCAGCACAGGCATAAGCACCATGAGTTGCCACTTCCTGAAAACCTTTGGCATAGGTGCCTGTCGCTTCTTTATGAGCTTCAGCTAAACCCAGCCGGATCAGGTTAGGTAACTGCAGGGATTGCCCCTGCTGGTGCCTAGATTCAGCAATATGGCCAAACGTATCAACGCCTTCATCATCAAACTTGTCGGCGTCGGGGGCTGCACCAATACCAAACGAATCTAATACCAGAACAATGGCTCTGCTCATTCAGTCTCTCCGGCTATGCGCTCATAGATCACAGAGTCGGACTCCGGCGGGTTAGAGGAAAAATTCAAAGCTTTCAGTATGCTATCGGCAGCCTCTTGCCAGTCCGACTCGTTACTGGCATGCACTGTTGCTATAACAGTATCTGAGTCCACTTTCGATCCAATGGTCAGAATATTGGTCATGCCAACGCTTAAATCCAGTGTGTCATCAGCTTTGCGCCGACCTCCGCCTAAACAGACAACCGCCATTCCCAGTTCTCTTGTGTTCACTCCAGATAAATACTGCCCGTGATATTCAGCAGGAAGCTTTAACGGTTTTATCAGGCTTGCCTGAGGCAGGTACTGGTCGCTTTTTTCCAGAAAATCGTGAGGCCCACCCAAAGAACTGACCATTTTTGCAAAACGTTCCGCCGCCAAACCGTTTTCCAGCACGTTTTCAACCATAACCTCAGCTTGGTCCGTATTTTTAGCCAAGTTTCCCGACACAAGCAACTCAGCAGATAACGCTTTTGTCACCTGATGCAGGCGTTTATCCCTACGCTTTCCCGTTAAATAATCGACGGCTAACTGGACCTCAACCGCATTACCGGCAGCGGAACCTAAAGCCTCGTTCATGTCAGTAATAAGCGCCGTGGTTTCCACTCCCAATTTACGACCGACACTCACCAGGCTTTGTGCAAGCTCTTTAGACTCTCGGTAATCTGGCATGAATGCGCCGTTACCGGCTTTAACATCCATAACCAAACCATCAGGGCCTTCCGCCAGCTTTTTAGCTAAAATGGAAGCCGTAATTAACGGAATAGATTCCACTGTCGCAGTCACATCACGCGTTGCGTAAAACCGGCTGTCAGCCGGCGCCAGGCGCCCTGTTTGTCCAATAATGGCTACGCCAGCCTGCTTAACCGTATCGCGAAAACGTTGATTATTCGGCGCGGTTTGATAGCCGGGAATAGCGTCAAATTTATCCAGCGTGCCGCCGGTGTGCCCCAGACCTCGCCCGGAAATCATCGGAACATAGCCACCACAGGCCGCGACAATAGGACCCAGCATTAAACTCACGACATCACCGACACCGCCGGTTGAGTGCTTATCCAATACCGGACCATTTAAATTGTCCTGCCGCCAGTCAAGAACATCGCCCGAGTCTCGCATAGCAACGGTTAAAGCTGTTTTTTCCTGCGCCGACATACCACGAAAATAAATCGCCATAGCCAGCGCCGCTATTTGCCCCTCACTGACGCTGTCATCGCAAATTCCGTTAACAAACTGCTGAATATCGATGTCGGATAAACTGACAGCATCACGTTTTTTGCGAATAACCTCTTGCGCCAAAAACATACACTTAAACCTTAACCAATAGGCTTTGGAGATCCTGCAACAGGCTACTGGCTCCGATGCGGAAATTATCAACGGTAACCCAGTCTTCGCCCATAATCCGCTCAGCTAGTTCGATATACTGAACCGCATCATCCAGTGTCCGGATACCGCCTGCGGCTTTAAAACCACAATCTGTTTGACTGGATTTAATGACCCCCAGCATAGCTTCAGCCGCTTTTAAGGTGGCATTTACCGATACTTTGCCAGTTGAGGTTTTAATAAAATCGGCGCCGTTAGCAATAGCCAGTTCACTGGCCAGGACGATTTTGTCGTGCTGCTCCAATTCGCCTGATTCAATAATAACTTTCAATTGAGCTGAATCGCCGCAGATGTCTTTGCATTCCCTAACTAACTCAGCCGGTGTGCTCTCATCACCTTGCAATAAAGCCTGATAAGGCAGAACCACGTCAATCTCGTGTGCGCCAGCCGCTATAGCGCGCTCGGTTTCAGCGGCAGCGCGGGCGACATTGGTACTGCCGTCAGGAAAGTTAGTAACCGTAGCGACTTTGGTATCCAACCCCTGCTCGTTGAGAAACTGGCGAGCCAACGCCACCCATTCAGGAAACACACAAACCGCAGCGACACTTTTTTTATTTATCGAGGCTCGTTGGCATAAGTCTCCAATTACCTTGCGGGTATCATCGTTATTTAACGTGGTTAAATCCATAAAGGACAAAGCCTGTAGTGCCCTTACCTGTTGTGTTGATGGCATAATTACTCCATTTGGTTATTCGCTTTCCCAACGCATAACTAACGCGTCTTCGCGCCCATCGGCGGCTGGATAATAATTGACTCTGCGCCCTACCGTATCAAATCCATTGCGTTCATATAAGCGGATTGCGGCAGCATTGGAAGCACGAACTTCCAGAAACACAACGCAGTGTTTCTTTTCAGCATAGTCTAATAAGTCCTGCATGAGTTTGTAACCAAAGCCCTGTCCCTGAAAGTCAGGATCCACAGCAATGTTGTGCAACGTCAATTCATCGGCAACTAACTGGCTAATAGTAAAACCAATAACCCGTGAGTCGCGTAATAGCCGCCGACAACGATATTGTTCGCCATAACTTTCGCTAAATACAGACCAGGACCAGGGGGTACTATGTGCTTTTTTTTCGACCGAAAATTCAAGCTCACCGGGTCGAAAATCCTCAATGTTAAAGCTTTGCATGTGCCAGTTGCTGCCAGAGGGACTTTTTTGTTTCAACCGGAACGGAACCGTTAAGACTCTCCGTGTAATCGAAACACAAGTCTGGAGTTTTAGAGGGGGCTTTTATAGCAACCGGGCGTTGTCCGAGATACAAGCAAAGGTCATCAAGCCAACCGGGCAGAGAAACAGGCAACTCATTCTGTCCACGTAAATAGAGAGGACCCAGACGATAATAAAATACCGATGCCGGCGCACTTTTCTTTTCCCACACGGGAATACCCATAACTTGTAATGCGGCGCGTTGTTGACTGGTCCATTCTGGGAGCATGACGATTACCGTTGAAAACAGATAAATGCAGTTTACTCAAGCTTGGGAAGGATAGCCAGCTAGAAACTGGCAGGGGCGGAGGGATTCGAACCCCCAACCGTCGGTTTTGGAGACCGCTGTTCTACCAATTGGAACTACGCCCCTAACGCTTGAGCAGAGAATTATACCGACACCCAGTATTCAGACAAGCGATATTTACGGCTTAACCGACCGTTTGCAGATAAATTAAACAATTATGGCTAGGCTTCTATGTCAAAAAGTTCCTCATGAACAATCTCCAGCATCTCATCCACTTTAAACTCATCAATTTGAAAATGCTCAAGTACGCCATCCTGAACATACTGCCATTCTTCTTCTCCGGCCAAACTTCGTGTTCTCAAATCAATTGCGTACCGCGATATTTTTAGTATTCCCAATAAGTCGAGGGTTAAATTGTCGAGTTCGCTGGAATGATTGAAAATTGAACTGTCTTCGAACAAGTAATAAATAACTTCAACAACTATTTTTGGCAACTTCCATTGTTGTGCCAGCAGCGCACCGATAGTGGTATGTGTGGTCTGAAAGCGCTCCTGCTCTTTGGCCTGAACTTGCTGCCACGGAGTGCTTTCTGCAGCATTGAGTAAGTCGGCATAATCATCGAACTCAGCCAGCATCACCGGTATTCCCGAGCTCTGAAAAAGACCCAGCATATAAGCATGATCTCTCAACTCCGGCCGCCCTATGGCTTCAGCGATCATCACACAGGCGCTGGCAACCCACTCGTTATAACGCCAGAACTCGCTGAGATCATAGTCAGATGCCAAAGCCGACTTAAGCGCAACGGCCCGGACAATTGGAAAAACCCGACGAAAACCAAGCGTCATAACGGCCTGCTGAATTGAATCGACTTCTCTCGCTCTGCGATAGGCGGCAGAGTTGACAACCTGCAAAACAGCAGCCGCTATACTCATATCAGCCGAAATAGATTCAGCGATAACGGTAACATCCGGCTCACTTTTTTTGGCTTCACGACTCACAGTTAGCAATGTTTCTGGGCGAGGTGGAATACTCACTTTTTGTAACAACCGTTTTTCTGCTGTCGTAATTTCTATCGCCATAGCGTCTCCGGATTGAACCAATGATTTACATGAAATCTTAAAGCATGCGATTATGTCTTAACTTTTTGTCTGGTATAACACTTCAATGCGTTACTTTCGACTTATTCTTTTCAGTTTTAGCATACTTTTCAGTGAACTGGCTCTCGCTTCAGTTGAAGTTGAGGTCTCCGGCGTTGAGGGAGACGAGTACACCAATGTTATGGCGCTATTGCAAATAGCCCGTCTGGATAAAGACAAGAGTTATGCCGACTACAGAGTTAGATATCTGCACCGACAAGCCACTGCCGATATTAAAAAAGCACTCCGCCCTTATGGATATTATCAGGTTGAAGTGAATGCTCAATTAGAAACCGTTGACGAAGGTTGGTCAGCCGCCTATCAAGTTGAACTGAATGACCCAGTACGAATTGCTAAAAATATGTGGGAAATTCAGGGCGATGCAGCTGAAGATAAGGCGTTTGACAACATAGTAGATAATAGCAATCTCAAGGAAAAACAACGTTTTATTCATAGTAGTTACGAACAAGTTAAGTCCAGGTTACTATCATTAGCGAGTCAACGCGGCTATCACGATGCTCGCTTTATAAAACATAATGTCGAAATTGATATAGCAGAAAACACCGCTGATATAGACGTCCTTTTTGATTCCGGAAAACGCTACCAGTACGGTCAGGTCACTTTTGAACAAGATATACTTGACAATGAATTACTCCATCGTTTTGTTCCTTTTGAACGCGGTGAAGGCTACAGAACCGAGAAACTCAGTCAATTACAAGTGGCATTGGGTGACAGTGGATACTTTTCTCAAGTTCAGGTCAGTCCTGACTGGGGAAGCGCCAAAGAGCACGCAGTACCTATCTCTGTCAGTTCCGAACCTAACTTCAGAAACCAGTACCAATATGGTGTTGGCTACGGTACTGATACCGGGGCACGCATTAGTGCCAGCCTTAACCGCCGCTGGGTAAATACCCAAGGACATCAACTTCGGGGAATAACGCAATTATCTGAAGTAGAAAGCCGAATTGGCGCGAACTACATTATTCCGGGAAAAAACCCACAGTCAGATTACTACCAGATTCGGGCGGAAGCTTTTGATAAAGACAATGAAGGACAAACTAACCGACTCTATCGCTTTGGTGCATCCAGCGTTGTTGCAATGGATAAATGGCGACGCGAGTATGGGTTAAACTGGCAGCGTGATGACTTCGAAATTGGTGAAAGTTCAGGAACCAGTCAGTTTTTAATTCCACAGGCTAGTTGGAACTACATGACAGCCGATGGAAGGTTGAATATCGACAAAGGCTTTCGCTTTGATGTGACTTTAAAAGCAGCAAGTGAAGCACTATTGTCCGATGCCGATATGGCCAGCGTGGAACTTGGCTTTAAAGCGGTTGTCCCTGTTACAGAAAATATACGTTTTCTCGCCAGAGCCGAAGCCGGCGCTACCTATATAGATGATTTTGATCAGCTACCTCCCTCGCTACGCTTCTTCGCTGGGGGAGACAACAGCGTGCGCGGCTACGCTTATGAGCAATTAGGACCAGAAGACGATACAGGAACCATTTTGGGTGGCCGTTATTTGGCTGTTGCCAGCGCGGAAATTGATTATCGATTTAAGGAAAATTGGCGTGTCGCTTTATTCACAGATATTGGTAATGCCATGATTGAACCCAATGAAAAGCTTAAACAAAGTGTTGGATTCGGAATTCGCTGGATTTCTCCAATCGGCTCGGTTCGCCTGGATCTGGCCCAGGCAATAGATGAGCCAGATAAGCCCTGGCGCCTGCACTTTACTTTAGGCCCCGATTTATGAGCATTTATCGTTGGTTGGCCATTACAATTCTTGTTCTGGTTGTTTTAGTTCCTCTACTGGCTGTCAGCCTGGTTGGCAGTGAAGCTGGCAGCCGCTGGATACTAACTCAGGGACAAAAATATCTAGCGGTAGACATCCAGTACAAAGCATTTCATGGAACCCTGCTGAATGAATTTGAGTTTGAAAATTTTCGTTTTGAAAGCGAAACTTTTTCCTATACACCGGACAAGTTAGTCATAAACTGGGCTCCTTTAGCTTTGTTGTCCGGTGTTATCCGAATAGATAATATCGAAAGCCTTGGTGGCGAGATCCGTCTTCGTTCAGCTCAGAGTCCGAGTCAGGATGCTGATTCTGAATCCTCCTCTATTGAGGACATAGAAATTGAGCTGCCTTTAGATGTCAATTTGCGGAACTTGCTGGTTAAGGAAAGCCGTTTTTTTATTTTAGAAAACCCTTCGCAGGAACTAACGATTGACGCATCAGCCAGAGTTAATGCAGATGGCCAGCTTAATATCAGACAGCTTCGTATGGAGCACCAATACCTAACCACCGCGATTTCCGGAAAAACTAAATTATCTTACCCTTTTAAAAGCGAGCTTGAGAATAACACCCATGTGCACTCACCAGACTTCCCTTCTCTTAAAGTAAAAACGGAGATAACTGGCGACATTCGGTCTCTGACGACAAATAGTGAGCTGTCCGAGGGACTTGTGGGTGAAATTACCGCTAAAATCTATAACCCTTTGAAGAAGCTTAGTTGGCAATTTGACAGTAATTGGCAGGAAAATAACCTGACCCAATGGCTGGCAAGTGTCGGAGCCGACCAGGTTGAACTGAGTTTAGGCGGAGATATACGTGGTGAAGGCCGATTAACACAAGCCAATATAGAGCCTGACATAACTGTCACAGTTAACCAACAGACAATGGATATCGACGGAGCCGTTAGCTATCAAGACAACATAATAAACTTCGCACCACTCAATGTGCATTCTAAAGGCGATATCCAGGGACAGTTAACCTTGCAGGGAAACGTTTCTTCACTATCTACGACTCCGGTAATTGATACTTCAGTAAGCTGGGAAGAAATAACCTACGAACCAAACGGTATCAACAGCCACGAAGGCCGGTTACAGGCCAAAGGCGAACTGGATGAACTTGCAATTAATTTAAGCAACAAGCTGTCTGGCCTGCTGGAAGAAAACTTAAAGCTTGTTACTGAAGCTAAACTTAAGCCTGACAGCCTAAGTATCTTAAGTCTGGAACTTACTCATAATGATGAAACTGTCAGTGGCAAGGCCTATATCAATTGGAAAGACAATCTATCTTTAACTACGGATATTTCGGGTGAATATCAACAGCGGACGGTCAATGCAGAAGTGAAACTGCGTTTGTCAGAGCCCTACTTATTTGTTGATCAGTTCAATGCTAACTGGGGAGCGCAGTCGCTTGTAGCTGAAGGGGCGCTCAGCCCCGGCAAAAAACTCGCCTGGCAAGTAACGTCTAAAGATTTAAGCGAACTCTCTGACGTTAAAGGCGAGGTTGTAGCTACCGGTGATATTAGTGGGCAACTAAACCAACCAAAGTTTGAAATAGGCGTTAATAAATTCAACCTGAAGCATCCTGACTACAATGCTATTAGCTTAAACCAACCTATAACAGCAGGTTTTAACTATGAAGACGTCACGTTCAATACTACGCCAGTCTGTCTTACTTACCAGGGGATAGGTAATCCCTTCTGCCTTAAATTAGAACAGCAGGACAAGGTAATAAGTTTCGATGCTAATGCCAGAGAAGTTCCGCTGAACTTACTGCAGGCTCTTGTATTACCCGACGTCGCTTACAAGCTAACGGGAGCCATATCAGCTGAGGTTGCCGGTTCTTTCGATTCTGAAAATATGACGTTGCAGAAGCTTAACGGAGTTATTAACGCTGATAACAGCCAAGTGGTGGCCGGTGAAGAAAAAGTGACTTTAAATCAGCTTAGCTTAACCGCCAAAAACCGTGATAACGAAGGTATCGATATTGGAATGACGGCGGTAGCTGAGGAAATAGATTTTAACCTATCAGGGAAACTTACTATCGAAGAAATAGCTCCT
The DNA here is from genome assembly GCF_034422975.1 of Idiomarina sp. PL1-037. NCBI lineage: Bacteria > Pseudomonadati > Pseudomonadota > Gammaproteobacteria > Alteromonadales > Idiomarinaceae > Idiomarina > Idiomarina sp. PL1-037. The sequence goes on from NZ_CP139873.1 coordinate 2,060,037, forward strand.
GACAGCCCTCTTTCCGGAAAGGTTTCATTAAATTCTAAAAGTTTAGAGTTGCTGAATTTATTAGCGCCGCAAGTGGATATTGGCGATGGGAGTACACGCGCTGAACTCAATATTGCAGGCTATTTAAATGATCCAAGTGCTTCAGGAACAGTTAACCTTAACGCAGACAGAATCATTGTACTAGCCAGTGGCACATTAATTACTCAGCTAAATGCAAAACTAACGGCAGACGCAAATGTTGGCGAATTTACAGTTAATGCAAACGGAAAAATCGGCGAAGGCGATGTTACTATTGAGGGTGAGCTCAATGCGTTTAAGCGAGCAGGTAACCTAACCATAAATGGTAAAGACCTATTAATTTTAGATACCCCGGATCTTCTCCTTGTTGCATCACCTGATATTTCTCTAAAGCTTGAGAAAGATCTTGTGTTCATTAGGGGCAATTTACATCTACCTAAAGCTCGAATAACGCCAGTGAATTTAGATCAAGCTGCCACGGAGTCGGCTGACGTTACTTTAAAGAATGTACCCAAAACTCCTCCTTTGTTTTCTACTAATACAGATATAACACTAAGTTTAGGAGAACAAGTTCGTGTCGAGGCTTTGGGTTTTGCCGGTAACTTAAAAGGTAAACTACAGATTACACAACAACCCGATTCCGCTGCACGAGGTAACGGCAGCATAGGAGTCGTATCCGGTGATTACGAAATTTACGGACAAAAACTGGCTATTGAACGCGGTGACCTGCTATTTAACGGAGGTCCTTTAGATACCCCATCTCTAAACCTTAAAGTTACACGTAATATTGAAAAAACAGGTATCGACGAGCAACCGCCTGAGAAAATAGGAGCTCGAGTTACCGGTACTATAAGCCGACCTGAATTAAGCCTTTTTTCAACACCGCCTCTTCCCGACAGTACTATCCTCTCGTACCTGTTATTCGGAAAGCCGCCAGGTAGCCAGGGAGATGCAAATAACCTCGAGCTGCAGGCCGCATTATTAGTTGGTGGCCGTAGCGCCAAGTTTCTAACCGAAAGCATAAAAGACACTTTTGATTTAGATGAAGTGTCACTGGATTCTGAAACCAGTGATGTCAATGATACCTCTTTGTATATAGGTAAATACCTCTCTCCTCGTCTGTACGTTAAATATGGAATAGGTTTACTAGAACCAACTTCTACTTTCATATTGCGTTACACACTGTCTGAGAGATTACTTTTTGAATCGACCTCAACCACTGAAGGTCAAGGTGGCGATTTAATATATACTATCGAAACTAAATAACTCCTTTCGCTTTATCGCCAAAAGTCGTTTTTTATTCGCCTGATGCAATTACATGACAGATGAGATAGTCATAAACAACGCGCTCGGGGGGGGGGTATTGAGAGACTTTGTGTAAGGGGCGCGGGCTATTCACAGCAACCCTGAGGGCAGAGCTGGCCGTGGAACAGGCATAAAAAAACCCCAGCCGGTTGGGCTGGGGTTCTCTATTTGTAGTCTGGCGGTGACCTACTCTCGCATGGGGAGACCCCACACTACCATCGGCGCTGGTGTGTTTCACTTCTGAGTTCGGAATGGATTCAGGTGGTGCCACACCGCTATGGCCGCCAGACATAAACTGTCACAACATGTAAAAACTGACTGCTTTTTAAGTAAAAGCCACTCTGTTGAATTCACTATCTCACCTGATGTGAACATCAGGCTACTTATTCGATTCGGTAAAGTCGCTCGCTTGTGCGTAACGTTCCAAACAACTTCGGTGTTGTATGGTTAAGTCTCACGGGCAATTAGTACGGGTTAGCTCAACGCATTACTACGCTTCCACACCCCGCCTATCAACGTTGTAGTCTTCAACAACCCTTCAGAGCACTCTAAGTGCTAGTGACAGCTTATCTCGAGGCTCGCTTCCCGCTTAGATGCTTTCAGCGGTTATCGATTCCGAACGTAGCTACCGGGCAATGCCACTGGCGTGACAACCCGAACACCAGAGGTTCGTCCACTCCGGTCCTCTCGTACTAGGAGCAGCTCCTCTCAACTCTCAAACGCCCACGGCAGATAGGGACCGAACTGTCTCACGACGTTCTAAACCCAGCTCGCGTACCACTTTAAATGGCGAACAGCCATACCCTTGGGACCGACTTCAGCCCCAGGATGTGATGAGCCGACATCGAGGTGCCAAACACCGCCGTCGATATGAACTCTTGGGCGGTATCAGCCTGTTATCCCCGGAGTACCTTTTATCCGTTGAGCGATGGCCCTTCCATTCAGAACCACCGGATCACTATGACCTACTTTCGTATCTGCTCGACGTGTCTGTCTCGCAGTTAAGCTGGCTTCTGCCATTGCACTAACCGTACGATGTCCGACCGTACTTAGCCAACCTTCGTGCTCCTCCGTTACTCTTTGGGAGGAGACCGCCCCAGTCAAACTACCCACCAGGCACTGTCCACAACCCCGATAAGGGGCCAATGTTAGAACATCAAACATACAAGGGTGGTATTTCAAGGATGGCTCCACACCAACTGGCGCCAGTGCTTCAAAGCCTCCCACCTATCCTACACATGTAGGTTCAATGTTCAGTGCCAAGCTGTAGTAAAGGTTCACGGGGTCTTTCCGTCTAGCCGCGGGTACACAGCATCTTCACTGCGATTTCAATTTCACTGAGTCTCGGGTGGAGACAGCGTGGCCATGGTTACACCATTCGTGCAGGTCGGAACTTACCCGACAAGGAATTTCGCTACCTTAGGACCGTTATAGTTACGGCCGCCGTTTACCGGGGCTTCGATCAAGAGCTTCGTCCGAAAACTAACCCCATCAATTAACCTTCCGGCACCGGGCAGGTGTCACACCGTATACGTCCACTTTCGTGTTAGCACAGTGCTGTGTTTTTAATAAACAGTCCCAGCCACCTGGTCACTGCGGCCACCAGCAGCTCTTGACGCGAAGTCAATTACCGCCAGTGGCGTACCTTCTCCCGAAGTTACGGTACTATTTTGCCTAGTTCCTTCACCCGAGTTCTCTCAAGCGCCTTAGTATTCTCTACCTGACCACCTGTGTCGGTTTGGGGTACGGTCAATGTTCATCTGAAGCTTAGAGGCTTTTCCCGGAAGCATGGCATCAATAACTTCGCACCCTTGGGTGCTCGTCTCGTGTCTCGGCCTTAAGGGTCCGGATTTACCTAAACCCTCAGCCTACGCACTTTCACCGGGACTACCAACGCCCGGCTCACCTAGCCTTCTCCGTCCCCCCATCGCAATGAACATCGGTACAGGAATATTGACCTGTTTTCCATCGACTACGCGTTTCCGCCTCGCCTTAGGGGCCGACTTACCCTACCCTGATTAGCATGGGATAGGAAACCTTGGTCTTCTGGCGTGGGAGTTTTTCACTCCCATTATCGTTACTCATGTCAGCATTCGCACTTCTGATATGTCCAGCAGTCCTCTCGAACCACCTTCGCCCACTTACAGAACGCTCCCCTACCCCGCATGATAAATCATGCAGCCGCAGCTTCGGTGTATGGCTTAGCCCCGTTACATCTTCCGCGCAGGCCGACTCGACTAGTGAGCTATTACGCTTTCTTTAAAGGATGGCTGCTTCTAAGCCAACCTCCTAGCTGTCTCTGCCTTCCCACATCGTTTCCCACTGAGCCATAACTTCGGGACCTTAGCTGGCGGTCTGGGTTGTTTCCCTCTTCACGACGGACGTTAGCACCCGCCGTGTGTCTCCCGGATAGTACTCATTGGTATTCGGAGTTTGCATGGGGTTGGTAAGTCGGGATGACCCCCTAGCCCAAACAGTGCTCTACCCCCAATGGTATTCGTCCGAGGCTCTACCTAAATAGATTTCGGGGAGAACCAGCTATCTCCGGGCTTGATTAGCCTTTCACTCCTAGCCACAAGTCATCCCCTCATTTTTCAACATAAGTGGGTTCGGTCCTCCAATTGATGTTACTCAATCTTCAACCTGCTCATGGTTAGATCGCCCGGTTTCGGGTCTATACCCTGCAACTCAACGCCCAGTTAAGACTCGGTTTCCCTACGGCTTCCCTATACGGTTAACCTTGCTACAGAATATAAGTCGCTGACCCATTATACAAAAGGTACGCAGTCACGGAACAAGTCCGCTCCTACTGCTTGTACGTACACGGTTTCAGGTTCTGTTTCACTCCCCTCGCCGGGGTTCTTTTCGCCTTTCCCTCACGGTACTGGTTCACTATCGGTCAGTTGGGAGTATTTAGCCTTGGAGGATGGTCCCCCCATATTCAGTCAGGATATCACGTGTCCCGACCTACTCGATTTCACTTATCATGCACCTTCACATACCGGGCTCTCACCGTCTGTGGCTCCGCTTCCCATCGGATTCTGTTAGCACAAGTTAAGCTTAAGGGCTGCTTCCCGTTCGCTCGCCGCTACTGGGGAAATCTCGGTTGATTTCTTTTCCTCCGGGTACTTAGATGTTTCAGTTCTCCGGGTTCGCTTCCTGGCACCTATTGATTCAGTGCCGGATACTCTGTAAACAGAGTGGGTTTCCCCATTCGGAAATCCATGACTCAAGTGCCTCTTACTGGCTTATCATGGCTTATCGCAAGTTAGTACGTCCTTCATCGCCTCCAACTGCCTAGGCATCCACCGTGTACGCTTAGTCACTTAACCATACAACCCGAAGGTGTCTGGCATACGTGACCAAGATTGTTTGTTCTCGCTGTACACAAGTTCGATACGCCTCTACCAAATCAGTTTGTTCAAGTAGAGTGGCATTTCTTACTTTTAATATTACAATCAGCTTTTCATGTTGTTAAAGAGCACGTAACGCTTAGTTACCGGTAAATATTCTTGTTTAAGAACACTTAACGCTAACGGTTACTAAGAGAAGAAGTGGTGGAGCCAAGCGGGATCGAACCGCTGACCTCCTGCGTGCAAGGCAGGCGCTCTCCCAGCTGAGCTATGGCCCCGAATGCTTGCCTGAAGTTTCGATAGCGGCGTTGCGCGATTCGCTCAATCAGTCACATACCATCGAGGTATGCTCCTTCAATCACTCAACGTGCGCCTTGCTCTCGAAGCTTCATGCTGCGCGTGCTGACATCGGGGAAACCCTCTTTTCAGCATCACCGCAACCCTGACAAGGGAATTTGAAGGAGGGCAAGGCGAGAGGGTGTGAAGCATACATCAGTATGCGAATACCCGAACAACGCAGCCATCGTTCAAATTTGGTGGGTCTGGGCAGACTTGAACTGCCGACCTCACCCTTATCAGGGGTGCGCTCTAACCAGCTGAGCTACAGACCCAGTTTCTTCTCTATTTATATCAAGCCTGCAAACTGTGTGGACACTTACTCACACGGATGTGAGGTATACAAAAAAATGCAGGACGCAATTTTTTGTTTACACAAAAGATAAGCATAGTTGTAAGGAGGTGATCCAGCCGCAGGTTCCCCTACGGCTACCTTGTTACGACTTCACCCCAGTCATGAACCACACCGTGGTGATCGTTCTCCCGAAGGTTAAACTAACCACTTCTGGTGCAGCCCACTCCCATGGTGTGACGGGCGGTGTGTACAAGGCCCGGGAACGTATTCACCGTGGCATTCTGATCCACGATTACTAGCGATTCCGACTTCATGGAGTCGAGTTGCAGACTCCAATCCGGACTACGACGCACTTTATGAGATTCGCTAACCATCGCTGGCTTGCTGCCCTTTGTATGCGCCATTGTAGCACGTGTGTAGCCCATCCCGTAAGGGCCATGATGACTTGACGTCGTCCCCACCTTCCTCCGGTTTATCACCGGCAGTCTCCCCAGAGTTCCCACCATTACGTGCTGGCAACTAAGGATAAGGGTTGCGCTCGTTGCGGGACTTAACCCAACATCTCACAACACGAGCTGACGACAGCCATGCAGCACCTGTCTCAGTGTTCCCGAAGGCACTAATCCATCTCTGGAAAATTCACTGGATGTCAAGGGATGGTAAGGTTCTTCGCGTTGCATCGAATTAAACCACATGCTCCACCGCTTGTGCGGGCCCCCGTCAATTCATTTGAGTTTTAACCTTGCGGCCGTACTCCCCAGGCGGTCAACTTAGTGCGTTAGCTGCGTTACTCACGTCTTAATGACACGAACAACTAGTTGACATCGTTTACGGCGTGGACTACCAGGGTATCTAATCCTGTTTGCTCCCCACGCTTTCGTACCTCAGCGTCAGTCTCTGACCAGGTGGCCGCCTTCGCCACCGGTATTCCTTCCAATATCTACGCATTTCACCGCTACACTGGAAATTCTACCACCCTCTTCAGGACTCTAGCATGCCAGTTCAAAATGCAATTCCCAGGTTGAGCCCGGGGCTTTCACATCTTGCTTAACACGCCGCCTACGTACGCTTTACGCCCAGTAATTCCGATTAACGCTTGCACCCTCCGTATTACCGCGGCTGCTGGCACGGAGTTAGCCGGTGCTTCTTCTGCGACTAACGTCAATGTGCTGTGCTATTAACACAACACCCTTCCTCGTCGCTGAAAGTGCTTTACAACCCGAAGGCCTTCTTCACACACGCGGCATGGCTGCATCAGGGTTTCCCCCATTGTGCAATATTCCCCACTGCTGCCTCCCGTAGGAGTCTGGGCCGTGTCTCAGTCCCAGTGTGGCTGATCATCCTCTCAGAACAGCTAGGGATCGTTGCCTTGGTGAGCCTTTACCCCACCAACTAGCTAATCCCGCTTGGGCTCATCTTTAGGTGTGAGGCCCGAAGGTCCCCCACTTTGGTCCGTAGACATTATGCGGTATTAGCCACAGTTTCCCGTGGTTGTCCCCCGCCTAAAGGCAAATTCCCAAGTATTACTCACCCGTCCGCCGCTCGTCAGCAGAGAAGCAAGCTTCTCTCTGTTACCGCTCGACTTGCATGTGTTAGGCCTGCCGCCAGCGTTCAATCTGAGCCATGATCAAACTCTTCAATTAAAAGTAGTTCAATCAACTCAATGAATTACGCGTTTTTGCTTAGCTTCATTAATGAAACCTTGCTGAACACTCATTCAAAAGTTGCAATACAAATATTTCTGTTTGCTTAACTTCTGCAAGTGCCCACACAGTTTGCTTGGCTTGATATAATTGTTAAAGAGCGTTGCTTCTTTCGAAGCAGGGAGGCGTATTCTACACGTCCCTTTTGTTTCGTCAACCCATTTTATCAGCTTTTTTTTCAGCCCGGTTGAAGCAAAACGCCGTTGTCAGAATTTGTTGCAGATACGCTTTGCAGATAACTCATGACAACGGCGGCGAATTATAGTGATCTCTCTGAGCCTTGCAAGATCTTTTTTGAAACAACTAGTTCAACCGAACAAAAATCACTCACATTAAGATTAAAAGCTACACTTAGATTGTTTTTGAGTCTATTTTGTTGCTTTTTTGTGATTTATTTGAACTGTTGTTATATTAAATCACTCTAACTAGTTAGACTCATATAAAAGGCTTAATTTTTATGCGCTGGAAATTAATAACTCTTACCTGTTTACTTGCAGCAACTCTTAGTTCAAGCGCTATACGAACGAGTCATGCTGCTACTTTTGATCGCAGCATTCAAAGCTCGCCTTCCTCTTTAAAGGATACTTACCGAAATATTATCGAAAATCATCTCAATAAAAACTTTTCTATTATGCGCACTGTTCGTATCTTGATTAATAACTACCCCGAACATGCCTCTTATATCGTTAACGCCGCTTTTGACATTAGAGAAAGCAGAGTCAAGGCTATAGTAGTATCAGCAATGCAAGCAGAACCTGCTGTGACTTATTCTGTCGTCGACATTGCTATAGCTCGTTACCCAGACTTATCTATGAGCATTGTTGAGGCTGCCATTCAAACCGAACCTGCGTATATTGATGATATCATTACTATTGCATTGCAGCGTCAGCCCGATAAGGCTGAAATTATTATACGCAAGGCTGTCGCGTCTCACCCTGACTTTACTGAATCTGTTTTGAGAACTGCAGCTAAAGAAACTCCGACTTCAATTCTTTCCTCCTTAACTGAGTCGATAAAAGCTCTACCGGAGACAGCGACATCATTAATTTCTGTTATGAAAGATTTTTTTGTGAGTTCAGATCAAGAAAGCATTAATTACCAAATTAGCAAAGAAGATTGGCGAATATTAACTTTGGAAGCTAAACAATCGGGGGTAAGTCGCAAGGAACTTGAATGGTTAGTAAAAGAAGGTTATGTCGAGAAGGAAACCCTTGCCAAAATTTTTAACGATGAGCTCCAGAATTAGTTTTTGCTATTAAACTTTAGACATAAAAAAGCCGGCTGAAATTGAGCCGGCTTTTTAACTTTTCGAAGCGGTTTACTCAGTAACTTCTTCAGCTACTTCTTCAACTTCTTCAACTTCTGGGCGACCAACTAATTCAATGTAAGCCATTGGAGCGTTATCACCTGTACGGAAGCCACACTTCATAATGCGAGTGTAACCGCCTGGGCGTTCTTCATAACGCGGGCCTAATTCATTAAACAGCTTGCCAACAACCTCTTTATCACGTGTGCGTGCGAACGCCAGACGACGGTTTGCTACGCTATCTTGTTTTGCCATTGTGATTAAAGGCTCAACAACGCGACGTAACTCTTTTGCCTTTGGCAAAGTCGTCTTGATGATTTCATGACGCACTAAAGAGCTTGCCATGTTACGGAACATTGCCTGACGATGGCTGCTGTTTCGATTTAGTTGACGACCACTCTTACGATGGCGCATACCTATACCCTTCTCAGTAAATCTATTACTAAGGTGAACTTAGTCGTTGTCAATTAAGCTGGCTGGTGGCCAGTTCTCAAGGCGCATGCCCAGAGACAAACCACGTGAAGCCAACACGTCTTTGATTTCAGTCAACGACTTCTTACCCAAGTTCGGAGTTTTTAATAACTCGACCTCAGTGCGTTGTACTAAGTCACCAATGTACTGAATCGCTTCTGCTTTCAAGCAGTTCGCAGATCGAACAGTCAATTCCAAGTCGTCTACCGGACGAAGAAGAATCGGATCGAATTCCGGTTTCTCTTCTTTTTCTTCCGGCTCACTTATGTCACGAAGTTCAACAAAAGCATCCAACTGTTCAGCTAAAATTGTTGCTGCACGGCGGATTGCTTCTTCTGGATCCAACGTACCATTGGTTTCCATTTCGATGACCAGCTTGTCTAAGTCAGTGCGTTGTTCAACACGAGCCGCATCTACAGAATATGCGATGCGTTCTACCGGGCTAAACGACGCGTCGACTAAAAGACGACCGATTGGACGTTCATCATCATCAGCGGACTGACGAGATGCCGCAGGCACGTAACCACGACCACGTTCGACTTTCACTCGCATTACAAGTTCATAGTCGCCTGTCAGATGACAAATAACGTGCTCAGGATTAACGATTTCAACATCACCGTCATGGGTGAAATCGCCTGCTGTTACAGGACCTGCTCCGGATTTATTCAAAGTCAGAGTTGCTTCATCTTTACCTTCAACGCTTACTGCCAGCCCTTTTAGGTTCAATAAAACTTCAATGACATCTTCCTGAACGCCCTCTTTGCTGCTGTATTCGTGCAGCACGCCATCGATTTCAACCTCAGTCACTGCACAGCCTGGCATTGACGATAGTAAAATGCGACGTAACGCATTACCTAGTGTATAACCAAAGCCGCGTTCCAGAGGCTCCAGTGTCACCTTGGCATGAGTCGGGCTGATTTGCTCGATGTCGACTAACCTCGGCTTTAGGAATTCGGTAACAGAACCCTGCATTGTGTCCTCTCTCTATGCTTAAGCTTTACTTAGAGTAAAGCTCTACGATCAACTGTTCGTTAATTTCAGCAGACAAGTCACTACGTTCTGGAAGACGTTTAAATGCACCTTCCAATTTGTTGTTGTCTACTTCTATCCAGACTGGCTTCTCACGTTGTTCCGCAAGCTCCAGTGCTGCTCCGATACGTGCTTGTTTCTTCGCTTTTTCACGAACAGAAACGACGTCTTCAGGACGAACCTTGAACGATGGAATGTTCACTACCTGACCATTCACAACAACTGCTTTGTGACTGACCAGCTGACGAGCTTCTGCGCGTGTTGACGCAAAACCCATGCGATACACTACGTTATCCAAGCGCTGTTCCAGCAACTGCAACAGGTTTTCACCGGTATTGCCTTTCAGTCGTGCAGCTTCTTTGTAGTAGTTACGAAATTGCTTTTCCAGTACGCCGTACATACGACGAACTTTCTGTTTCTCACGCAACTGAACACCGTAGTCTGACAAACGACCGCGACGCGCGCCGTGTTGTCCTGGTGCAGTGTCGATCTTACATTTAGAATCGATTGCGCGAACGCCGCTTTTCAGGAACAAATCTGTTCCTTCGCGACGGCTCAGCTTGAGCTTTGGACCCAAATATCTAGCCATGATCTTTCTCCAACTATCGATTCACGCCTTAAACGCGACGTTTCTTAGGCGGACGACAACCGTTGTGAGGAATCGGTGTCACATCGGTAATATTTGTGATTTTGTAACCAACGGCGTTCAGGGCACGAATCGATGATTCACGACCTGGGCCTGGACCATTCACAAATACTTCCAGGTTTTTCAGTCCGTATTCCTTCGCCATTTCACCTGCACGTTCTGCTGCAACCTGTGCTGCAAACGGCGTTGACTTCCGTGAACCACGGAACCCTGATCCACCTGCGGTAGCCCACGCTAATGCGTTACCCTGGCGATCAGTAATGGTAATAATGGTGTTGTTGAAAGATGCATGCACATGAGCCATGCCATCGGCGACCTGCTTTTTAACGCGCTTTCGAGAGCGAGTTGGTGTTTTAGCCATTACTCAATCCCCCTATTTCTTAATTGGTTTGCGCGGACCTTTACGAGTGCGCGCATTTGTTTTAGTGCGCTGCCCACGTAGAGGTAAGCTACGACGATGACGAAGTCCACGGAAACATCCGAGGTCCATCAAACGTTTAATGTTCATAGATACTTCACGACGCAAGTCGCCTTCTACGGCGAACTTTGATACGGCGTCACGAAGCGCGTCCAGTTTGTCTTCTGACAATGAACCAATCTTAGTGTCTTCAGCAATACCCGTGGCAGCAAGAATCTGCTGTGAACGAGTACGGCCAACACCGTAGATTGCAGTCAAAGCTATGACTGCATGCTTATTGTCAGGAACGTTAATGCCAGCGATACGGGCCACTAACACGTCTCCTTCAGTTTGTAGGCTTCAGTTGAAAAGCCCGTTAGGATACTCAACCGATTGCCGAATTGCAAATACTCCAAAGGCTGCGGCGATTAAGCCGCAAGCCTTTCCTTCGAATCAACCTTGTCGTTGCTTATGCTTAGCATCAGTGCAAATAACGCGAACTACACCGTTACGCTTGATGATTTTGCAGTTACGACAGATTTTCTTCACGGAAGCACGAACTTTCATTGCTACTCTCCGTTCTACCCAACCTTACCGGCCGTAGCCTTTCAGATTGGCTTTTTTCAGGACAGAGTCATATTGATGCGACATCATATGAGTCTGAACCTGTGCCATAAAGTCCATGATAACAACTACGATAATCAATAAAGATGTACCGCCGAAGTAGAATTGCACATTCCATGCAATCATCATGAACTCCGGAACCAAACAGACAAAGGTAATGTACAGTGCGCCTGCTAAAGTTAAACGCGTCATTACTTTATCGATGTATCTTGAGGTTTGTTCACCTGGGCGAATACCCGGAATAAACGCACCCGACTTCTTCAAGTTGTCAGCTGTTTCGCGAGGGTTAAATACCAACGCTGTATAGAAGAAACAGAAGAAGATTATCGCAGCCGCGTACAATAACACATATAACGGCTGACCGGGAGACAATGTCATCGATACTTGCTGCAAAATGTCTGCAACCGCACCGTCACCAGAGCCAAACCAAGTGGCGATGGTACCCGGAAATAAAATAATACTTGACGCAAAAATTGGTGGAATAACACCAGCCATATTAACTTTTAATGGCAAGTGCGTGCTTTGCGCAGCAAATACTTTACGACCTTGTTGACGCTTCGCATAGTTAACAACGATACGACGTTGACCACGCTCCACAAAAACAACGAAATAAGTTACTGCTAAAACTACAACCCCAATTAATAACAACAATAACAGGTGCAAGTCACCTTGACGCGCTTGTTCAGCCGTTTGGCCGATAGCGGAAGGTAATCCTGCAACAATACCCACAAAGATCAGGATAGAGATACCGTTGCCTATACCACGCTCAGTAATCTGTTCGCCTAACCACATAAGGAACATGGTTCCTGTGACTAAGCTCACCACAGCAGTGAAATAGAAGCCGAAGCCAGGGTCTATTACTAGCCCGGGCATTAAATTTGGCAAGCCTGTAGCTATACCAATCGACTGGAACGTTGCCAGTATTAAAGTACCCCACCGCGTATACTGGTTAATCTTACGACGACCAGATTCACCTTCTTTCTTAAGCTCTGCCAAACGTGGATGTACCACGCTTGCCAACTGCATAATAATCGAAGCCGAAATATACGGCATAATACCTAATGCAAATACTGACGCACGCTCTAAAGCACCACCGCTGAACATGTTAAACATGGCAACGATGGTATCTTTCTGCTGTTCGAATAGCTGAGCCAATACAGCGGCATCAATACCAGGAATAGGCACAAAGGAGCCCGCTCGGAAAACGATAATCGCTCCTAACACAAACAACAGGCGACGCTTAAGTTCCGACAAGCCACCTTGCGCTCGATTTGATTCCAATCCTGGTTTAGCCATTTGCTCTATCCTTCGATTTTGCCGCCAGCAGCTTCAATAGCTTCGCGAGCGCCTTTGGTGACTTTAAGACCTTTTACAGTCACAGCACGACTTAGTTCACCAGATTTGATGACTTTAGCGTGTAGTACGTTCTTACGAACGAGACCTGCTGCTTTCAAAGTCGCCAGTTCAACGGTATCACCGTCAACCCTCGCGATTTCTGCCAAGTTTACTTCTGCAGTGACCATAGCCTTGCGAGAAGTAAAACCAAATTTAGGCAGACGACGTTGAATTGGCATTTGTCCGCCTTCGAAACCTGGCTTAACTGAGCCACCAGAGCGAGACTTCTGCCCTTTGTGACCACGGCCGCCAGTCTTTCCAAGACCTGAACCTATACCACGCCCAACGCGCTTTTTGCTGCTTTTTGCACCAGGTGCGGGAGCAAGTGTATTAAGTTCCATCGCTTATCCCTCCACCTTAATCATGTAATTAACTCGGTTCACCATACCGCGGACTGCAGCAGTGTCTTCCAACTCTACTGTGTGACCAATGCGGCGGAGACCCAAGCCACGTAGTGTAGCTTTATGCTTCGGCAAACGACCGATAGAGCTACGCGTCTGTGTTACTTTGATTGTCTTTTTCGCCATTGTTCACTACCCCAGTATTTCGTCAACGCGCAATCCACGCTTCGCCGCAACTTGCTCCGGCGATTTCATGCCGTTCAACGCTTTAATAGTCGCGCGAACAACGTTGATTGGGTTGGTTGAACCATATGCCTTTGACAGCACGTTATGAACACCTGAAACTTCCAGAACCGCACGCATTGCACCACCAGCGATGATACCCGTACCTTCTGAAGCAGGTTGCATGTATACCTGTGAACCTGAATGACGTCCTTTAACAGGATGCTGTAAAGTGTCGCCTTTCAGTTGAACGGTAACCATATTGCGACGTGCTTTTTCCATTGCTTTTTGAATAGCAGCGGGTACTTCACGCGCTTTACCATAACCAAAACCGACTTTACCTTTACCGTCGCCAACTACAGTCAGTGCAGTGAAGCTAAAGATACGACCACCTTTAACAACTTTTGCTACACGATTTACTGTAATCAACTTCTCTATCAGTTCACCGGTTTGAGCTTCTACATTTGCCATGTTCGTCTCCTAGAACTGAAGTCCGGCTTCACGAGCTGCGTCCGCTAATGCGGCTACGCGACCGTGGTATTTAAAACCACTACGATCGAAAGAAACGTTTTTAACGCCTTTTTCAATCGCTCGTTCAGCGATAGTTTTGCCCACGACTTTGGCTGCGTCTACATTACCTGTAGATTTAAGCCCTTCGCGGACACTTTTCTCTGCAGTCGATGCGGCTGCCAGCACTTCAGAACCGTTAGGTGCGATCAACTGCGCGTAAATATGCCGTGGTGTACGGTGAACGACCAGGCGATTTGCACCCAACTCTTTAATTTGTTTACGTGCGCGAGTAGCACGACGTAAGCGAGCTGCTTTATTGTCCATCGTATTACCCTACTTTTTCTTGGCTTCTTTACGGCGCACTTGCTCGTCAGCATAACGGACACCTTTGCCTTTATAAGGCTCAGGTTTACGGTATGCACGAATGTTAGCGGCAACTTGACCAACTAACTGCTTATCTGCACCTTTAACGACGACTTCAGTCTGAGTCGGAGTATCGATTGTGATCCCCTCAGGAATCTCGAACTCCACAGGATGCGAAAAGCCTAGCGTCAGGTTTAGTTTTTTACCTTGTGCTTGCGCACGGTAACCAACACCTATCAACTGTAACTTACGCTCGAATCCTTTAGTGACTCCGACCACCATGTTTTGCAACAATGCGCGAGCCGTACCAGCTTGAGCTGTTGAGTTAGCAACACCTTCACGGGCGTTAGTACGTAACTCACTCTCATCTTTTACCAGTTCAACTGCATCGTTTACAACACGACTCATTGAGCCTTGGGCACCTTTAATCGTGACTTCCTGGCCATTTAGCGTAACTTCAACGCCAGCAGGAATTTCAATGGGTGCTTTAGCAACACGTGACATTTCCTACCTCCTAATTACGCTACGTAACCGATAATTTCGCCACCAAGACCAGCTTGGCGAGCGGCACGATCAGTCATCAGGCCTTTAGACGTCGAAACTACTGCGATGCCAAGGCCACCCATTACGTTAGGCAACTCGTTGCGTTTCTTATAGATACGCAGACCGGGGCGACTAACGCGCTCGATTGTTTCAATTACTGGCTTGCCTTCGAAATACTTTAATTCGACTTCAAGCTCAGGTTTAACAGTACTCTCGGCACTGTAACCAGTAATAAAACCTTCTTCTTTCAGAACTTGAGCAATCGCCACTTTCTGCTTAGAAGACGGCATTTTAACCGTTACTTTGTTAGCACCTTGAGCGTTGCGAATGCGTGTGAACATATCCGCAATTGGATCTTGCATGCTCATATTTGCTTTCTCCCGTGATTCGTGGCTTACCAGCTAGCTTTTTTCAAGCCAGGAATTTCACCGCGCATCGCCATCTCACGGACCTTGATTCGGCTCATGCCGAATTTACGAAGGAAACCATGAGGACGACCAGTTATACGACAACGGTTACGTTGACGCGTCGGACTGGCATCACGTGGGAGCTGTTGCAACTTAAGTACGGCTTCCCAACGCTCTTCGTCTGATGCTTTAGGGTCATTAATGACCGTTTTCAGTGCGTTGCGTTTTTCTGCGTATTTTGAAGCGATTTTAGCTCGCTTCACGTCACGCGCTTTCATTGACTGTTTTGCCATAACTCTACACCTTACTTTCTGAACGGGAAGTTAAAGGCAGCTAGCAAAGCACGAGCTTCGTCATCTGTGCCAGCATTTGTGGTAATGGTGATATCCAGACCACGTACCTTGTCGACTTTGTCATAGTCGACCTCCGGAAAGATGATCTGCTCACGAACACCCATGCTGTAGTTACCACGACCATCGAACGATTTAGGGTTCAGGCCGCGGAAGTCACGGATACGTGGGATTGCAATCGAAATTAAGCGTTGCAAAAAGTCCCACATGCGCTCGCCGCGCAGAGTTACTTTACAGCCAATCGGGAAGCCTTCACGGACTTTGAAACCGGCGACAGACTTGCGTGCCACAGTACGAATTGGCTTTTGACCAGAGATAGCCTCTAGGTCAGCCACTGCGTTATCAAGTACTTTTTTGTCAGCCAGAGCTTCACCAACACCCATGTTAAGGGTGATTTTATCAATCCGAGGGACTTGCATGACGCTGTTGTAGCTGAACTCTTTCATAAGCTCAGGAACTACCGATTCTCTGTAAAAATCATGCAGTTTCGCCATCGTAAAACTCCAAGTTTGAATTAAATGATTGCGTTGTTCGATTTGAAGAAGCGAACTTTCTTGCCATCTTCAATACGAAATCCAACACGATCTGCTTTACCTGTCTCTGGGTTAAGGATCGCTACGTTCGAAATGTGGATTGCTGCTTCTTGTTCAACGATGCCACCAGATTCACCTAGAGCCGGATTTGGCTTTTGGTGTTTCTTGACTACGTTGACGCCTTCCACGATCACGCGATCTTTATCGGTAAGAACTTTCAGGACTTTGCCTTGCTTGCCCTTGTCCTTACCTGCCAGGACGACTACTTCGTCATCACGTTTAATTTTTGCCGCCATAATTGACTCCTTATAGTACTTCTGGTGCCAGCGAGATAATCTTCATAAACTGCTCTGAACGCAGTTCACGAGTTACCGGCCCGAAAATACGTGTGCCAATGGGCTGTTGGTTGTTATTCAACAACACAGCCGCGTTGCGGTCAAAACGGATGACCGACCCGTCTTGTCGACGGACGCCTTTTCTGGTGCGAACGACCACCGCATTCACTACATCGCCTTTCTTCACCTTACCGCGCGGAATTGCTTCCTTGACAGTAACTTTGATGATATCGCCGATGTTTGCGTAGCGACGGTGCGAACCACCTAGAACCTTAATACATTGTACGCTGCGCGCGCCGGAGTTATCGGCAACGTCCAGGGTAGTTTGCATTTGGATCATTTCAGTGCCCCGCTTAGTTAAAAAAACAGACCCTCTCGGGTCGTGCTGCCTTTGGTTTTTCCCTTATAAAAAGGGTCGCGAAGTGTAACAGATAAATTTTGGAAGTGGTAGGGTAATCTCAGAAAATTTCGTAGGTGTAAGGTGAATTCACCATCTAAAGAGTTTAGTTTAGTTGGATTGCGGCAGAACCAATGGTAAATTCAATACTTTACGTTGCTCAGGTAAGTATACCTTATTATAAGAGCACAGGCTGACTTGGGACTTCTATGGTATGAATCTGCTATTCATTATTTTTGCCCCATTCTTTGGTGCGCTCTTACCGCTATTATTTAAACAAGCGTCGCGACCGATAAAGACTGGGATTACATTACTTGTTCCTATTTTCTGCTTAATTGTTTTGTTTCAGTACGTACCCGCAACGCTCGCCGGTGAAGTACCCAAACAACTGGTGGAATGGTTGCCAGGTATAGGGCTTGATTTCGCCGTGCGCCTGGATGGTTTGTCACTGCTTTTTGTAGGTCTCATATTAGGCATAGGTGTTCTGGTTATTGGCTATGCCCACTACTATTTGAGCAGTAACGACGACGAATCCCGTTTTTACGCATGCCTGCTTTTATTCATGTCCTCGATGCTGGGCATCGTTATGGCAGATAATATCTTATTAATGTGGGTATTCTGGGAACTGACCAGCATTTCTTCCTTTTTACTTATCGGTTATTGGTTCCATAGCAGTGATGCCCGCCGCGGTGCCCGCATGGCATTGGCAACCACCGGCGCAGGAGGTCTGGCGCTCTTAGCCGGATTACTAATAATTGGGCACATAGCCGGCGGCTATCAACTGGATACCGTATTCGCCGCAGCAGACCAGATAAAAGCACACGCTTACTATGTTCCAGCCTTAATACTCGTTTTACTAGGGGCCTTTACTAAGTCAGCCCAGTTTCCATTTCAATTTTGGCTACCACATGCCATGGCAGCACCCACTCCTGTAAGTGCTTACTTACACTCTGCAACCATGGTAAAAGCCGGTATCTTTCTATTAGCACGTTTTCATCCGGTATTAGCCGAGACTGAGCTTTGGTTTACCCTGGTTACATTGACCGGTTTAATTACCATGTTAGTCGGTGCTTACTTTGCTTTGTTAAAGCACGACCTGAAAGGGTTACTCGCTTTCTCTACAGTAAGCCACCTGGGTCTTATCTGTATGCTACTGGGGATAGGTACCCAAGGGGCAGTAATCGCCGCACTATTTCATGTTATTAACCATGCTTTCTTCAAAGCTGCACTATTCATGACCGCAGGTATTATTGACCATGAGTCCGGCACTCGTGATATGCGTAAACTGCAAGGGCTTATGAGCCTGATGCCAATAACCGCTACTCTCGCCATGATCGTAGCGGCCTCAATGGCTGGAATACCGCCATTTAACGGGTTTATGTCTAAAGAGCTCTTCCTGGATCAGGCTCTACAGCAACATTTATTCGGCGGGCTGTCATGGTTTATTCCTATATTGGCGACTGTGGGTGCCATGCTGTCCGTGGCTTACTCAATTCGCTTCATTCACGATGTTTTCTTTAATGGCGACTACAAAGAACTGCCAAAAAAACCACATGACCCACCACGCATGATGTCTGCACCGGTTGCTGTGCTAGGCCTCCTTTGTATCGCTATCGGCATCGCGCCAATGACTATGGTCTCAGGTATACTTGACCAGGCAGCGGCGGCTGTTACCGGCTCTCCTGTTGAAGTAAAGCTATCGCTTTGGCACGGCTTTAACATGCCTCTGTTAATGAGCGCAGTCGCAGTGGTTGGCGGCATTTTGATATACCTTTCCCGCGATCAGCTGTTTACGTTTAATCGTCAATTTGACGGCCAGGACGCTAAACACAATTTTGAACGGCTTGTGCAAAAAACTTCTGATGCCGCAGCTAATTTCTACGAGCGCTTAGACACAGGTTCCTTGCAACGCTACATTGCTTTCGTTCTTATCAGCGTTATTGTCGTGTTACTTCCTTCGCTAAGTGACCTAAGTGTGGTGACCGGTGGCAAACCGCAACTGCCTGTTGATATGGTTAGCATAGTTGGTGCTGTTGTCCTGATATCCGCAGCATTTGCCACCGCGACACTGCATCGCAATCGCTTTGTGATGTTAATGATGCTATCAGTGGTTGGATTGGTTGTGTCGTTAGCTTTCGCGCACTTCTCCGCACCGGATCTGGCCATGACTCAGTTGGTAGTCGAAGTGGTCAGTATTATCCTAATGATACTGGCGTTGTTCTTTATGCCACAAAAAACCAGTCGGGCTTCTTCTGGCCACCGAGTTTTTCGTGACATCATCATTGCCAGCTTTATTGGCGGCATTGTCGCTACCTTAAATTTCGCAATACTAACCTCACCATTTGAAAGCATCTCGGACTTTTTCCTTGCGAATGCCAAATCCGGTGGTGGTGGAACCAACGTCGTAAACGTCATTCTGGTGGACTTTCGTGGTTTCGATACCTTAGGTGAAATTACCGTTCTGGCAATAGCTGCTGCAGGTATTCATAAACTGCTTAATAAGCTAAAACCCTTTATGCCTTCCAGTGATATTGACGGACGCCCCTGGCATAGAATTAGACACCCGTTGATGCTAACGACTGTTGCCAACATTATTTTACCCATGGCGATGGTAGTTGCAGCCTATATTTTCCTAAGAGGTCACAACTTACCGGGTGGTGGTTTTATCGCAGGCCTGATAGTCGCGTCGGCCATGATCCTGCAGTACATAGCGAATGGCGTTGACTGGATGAAAGAACGCTTTAGCGTTAATTATCAATCTCTAATGTCGTTTGGTGTTTTGATTGCGGTGCTTACCGGGCTTGGTAGCTGGCTGTTTGGCAAGCCTTTCCTGACTTCCTGGTTTACCTATTTAGACTGGCCAGTGGTTGGTAAATTTGAATTTGCGACGGCATTACTCTTCGATCTTGGTGTTTTCCTGACGGTTATTGGCGCCACTATGATGATTTTAAGTAACTTCGGGAAGATGACGACACGTCATCGCCCAACGCATGAGGGGCATTAATGGAAACTTTATATTCTGTTACCGTTGGCATTTTAACCGCATGCAGTGTGTTTCTCATTCTGCGCGGCCGTTCGTTTCCTGTGGTCGTCGGCATTACCATGCTGTCTTATGCCGTTAATTTATTTCTATTTTCAACCGGTCGTCTGACAATAGACGGAGCACCAATTTATGGTACTCAGGAAACCTATGCCGACCCTTTACCTCAGGCTCTGGTTCTTACCGCTATTGTTATCGGTTTCGCCATGACAGCCTACTCAATTATTCTGGCAGTTCGCGCCCGAGGCGAGATAGGAACAGACGAAGTGAACCAGCAAGATAACAGCACGGAGGGCAACCGCTAATGTGGCAACAACATTTGGCGATACTTCCTATTTTGGTGCCATTAATGGCAGCGCTGCTACAACTTCTTCCATGGGGAGACAGACCTCAGCCAAAACGCAGGGTTATAGGCCTGCTGTCCAGTATATTAACTTTGATAGCGAGTATCGCCCTACTCGTCCAGATCAATCAGGACCAGATGATTGTTTATGCTTTAGGCAACTGGTCTGCGCCATTTGGAATTGTCCTGATGGTGGACAAACTTAGCGCTCTGATGATGCTGGTAACAGCTATACTCGCATTACCTGTACTCATCTACGGATGTTATGCCGAAGATAATCTTGGCTCACACTTTCAGGCGTTATTTCAGTTTCAGGTGATGGGCATTATGGGGGCTTTTGCTACCGGCGATATTTTCAACTTATTCGTCTTCTTCGAAGTCCTACTGATTTCCTCGTACGCACTATTAATGCACGGTGGAGGAAAATTTCGTTTACGCACGACCTTACACTACGTATTGCTGAACCTGTTGGGGTCTGCTCTTTTCTTAATTGGTATTGGCACTCTATACGGCGTTACCGGCACATTGAATATGGCGGATCTTGCCACGCAAGTGCAGCAATTAAGCGGAGACCAAGCCGCCTTAGCTAAAGCTGGTGGCATGATGCTATTGATAGTATTCGGCATTAAAGCCGCTATTCTGCCGCTCCACTTTTGGCTACCTCAGGCTTATTCCACAACCACCGGAGTTGTTGCTGCCCTTTTCGCAATAATGACAAAAGTTGGGGTTTACGCAATAGTTCGCGTCTATACACTCATTTTTGGCCCTGAAGCTAATGAACTCGCCCTCATTGCACATGACTGGCTGTGGGTTATGGGCCTCATAACCATGCTCGCCGGCACCATCGGAGTTATCGGAGCTCGAGATTTGCGCTTGCTTGTGGCCTATTTAGTCGTCACCTCAATCGGCACGCTTATCGCAACCTACAGTTTAAATGGAATAGCGACAACAGGCGCCATGCTGTTTTATTTAATCCACTCAACCTTTATAACTGGTGCATTATTCTTACTGGCCGACCTTATAGCGTTCGAACGCGGTAAAACCGCATCGCGTATCGTATCCGGCAAGAAAATGGCCAATCACTCTACGTATTCAGTCATGTTTTTAATTGCTGCAATAGCAATAATCGGTTTACCGCCTCTGTCAGGTTTTGTCGGGAAACTAATGATTATGGAATCGGCAAGCCCAACCGCGGCGAGTTTTTGGCTGTGGGGAGCCTTGTTAGGTGCGACTCTAGTTATGCTAATTTCAGTCACACGAGCGGGAAGTAAAATGCTTTGGCATACCCTGTCGGGTAAAGCAAATGAACAGTCTGCTCCTTTAGGAAAGAGAGCAGC
This sequence comes from Idiomarina sp. PL1-037, assembly GCF_034422975.1. Lineage (NCBI taxonomy): Bacteria > Pseudomonadati > Pseudomonadota > Gammaproteobacteria > Alteromonadales > Idiomarinaceae > Idiomarina > Idiomarina sp. PL1-037. The sequence continues at coordinate 2,081,636 of NZ_CP139873.1, forward strand.
TGTGGTTATACTTCTGTCGTTATCGGTTGTTATGACATTATTTGCCAGCCCAATACGTAACTATACCGATGATGTCGCTGAACAGCTTTACGACATAAGCCAGTACCCATCACGCGTGCTGACGAAAGGAGTGGAATAATTACTATGAAAAAGCTATTTCCGACACCTTTGTTATCTTTTTTCTTATTGACGCTATGGGTGTTGTTATTTAACTCAGTTTCGCCCGGGGTGATCATACTGGGCGCTTTATTTTCCTGGTTTATTCCATTTTTATTCCGTAACGCCTGGCCCAACTTTGCAAAGGTTAAGCGACCGGACCTTGCTGTCGTTTACTTTTTTATTCTGTTAAACGACATTGTTGTGGCTAACTTTAAAGTTGCCGTTATGATTATTGGGAAACCTCGTTCCATCAAACCTGCGATGTTTGTTTTTCCACTGGATATGAAAGAGGAACTTCCGGTTACTCTTCTTGCTAGTACCATAACATTGACGCCAGGCACGGTATCTTGTGAAATTACTCGGGGGCGTAAAGGTATTCTTATTCACGCATTCTCAGAAGAAAGCCCGGAAGAAGTGATAAAAACGATTCGAAACCGCTACGAGCGTCGCCTGAAGGAGATATTCCAATGTTAACGACGGTACTGCACATTGCCTTCTTGTTATTCAGTTTATCGGTATTAATGAATTTCTGGCGCCTTATTAAGGGACCGGATCTACCGGACAGAATACTGGCGTTGGATACAATATACATTAATTCGCTGGCTTTACTGTTGTTGCTTGGTATGTACCAAAACACACAAACCTATTTTGAAGCTGCGTTACTCATTGCCATGTTCGGTTTTGTCGGCACTATTGCAGCAGGTAAATTTTTATTGCGTGGCGACTTAATAGAATAAAAGGAAAACCTTATGGATACATTAAACCAATTACCGGCATGGTCACAATGGCTAGCGGCCTTCTTTATCTTATTAGGCGCTATATTCGCCTTTATTGGCTCTTTGGGGTTAGCCATACTTCCTGACTTTTTTACCCGTTTACACGCCCCCACGAAAAACACCACAATAGGCATTGGAGGTATCGTCATAGCTTCTATTCTTATTACCTCGGTACAAGGGGCGATTAACCTGAACGAGCTATTGATTGCAATATTTCTGTTTTTGACGGCACCTATTAGTGCCCATATTATGGCTAAAGCCGCATTACATACAGAACTGAAGATGTTTAATCGAACAAAGGACTTTCGTCAGGAAGGGGATTCTTACGAGCATATCTTGCCTAATAAAAAAGACATGGAACCATAAGGTTCCATGTCTTTCGCCGTCAAAACTTAAATCACTTTAGAAATAATAACCAAAGTTAATATTAAAGCGGTCATTGACCTCACCACCATCAGTTGCGGTATTACCACCAATAAACGGTTGGTTTTTTGCTCTTACATAATCAACGTAAGTATAAAAACCGCCGCCGGCTGCAACAGCAACGCCTAGAACATTCATCCAGGTATCATCTTGATAACCCATTTTATCGGTCATTAAGCTGTGGTCATTGTAGAACGTTAAGCTTGTCAGAGGACCAATATCTACCGGTAAAGTGTAAGCAACATTGGCTGTATACAGTTTCGCTTCAGTAGGAATTGCATCGTAATAAGCGTATGCTGCCATGTAAACACCGCGGTTTTCCAGTTTTATATCGTAGTCATAGTCTGAATACTGTAACTGTACGTTCCATGGACCGTTATTGTAGACACCATGAGCGGCCCAGGCCATGCGATTACCAACATTCTGATTCTCATACGCCTGTGCATCTGTAAAGCCTTCAGCAGCCGTTCCGGAATACAAATTTCCGCCTTGCAAAGACACACCAAGCTCTAAATTTTCATCATCGCTGAAACTAAACTTACGTGCGGTTCTGAGAGCATAGCTATTACTTTCTCCTACAGGTAACCCCGGTTCATCGTAAGCGCCCTGACCTGGCAACCGAATACCCACGGTGTCGTAGTTATACCGCGCTGTACGATCAGATGTTGAACCATCAATGCCGCCCTGCTCATCTGATTTCAGGTAAGCTAAATCAAAATCCCACTCGTCTCCACGGTATTTAAATCGAACACCGTTATCGTGTTCGTCTTCCAGGCCAACATAGAAGGTACTATTAAAGAAGTAGCTGTGGGAGTTGTAAGGCATATTACCAAATGGAATTTTTACAACACCAACCTGCCCTTGCAGTTTATCGGTGAAGTCATAACCAAACCAGGCATGCTTGACAACATCCTGATAATTAAACCAACGATATTCAGCAGAAAGGATGACACCTCCCATTTCTCCATCAAAGTTCAGACGGAAAATATCGAAGTCCAAATCGCCACCGCGGTTTTCATTATCTGAGTCATAATTATTATATTCATATTGAAAACGTACCGCGCCATGAACCTTTATTGGCCAATTCTCATTTTCTTCCGTTTTATTCTCTAGCTTATCTAAGCGCGCATGAACCCCAGAGTCATAGGCAACTCTGCGTTTCGAATTGCTTTCATTTTCGCTCGTTTTATTGCTCTTTTCTACCTCTCGTTTTCTTACAACAACGGCCTCTTCTTTTTCTCGTCTTTCTTTTTCTTCGAGCCGTTTCTCCAACTGAGCTAAGCGTTCTTTTAACGCCTGCATTTCCTGTTCAACCGAATTACTATCTTGAGGGGCAGCAATTACCGGACTCGCTGCAAGCACTGTAGCTGCAAAAAATAAACTTTTTGACATGAATTGTCTCCCTTTGAGAACTACGCGTTGGTGTGCGTATTTATTATTTCTTATGTTAAAAAGAAATTTATTCAATTTCAGATGTTTGTACTAAACCTATTAAGGTTTAGATCAAAAAAAAAGCCTCCGCAAGGGAGGCTTTTTAATTTCTTATCGCTATCTGCGTTTAGACAACAGTAGCGCGCTCAACGACTTCTTCCAGAGCCCAAGATTTATTCTTAGACAGCGGACGACATTCGCGAACAATCACGGTATCGCCGACTTTAACCTGGTTTTCTTCGTCATGCGCATGTACTTTAGTTGTACGCGTGATGTACTTCCCGTATACCGGGTGCTTTACACGACGTTCAACAGCTACAGTGATGGTTTTATCCATCTTATCGCTGACAACTTTGCCTTGCAGAGTACGAACACGTTTTTCATCAGTCATTACGCACCTGCCTTCTCATTTAAGATGGTTTTAACACGTGCGATATCACGACGCACTTGTTTCATCATGTGAGTCTGATTCAGCTGACCAGTTGCTGCCTGCATGCGCAGATTAAACTGCTCACGACGCATGCCTAACAACTCTTCTTGCAGCTGCTCAACGGTTTTATCTTTCAGTTCACTTGCTTTCATCACATTACCGTCCGAGTCACAAAAGTGGTTTTGAAAGGCAGTTTACGCGCCGCCAGGCGGAACGCTTCACGTGCCAACTCTTCAGGAACACCGTCCATTTCATACAGAACGCGACCTGGTTGAATCTGAGCAACCCAGTATTCGACGTTACCTTTACCTTTACCCATACGAACTTCTAAAGGCTTTTTAGTAATAGGTTTGTCAGGGAATACACGGATCCAGATTTTACCTTGACGCTTAACGTGACGAGTCATTGCACGACGGCCTGCTTCGATTTGACGCGCGGTCATACGACCACGGTCAGTAGCTTTTAAACCAAAAGTACCGAAGCTGACTTTGTTACCAGACTGCGCCAGACCACGGTTGCGGCCTGTGTGAACCTTACGGAATTTTGTACGCTTAGGTTGTAACATATCGTCTCTCCTTACTTACGGTTCTTGCCGCGCTTAGGAGCTGGCTTTTCTTCAGTTGGAAGTCCACCAAGAACTTCACCACGGAAAATCCAGACCTTAACACCGATGATACCGTAAGTGGTGTTCGCTTCTGAGGTCGAGTAGTCGATGTCTGCACGCAATGTGTGCAGCGGTACACGGCCTTCACGATACCACTCAGTACGTGCAATTTCTGCGCCGCCTAAACGACCACTCACTTCAACTTTGATACCTTTGGCACCTAAGCGAATAGCGTTTTGAACAGCACGTTTCATAGCACGACGGAACATGACACGACGTTCCAACTGACCAGAAATGTTGTCAGCTACCAGCTGCGAATCCAACTCAGGCTTACGAACTTCTGAGATATTGATTTGCGCAGGAGCACCTGTCAATTTAGAAACTTGCTTACGCAGTTTTTCTACGTCTTCGCCTTTTTTACCGATAACCACGCCAGGACGTGCAGTGTGAATAGTCACACGAACGCTCTTAGCTGGACGATCGATAACGATACGAGAGACTGATGCATTGCGCAGTTCTTTAGTCAGGAACTTACGTACCTGAAAATCACTGTGCAGATTATCAGCGAACTCATTTGTATTCGCATACCAGGTTGCATTCCATGGTCTGGAGATACCTAGGCGAATACCATTAGGATGTACTTTCTGACCCATAATTTATCTCCTAGCTATCTGACACGACCACAGTAATGTGGCTGGTGCGCTTAAAGATACGATCGGCACGGCCTTTCGCCCGTGGCTTGATGCGCTTCATAGTAGGACCTTCGTCTAAAAAGACTCGGCTCACTTTTAGCTCATCAATATCCGCACCTTCGTTATGTTCCGCGTTCGCGATTGCTGACTCAAGAACTTTCTTGATTAAGCCAGCAGCTGCTTTGGGGCTGTATGCGAGGATATCCAGTGCTTTTTCTACCGGAAGTCCACGGATTTGGTCTGCGACCAAACGGCCCTTCTGCGCTGAAACGCGGGCAAATTGGTGTTTAGCAATTGCTTCCATCACTCTCTACCTCTTACCGTTTCTTCGCTTTCTTATCAGCAGCATGGCCGCGATAAGTACGGGTTGGCGCGAATTCGCCTAGTTTATGACCGATCATTTCGTCTGTCACGAAGACGGGAACGTGCTGACGACCGTTGTGAACAGCGATTGTCAGGCCGATCATATCTGGGATGATCATTGAACGACGGGACCAAGTTTTAATTGGCTTTTTATCCCCGGCTTCCAACGCTTTCTCCACCTTATTTAGCAGGTGAAGGTCAATAAATGGACCTTTTTTAAGAGAACGTGGCATGTTTTATCCTCAACTCTTATTTGTTGCGACGGCGTACGATGAACTTATCAGTACGCTTGTTTTTACGGGTTTTGTAGCCCTTGGTCGGTGTGCCCCATGGCGTCACAGGATGACGTCCACCAGAGCTACGGCCTTCACCACCACCGTGAGGGTGATCAACTGGGTTCATCGCCACACCACGAACGGTCGGACGAATACCACGCCAGCGGTTTGCACCGGCTTTACCCAATTGACGCAGCATGTGTTCTGCGTTACCTACTTCACCGATAGTTGCACGACCTTCAGACTGAACGCGACGCATCTCACCTGAACGCAAACGAACAGTAACATAAGCACCGTCACGCGCAAGAATCTGGCAATAAGCACCCGCTGAACGAGCCATTTGTGCGCCTTTACCTGGCTGTAACTCTACCGCGTGAACAACACTACCCACAGGGATGTTGCGCATTGGCAGGCAATTACCAGGTTTAATTGGTGCATCAACACCAGACTGGATACGATCGCCTACTGATAGGTTTTTCGGAGCCAGAATGTAACGGCGTTCACCGTCAGCATACAAAACTAAAGCGATATTCGCTGAACGGTTAGGATCGTATTCGATACGCTCAACCTTTGCAGGGATACCATCTTTATTACGTTTAAAGTCGATTACACGGTAGTGGTGTTTATGACCACCGCCAATGTGACGAACCGTGATACGACCGTTATTGTTACGACCACCAGATTTGCTGTTCTTTTCCAGCAATGGTGCGTAAGGCTTGCCTTTGTACAGGTCCTGACCGACGACTTTAACGACGTGGCGTTGACCCGGAGACGTAGGCTTACTCTTAACTACAGCCATGTTTATTCCTCCTGTTACTCAGCGCCGCCTGAGAAGTCAATGTCAGCACCTTCTTCCAAGGCAACATACGCTTTCTTCCAGTCACTGCGTTTCCCGAAACGAGAACCAGTGCGCTTGGTTTTACCCTTCACGTTGACTGTACGTACGTTTTTGACTTCAACTTCAAACAATTTTTCGACAGCCGCTTTGATTTCGGTTTTAGTCGCATCAACAGCCACTTTAAAAACAACCGTGTTGTTATTTTCAGCAGTGTTAGTCGATTTTTCCGAAACGTGAGGTGCTAAAATCACTTTAAGCAAACGTTCTTCGCGCATCATGATAACACCTCCTCAAGCTGCTTGACGGCGTCAGCAGTCATCAGCACTTTCTCGAAAGCTATCAGACTGACAGGGTCAATACCCTGAACATCACGCACGTCGACTTTATGCAAGTTGCGAGAAGCTAAGAACAGATTCTCATCAACTTCTTTTGTCACGACCAAAACATCGTTCAGATCCATTTCTTTCAGTTTCGCTGCCAGTTGCTTTGTTTTTGGTTCATCAACACCAAACTTCTCAACAACAATCAAACGTTCCTGACGAATCAGTTCCGACAAAATGCTTTTAATCGCACCGCGGTACATTTTTTTGTTTACTTTCTGGCTGTGATTTTGCGGTTTAGCTGCAAAAGTCGCACCACCAGAACGCCAGATAGGACTACGGATTGTACCTGCACGAGCACGACCAGTACCTTTTTGACGCCAAGGCTTCTTACCACCACCGGCTACTTCAGAACGAGTTTTCTGAGCTTTTGTGCCCTGACGAGCACCTGCAGCGTAAGCTACAACTACTTGATGGACAAGGGCTTCATTAAACTCACGTCCAAAGGTAGCTTCGGAAACCTCAAGAGCGCCTTTTGCGTCTTTCAATGTTAATTCCATCACTATTCTCCTCAGACGTTATGCCTTGACCGCTGGTTTAACGATCACATCACTTCCGGTTGCACCCGGGACCGCACCTTTGATCAACAACAAGCTGCGCTCTGCATCAACCCGAACTAATTCAAGTGATTGCGTAGTGACTTGCTCATTACCCATCTGGCCAGCCATTTTCTTGCCTTTGAATACTTTACCAGGCGACTGGTTTTGACCGATTGAACCCGGTGCACGGTGAGATAATGAGTTACCATGAGTAGCGTCCTGCATGCTGAAGTTCCAGCGCTTCACAGTACCGGCAAAGCCTTTACCTTTTGAAGTACCAGTAACGTCTACTTTGTTAACTTCTGCAAAAATATCAACAGTCAGTTCAGAACCTACTGCGTAATCTTCGCCTTCGCCATTTTGCAGGCGGAATTCCCAAAGACCACGACCAGCCTCTGTACCAGCTTTAGCAAAATGACCTGCTAAAGGCTTGGTTACACGGCTCGCTTTCTTCTCGCCTGTGGTTACTTGAAGGGCACGGTAACCGTCAGTGTCATCAGATTTAATCTGAGTCACACGGTTCGCCAGCACTTCGATCACAGTAACAGGAACAGAAGCGCCGTCTTCCTGGAAGACACGCGTCATTCCTACTTTACGACCGACTAGACCTATAGCCATTGTTAAAACCTCTCGTGTGTAATCCTATTACTGCCCACTTAACCCAAGCTGATCTGTACATCAACACCAGCTGCCAAATCTAAACGCATAAGCGCGTCAACCGTTTTGTCAGTAGGGTCCATGATATCAATCAGACGCTTGTGGGTGCGGATTTCGTACTGGTCACGCGCGTCTTTATTTACGTGTGGTGAAGTCAGCACGGTGAAACGTTCTTTCCGTGTTGGCAGTGGGATAGGACCACGTACCTGAGCACCAGTGCGTTTTGCAGTTTCAACAATCTCTGCAGTCGACTGGTCGATCAGACGGTGATCGAACGCTTTCAAACGAATCCGAATTCTTTGATTAGCCATAAATAAATCAAAGCCTCAATAAAAGAGCATTTAAAAAAGAGCACAGAAAATCGCAACCTCCCTGGCACATACCGGGGGTGCGTTTTTCTACGTCAAGCATTCAGTCCCCAATCGGGACTGTTGTCGAACGTCTTCTACACGGCAAAAGCCGATAAACTTCAAAAGACGTGGCCGCGAATTATACTGATTCACGGCCTGGTGTCAAGCCCTTAATGTGTTTTGGCGTAGTCTTCTACTTGCTCCCAAACTCGCATTAAATTACCGCCCAGAATCATTTCAATTTCTTTATCTGAGTATCCTCTGTCCATCAACCCCTGAACAAGATTTGGATAGGTAGATACATCTTTTAGTCCAACCGGCAAAGAGTCACCAACCCCATCATAGTCGGAGCCAATGCCAATATGCTCCACACCGATTAAATCACGAACATGATCAATATGCTCCAGAACGGTATCTAAAGTAGCGAACGGATAAGGATTGTTTGCTTCAATCTCTTCTATACGGCGCTTCGCTTCTTCACTTCCCTCGCCATACTGTTCTTTTACCGCAGCAATACGCTTTTTCATCATGTCACGGTAACGGTTTGCCTGCTCTGCCAAAAACGACGAACCAAAGTTAATTTGGATAACGCCTTCATTTTTAGCCAGGGCTTTCAGCATGTCATCACTCATATTACGTTCAAAGCCAGGAGTGTAAGAACGCAGCGACGAATGCGACGCGATGACCGGAGCCTCACTAATTTCAACCGCCTGGTAAAATGCATCATCGGAAATATGCGACACATCGACCATAACGCCGACATTATTCATTTCTTTGACCAATTCTTTACCAAATGGGCTTAAGCCATCCCATTGACGGCGAATGTCATAAGAAGAGTCCGAAATGTGATTAGATAATGAGTGAGCCAGAGTAATGTAACGAATACCGCGCTCATAGAACATATGCAGGTTGGCGAGATCCCCTTCGATAGGAGTACCGTTTTCCATACCCAAGGCAATTGACATTAAGCCCTGCTCTTTATTTTCGCGGATGTCATCAGTGCTATAAGCCATTGCGAACTTATCTGGTGCACGTCCGACAAGCGCTTCCATACCGTCGATAAGCTCATGAGCCAACTGAACACTGCCACCACTCTCTTCATAAGAGGCCGGAATATAAATAGACATAAACGGGGCATCGAGGCCACCCTCTACTGCCCGTGGGTAGTCAAAATCCCCTTTTGCAGTGGCCTCTGTTACATCTTCCCACTTATCATGAATTCGATAAGGTACATCAATATGTGTGTCTATCAGCAAATACTGCTTCGCCAGTTTTTCAGCTTTATTACTAGCGGTATATTCCGCTTGTTCAGAACCGCTGGTTGCAGCTTGCCCTGCTGTTGCACAACCGGTAATAACTGCCAGCACAGAAGCGGCTATCAGAGACTTCATCATACGTATTCCTCTTTTTATTTTTATATGAAGATATACGCAGAGTAGCAAAAGTCTAGCTGTGCCGCATTACTGATGCGCTGAAACTTATAAGAGCACCGACAATCAAGGTTCCTAATACCGGCGCCGCCAGCCAAATGAGCCACCACTGATCTAATAAAATCACGGGGGCTCCTTACTGAGTCTGCTTATTCTTTTGTTCGGAAGTTTCGGTCTGAGTTTCAGCGAGTTTTAAGTCGGGCATAAACTCTATAACCCATTCTTCAATTGACTCTGAAACCGACTGTTTGACGTTTTGCATCGCTTCTTCAGACATTTCAGCAATCTGAGCTTGAAGCTCAGCAGTGATAGAATCTCTACTCTCATCGGCAGCTGAGACCGATGCACTGAACAACATAATACCACTGGCAACACTTACGATTAACGCTTTCATGATTTTCTCCTTTGAATAAATGACAGTGCGTTAGTTAAGTCACACTATGTAATTCAAAGGTTGTGCCATCTTTTTAAATATTGCTAAGCAGTTGTTCTATAATAACTTTTTATTTTCAACTGAAAGAAAGAAGATTTTCCAGATTAGTGTTTTTCACCAACTTTTAGTCAATTTATGACGTTAATGATGACACATGCTGGCTGTGATCGTCGCGAAATGCCAGAGCACCATAAAGCAGTTGTTCGGCGCTGGTGGCTCTGGGGCCTTTCACACTAAGATACTGGCGCCACCGCTTACCTCCGGTCATTCCCTGAAACAGCCCCAGCATGTGACGAGCCACATGCCAGGCACGCCCACCCTGTCGAATATGATTGTCAATATAAGGTATCATCGCGGTCACTACAGCCTCACGGGTTAACTCTGGCGGCTTCGTTTCACTCAAAGAATCAAGCTCAGTAAGTAACCAGGGATTTTGGTAGGCTGCCCGGCCGATCATCACGCCATGAACCTGATCTAAATGTTGCTTAACTTCGTGCAAGTCGACAATTCCGCCGTTAATCGCAACAGGTACATCAGGGTATCTTTTCTGGGCTAGGTAAACCCGTTCGTACTGCAATTCAGGAATATCCCGGTTTTCTTTCGGACTAAGGCCTTGCAGCCAGGCCTTACGGGCATGCAAAGTCAGCTGATCAACACCGGCAGCTACAACGGCATCGGTCAATTCATATAGAAAATCGTCGGAATCCTGATGATCAATGCCCAGACGGGTTTTTACGGTAATCGGAATATCAGTTACTGCTTTCATTGCCTTTACGCATTCTGCAACCTTTTCCGGTTGAGCCATCAAGCACGCGCCAAAGCTACCATTTTGCACTCGATCAGATGGGCAACCGACATTAATATTAACCTCATCGTACCCCCGCTCTTGTGCCAAACGCGCGCATTGGGCCATAGCCGCGGGCTCCGAACCGCCAAGCTGCAAAGCAACCGGATGTTCCTCTGAATTGAATGACAGAAAATCCTGCTGACCAAAAATAATCGCTCCAGTCGTTACCATTTCGGTGTAAAGCAAAGTATTCCCAGTTAGGAGGCGATGAAAATACCGGCAATGGCGATCGGTCCAGTCGAGCATCGGTGCTACAGAAAGCTTGTAAGAATATGGTTCGGTCAAAACATCCACCCGGTAAACAGTTAACTGCAAAGTCAGTATATTTAGACGGCTATTTTAACTCAGAATACGCCAGTAAGCAGCCTCTTCCGTAAAACCCTTTTCCTTGCCATTAAAACTCTCTACAATGGCTGAAATGGTTATAAATTGTAGTCAATAATGAAAGCTCAAGAAGCACAACGACTTATACAAAAAGCTGAAAAACTGTGCCAACAACGTGGTGCTCGCCTGACAAATGCCCGCCGTGAAGTTTTCGCGATACTCGCAGAACATTCAGGGGCCGTCGGCGCGTATGATTTACTTGATCAACTGCGGGAAGTCATGCCCAATGCGAAGCCTCCGACTATCTACCGCGCTTTAGACTTTTTACAAGAACAAGGCTTTGTTCATAAAATCACTTCGTCGAATAGTTTTGTTCTTTGCTCGCATTTCGACCATCAACATCCAGTTCAAATGTTAATCTGCAGTTCCTGCGGCGACGTCCAGGAAATTCAGTCCGAAGGGGTTTATGACGAATTGAAACGTCAGGCCGAAGATCACGGTTTTAAGGTTCAGAGTCAAACTATAGAAGCCCATGGTTTGTGTACCAAATGCCTTTAACTTATAACGCCATTAAATAATAACAACAGGTAACACTATGAAGCTCAGCCATCTTATCGCTACAGCTACGGTTTGTTTAACCGTTAATCAGGCCGCAACCGCTCAAGCTTTCGAAGACAAGTTTCGACAACTTAACGATGATAAATTCCGTAGCCCGAACATTTATCGTACCGCGTCCGGAGCTCCGGGGCATGCTTACTGGCAACAGGAAGCCGACTACAAAATTCAGGTTGCTCTGGACGATGAGAATCAGAGTATTACGGCACAAAGCACCATAACTTACACCAATAATTCCCCCGATACTTTGCGCTATTTATGGGTCCAACTTGATCAGAACCGTTTTAAGAAAGATTCCATAGGACCACAAAGCCAGGCTACTGGAGATTTAGATCGGGTGAGTTTTTCCAGAATGGAAAGCATGCTCACTCAGGAAGAGTTTCCGGCGGGTTATGAGCTTACTGAAATCAGTAACGAAGATGGTGAACCTCTAGCACATTACGTTAATGACACTATGCTAAGACTGGATCTGGATGAGCCCCTTAAAAGCGGCGAAAGTGTTACTTTTAATATCAACTGGCAGTTCAATATTATTGAAGCCGAAGTACTTGGTGGTCGTGGCGGTTACGAATACTTTGAAGACGACGGTAACTACCTGTATGAGATGGCTCAATGGTTCCCTCGCATGGCCGCATATTACGACGCGGAAGGTTGGCAGAATAAACAATTTATTGGTAACGGCGAGTTCGCTTTAGAGTTTGGTGACTACCGCGTGGAGATAACGGTTCCGGCTGATCATATTGTTGCTTCTACCGGTGTTTTGCAAAATCCCGATGAGGTACTTACTTCTACTCAGCGTCAACGCCTGGAAAAAGCGCGTAACTCTGACAAGCCGGTAAAAATTGTCACTGAAGAAGAAGCATTAGAAAACCAGAAAGAAGGCACCGATAATACCAAAACCTGGATTTTCGAGGCCGATAAAGTTCGTGACTTTGCCTGGGCTTCATCGCGCAAGTTTATCTGGGACGCGCAGGGTTACAAGAAGAATGACACCGATGTCATAGCAATGTCATTTTATCCTGAAGAAGGCAACCCACTATGGGAACGTTACTCAACGGCCTCTATTATTCACACCATTGAGCACTATAACGATTACAGCTTTGACTATCCTTATCCTGTCGCTATATCGGTGAATGGCCCAGTTGGTGGTATGGAATACCCTATGATCACCTTTAACGGTCCGCGCCCTTACGTTGACGAGGATTCAGGTGAGAAATATTACTCTAAACGCACCAAGTACGGCTTAATTTCGGTCATCATTCACGAGATTGGTCATATTTACTTCCCAATGATTGTCAATACAGATGAGCGTCAATGGACCTGGATGGATGAAGGTATCAATACTTATCTGCAATTCCTGGCTGAACAAAAATGGGAAAAAGACTACCCGTCATGGCGCGGTGAGCCGCGTAACATTACCAACTACATGGCCAGCAGTAACCAAATGCCGATTATGACCAACTCAGAGTCGATTCTGCAATTTGGTAATAATGCCTACGGAAAGCCGGCTACAGCCCTTAATATATTACGTGAAACTATCGTTGGCCGTGAGCTCTTTGATTTCGCGTTTCGTCAGTATGCGCAGCGCTGGAAGTTTAAACGCCCGACACCAGAAGATTTATTCAGGACATTAGAGGATGCGTCTGGCGTTGATTTAGACTGGTTCTGGAGAGGTTGGTTCTACTCTACCGACCATGTCGATATTGCCCTTGAGCAAGTCAATCAGTTAACTATTAATACGCAAGATCCAGAAGTCGAAAAAGCATGGCAAAAACAGCAAGACGATGCTGAGCCAGAATCTTTGACAACTGAGCGTAATGCCGATGTTAATTATAAAATTCATCAGCAACCAAATCTTGCTGACTTTTATAATGAGAACAATGACTACACTGTCACTAACGCTGACCGCAACAAATATCAAGAACTGATAAAAGGGTTAAATGAAGAACAGCGGGAAATGCTGAAAAATGGCAGCAACTTCTACGTGCTTGATTTCGCCAATAAAGGTGGCTTAGTTATGCCGATTCTGCTTGATCTGCATTTTGAAGATGGCAGTAAAGAGCATGTTCGTATTCCAGCCGAGGTATGGCGCCGCTCTCCGCAAAAAGTGAGTAAGCTATTAATTCGCGATAAAACGTTAACTCAAGTTGTTGTTGATCCTAACTGGGAAACCGCAGATGTTGATACCAGTAACAACTACTGGCCAGCAAGAGCAGTTCCATCTCGAATTGAACTGTTTAAGCGTGAAGACCGTAATAAGAGCATGATGGAAGACTACAACGAAGAGTTGGAGTCTGGTAACGATGATTAAACTTGTTGCTGCTACTGGTTTTTTGTTCGCGCTGATACCATCTGTATCAGCGCATCGCTATTTTTTCGGGTTAACCGAAATAAGTGCAAATAAAAACACGCAAGCAATAGAAATCATTCATCAGTATACTTTGCATGATGTACAACAGGTGCTTAAAAAGCGGCTGGGGAAAACTTTTAGGTTGGGAGAACAAGGCTCTGAGCAACATATCAGGGACTGGATAACTGAAAAGTTTCAACTGGTAAACCTACAAGGAAATAAAGTTGAGCCTAATTGGGTAGGTTTTGAAGCTGACTATCAGAAAATTTGGGTTTATCAGGAGATACCCAAGCGTGATAACCTGTGCGGGTGGGATGTTTCAAATACACTTTTAATGGATAGCTTTTCTGCCCAGGTAAATACTATCAATGTCGTCGATGATCATGGCAATCGTAGCCTAATTCTGACCATTAAAAATACATCTGACACAATTACGTGCCAGCAAGAGATAAAGGAATAGAAAATGAATGCCGAGTTTGTAAACCCATTTCTTCAGGCACTGCAAAATGTCTTGTCGATGATGGCTCAAATGGAATTGAAGCCCGGTAAAGCGCAACTAAAAAAAGATGAGTACGCGCGTGGCGATGTATCCGGCATCATCGGTATGGTGGGCCCACAGGTAAAAGGGTCATTCTCAATTTCATTTGAGGAAAATCTGGCCTGTGAAATCATGAATAAAATGCTAGGCGAGTTGCCTAACTCAATTAACGAAGATGTCTGCGATATGGTCGGCGAAATCACTAATATGGTTACCGGCGGAGCTAAAAAGACCCTGGGTGAAAAAGGTTACGACTTTGATATGGCAACCCCAATTGTCGTTTCAGGGAAAGACCATACCATTTCGCATAAATCTGAAGGCTCGAAACTGATTATGCCGTTCAACCACGTTTCAGGTAAAGCATACATCGAAATCTGCTTCGATAAAATCAAGTAGCGACGACTAGTAACGCTCGTCGCTGGCATGACGGGCATAGTTATCAAACCTCGATAACTGCCCATGGAATTTCAGTTCAATTTTACCAATAGGTCCATTACGCTGTTTCCCGATAATAATTTCAGCTAGGCCTTGCTCCGCCGAATCTGGATGATAAACCTCGTCACGGTAAATAAACATGATGACGTCAGCATCCTGCTCAATAGAGCCAGACTCGCGTAAGTCTGAGTTAACCGGTCTTTTATCAGAGCGCTGCTCTAATGAACGGTTTAGCTGAGACAACGCCACCACAGGAACTTCCAGCTCTTTCGCTAAGGACTTCAAAGAACGGGATATTTCTGCAATTTCCAGCGTCCGGTTTTCCGACATGCCCGGAACCGTCATTAACTGCAAATAATCCACCATAATCATGGATATTCCTTTGTGCTCTCTATGAATTCGGCGAGCACGGGAGCGCACTTCAGTCGGCGTTAGGCCAGACGAGTCATCTATATAAATATTATTCTTGTCGTTTAGCATATTCATAACAGACGCGATGCGAGCCCAATCGTCATCCTCTAGCTTACCTGTCCGTACTTTATTCTGATCTACGCGGCTAAGAGAAGCCAGCATACGCATCATCAACTGCTCTGCAGGCATCTCTAGACTAAACACCAATACCGGGCGGTCATCATTGAGTGCAATGTTCTCTGCCAGGTTCATGGCAAAGGTTGTTTTACCCATAGACGGGCGTGCTGCTACGATCACCAGGTCGGAAGGCTGAAGCCCTGCGGTCATCTGATCAAGATCAGTAAAGCCGGTAGAAACGCCAGTCACACCGTTATTGTTTTTCAGCTTACTCAACTGCTCAATACGGCTGACCGTGCGTTGCAAAATTAAATTGATACCTTGCGGCCCCTCACTGGAATTGACTCGCTTTTCTGCAATTTGAAAGACTTTTGATTCCGCCAGATCGAGCAATTGTGCGCTGCTGCGCCCCTGAGTATCATAACCTGACTCAGCGATATCATTTGCCGCACCAATCATTTCCCTCAAAACTGCTCGCTCGCGAACAATATTCGCATAAGCTAATATATTTGCCGCGCTGGGCGTGTTTTTTGCAATTTCACCAAGGTACGCAAAGCCACCTATTTGGTCCAGCTCTCCTGCTGATTCCAGATTTTCTGAAACCGTCACCAAATCCATTGGCTGACTGCGTTGAGCAAGCTCGTGCATGGCTTTAAAAATAAGCCGGTGAGAACGATGGTAGAAGTCTTCAGCGATAACGCTACCGGCAACATTGTCCCAGGCGTCATTATCGAGCATTAAACCGCCTAGAACGGATTGTTCAGCTTCAATTGAATGAGGTGCTGAGCGCAGTGCTTCTATTGACGCGTCGCGTTTTTTTGACTTCTCTGCCATGGGGAAAGTTGTCTCGCAAAGGGAAATAATAAGAGGGGATTACTATACAAAATCCCCTCTTGTTTAGAAAGCGAAGCGACACCTAACAGCATGATTTAATTTTTATCGAGTGTTATTTCACCACTAACCGTTGTAGCGGAAACGGACGCGCCACCGTCACCAACGGTAAACTCTAACTTAGAGGATGGCCCCCACTCGGCTTCAGTTGCTGTTTCATCGCTTAAGCGGTTCGTAATTTCACCGCCCGCATTAGACTTAATGTTGAAGTCTGCGTGAATGTCACCTACCCACTCAAACGTTAAATTGCCACTGACTGAATTTGTTTCTATACGCGCGCTCCCGGATAGACCTGCAGTTAGTGTTGCATCGCCGCTAACCGTGGTCATCTTAGCCTTAGTCAGAGTACCAACTTTTGCGCTAATATCACCCGAGACCGACTGCGCAGTAAATTCAGAAATAGAATCGGACTGACTGGTGATATCACCACTAACAGACTGGTAAGTTCCGGAATCAGCGCTATTATTTATATCTTTAATATCGCCGCTGACCGTTTCAAAACGGACATCACCGCTTATCTCTTCAGCCTCAATATTTCCACTAACCGTCTTCAGCAGTACGCGATTGGCTATTTGCTTCACTCTTATATTTCCACTAACCAATCGAATTTCCAATCCACCATTGAATCCGTCAGCGATTACTTTCATGGATACGCCATTCACTTTAATATCCATAGAGTCAGGCAAGTATATTTTCAGATCTGAACCTTCGCCGTCGGAAGAGGAGTTAAAACCTATTTCCTGCGGCGTCTCAACTTTTATTTGGATACGACTGCCTCTTTGTTCAAAAATGAACCGTTCGGTTTTTTCATCTAATGTCCCAAGAACCCGAATCTCGTCTTTATCATGGGTAATGAGTTCGACCTTTCCTCTCATGTTGTCAATTAACACTCTTGCTCCGGGCGATGTAGACAATGTCTTATCGACTTTTTCCTGGGCCAGGCTAACCGAACTCACGATTAGTAATATGAACCCCGCTAAGGATAATAGTTTTTTCACTTTTCGCTCCCTATCTTTTTACTGCACCGTTCTCGCATATTGCCATAATAAAATTGTTAGTGACGAAAATTTCAATCGAGTAGGAGGAGGACTCTCGGCCTCCGTCCTCTCACACCACCGGGCATACGGTTCCGTACCACGGCGGTTCATAAGTTACATTTGAGCCGATGATAGCTGTCCATCAACGATACCAGCCCCAGTCTATCAAACAACTTTTTCGGTAATGCCTGATTCATGTGCGAAGCACCCGAGTTCCACCATGGGCCGCGCCCATTGATAGAGCTTAGCACTGCACGTTTCTCGGCAATACCGAGGCGCATCAACATCCGTCTGCGGGTTTGTCCTCGTTTCCATTGTCGCCAGAGTATCTTCCTTAAATGGCGGCGGAGCCAGCCATCGAGTTCATTGAAGATTCCCTTAGCGTCTGCGTGGTGGAAGTAGTTTATCCAGCCACGTAGTTTAGGGGCGAGTTCGCTTACCGTTTTCCGGATGTTCCAGCCTTTGGCCATTCGCAGTAGCGCTCTGATGTTGCCTTTGAAGCGTTTCACACTCTTATCAGCCACTTTCAGCCGGATGTTGTATTTCCGGCTGCATACCGTATAGCCAAGGAAGCTGCGCTTCCATGGTCTATCGGCAGCACTCTTTTCACGATTGACCTTAAGCTTCAGGCGCTGTTCAAGGAGCTTAGTTGTTGAGGCCAGCACTCGGTGCGCTGCGCGCTCACTGCTCACATAGATGTTGCAGTCATCCGCGTAGCGGCAGAAGCTATGGCCTCGCCGGGTCAGCTCCATGTCCAGCTCATGTAATAGAACGTTCGACAGCAGTGGCGAGAGGGGGCCACCTTGCGGTGTACCCTCCGTTCGCGCTGTGACCATGCCATTGTCCATGATGCCTGCTTGTAGGTAGCGACGTATCAGTTTGAGCACGGTTTTGTCCTTGATAACCCGGGCGATACGCGACATGAGGATGTCATGATTGACCCGGTCAAAGAACTTTGCCATATCAATGTCTACCACCCAGCGTTTACCCGACTCCATATAATCCCGGGCTTGATGCACCGCTTGCATGGCGCTTTTACCCGGCCTGAAGCCGTAGCTATGCGGTGAGAGCATCGGCTCGAGCTGCTCGCTCAATACCTGATGCATTGCCTGTTGGATAAGGCGGTCTATCACGCATGGGATGCCAAGCATCCGCATGCCACCTCCGGGTTTGGGTATCTCTACCTTGCGCACCGGTTGCGGGCGATAGTTGCCGTCCAATAGTTGTTGTTTGATACGCTGCCAGTGTTGTTGCAGATAACCTTTCAGCTCGTCTGTGGTTGCACCGTCTACTCCCGGTGTGCCTTTATTCCGACACACTCGATGATAGGCTTGCAGCATATTTGACCGTTCAGTCATCGCTGACATTAAATCCATATCAGCCCCGCTCGGAGTTGTTCTAATTGATGCCGTGATGCACTGCACAACCCCACCGTCCCGCTTCGGCTTCCGGCCTCGCGGTTTAGGTTAGGTGAGCATGTCGCTCTTGCTGTGGTATGTAACATCATCGAATCAACAGGCTCCGATTCATAACCTATGTTCAGCCCTTCAGTTGGCGGTGACCAGCCTACTACGGCATCGGCTGACTTCTGTGCCTCCGTCCTGATACTTCACAGCATCAGTAGCCTTAGACAGAGTCACAGACCTCCCGGGGTAATACGCGTGACTTTCACACTTATGCCTGCCGCATCTACGTCCATAGTTTCCGTGTAAGTATTGGGCTTTGGCAGTATTGGCTACCTCACCCACTATGGCCGCCTCGTATGCAGTTTCTGTTCGTCAGGCCAGTGTTTTGCTTACCGCTTCCTTCAGATTTCACCTCGCAGTGAACACCCTTGCGGTTCAGCTAGTGATTCCCCTTACCGGGCTCACAGAGGACTTTCACCTCCAAGTCATTCTGCCAGCACCATCTGTACAGACACAGCGCCCATCAAGGCGCTACGCGCCATGCCCGGCGCACCAAAAAAAAAGCTGCCAGAAGGCAGCTTTTTCAGCAAATCGTAACAACTTATTCAGCAGGTACAACTTTCAATGTAATGTTTGCAAATACATCAGCGTGCAAGTGCAGTTCAATATCAAACTCACCGACTTCACGTAATGTACCATGCGGCATTAACACTTCGCTCTTCTTCACTTCAACGCCAGCAGCTGTTACTGCATCAGCGATGTCGCGAGTACCGATAGAGCCAAATAGTTTGCCTTCATCACCAGCTTTAGACGAAATAGTTACTGCATCTAAGGCATTTACTTTCTCAGCACGAGCTTGAGCAGCAGCTAATTGATCCGCTAATTTCGCTTCATACTCAGCACGACGCTGTTCAAATAGATCAACGTTGCTTTTGGTCGCAGGTACAGCTTTTCCGTGAGGGAAAAGAAAGTTACGTGCGTAACCAGATTTTACACTGACTTGATCGCCAAGGCTTCCCAAGTTAGCAATTTTATCTAACAAAATGACATTCATTTCTCGCTACCTCTACTTTTGGTAATCGAACCGGTGCTAGCTTACTGATGTGAATCAGTATAAGGCAGCAGTGACAAATAACGAGCACGCTTAATAGCGCGCGCTAACTGACGCTGATACTTAGCCGATGTTCCAGTAATACGGCTAGGAACGATTTTACCAGTTTCAGTAATGTAGTTCTTAAGCGTAGCGATATCTTTATAATCAATTTCTTTTACGCCATCTGCTTTAAAGCGGCAGAATTTGCGGCGACGAAAAAAACGAGCCATGATGGTCTCCTTAAATCAATTCGAGATGCTGAGCATGAAGTACCAAACGAGGTGAGCCATTGCTATCCTCGTGACGGTGCAGAAAACCTTCTGCTAAAACTTCACAACCCACCGTCAATTTTTCTAACCAGTGTTGTAAACCTTCACCACTTAACACGACCTGAATACGCACATAAGATTGACGATTCATACCGGCTTCCGGTTGCATAGACCGATGTTCAATCACTAATTGTAAATGCTCAATACCTGACGGGCTGGTTTCCAGCTTAGGTACTTTGCAAAGTGTTCCGGTTAAATGCAGTCGATTCATAAGGGTTATTGAAAGTTAGCAAGCTTACGCTGCTTCACTGTCACCTTTACGATCTTCCTTCGGCTTAGTCAGCGGCGAAGGCTCAGTAATAGATTCTTTTTTACGCATGATCATATTGCGCAATACTGCATCGTTATAACGGAATGCAGTTTCAAGCTCTTCCACAACCTCTGCAGAAGCTTCAATGTTCAACAGAACATAGTGTGCTTTGTGCAGTTTGTTGATTGGGTAAGCCAATTGACGACGGCCCCAGTCTTCTAAACGATGGATTTGACCACCACCTTGCTTGATCGTTTCGCTGTAGCGCTCGATCATGCCAGGTACTTGCTCGCTTTGGTCCGGATGGACCATAAATACGATTTCGTAATGACGCATTACAGTTTCCTTTTGGTTCGTATAGCCTCAGTTTAGCTCAGCCGCACTAACATAGAAGCAAGGAACACATTCAGTAAAATGAGAATATGGCTGATTTAAGCCGCGCGATACTAACTAAAATGAACGCCAATTACAAGTTAATCAGCGTTTTTATGGGCTTTTTCGATACGTGAACTGAGTAAAGAAACAACGCGGTCGGCTAACTCATTAGCCACTGCGATTTCTCCACGTACAACAATATGATCAACAATCTTTTCTTGACGTCTTACTGTTGCATCAATTTGTACCGCATCCTGCTGTTCAGCGAACACAAGAGTGACTTGCCATTCAGCATTATTATCCTCAACCCTGTGCCACTCGTGCCTGACATCGAGCCGATTACTAATATCAAAAGCTAAATTCTGTACAGATTGAGCCGCGTTATCCTCTACCTCAAAATGAAAAGCAACATAGGGCTTCTCTGAACGCAGCCAGGTTGGTGATTCCCAGTTAGGCGTCCAGCTCACAAACAATACTGCAACCATAGCCAGAGCAATGGCTATGGGGAAAAGGCGACGTTTAAGATTCATTGCGCTGTCTGACAACCTCAAATAAACAAACCCCACTGGCTACAGAAACATTTAAGCTACTGACACTACCAGATAAAGGAATGGAGACTAAACCATCACAGGTTTCACGGGTAAGACGTCTCATGCCTTTACCTTCGGCTCCCATCACCAAAGCGACAGACCCTCTATAATCAACGTCATAAACGGATTGAGTCGCCTCCCCTGCGGTACCGTATACCCACACGCCCAACTCCTGTAAGTCACGAAGCGCCCGGGCTAAGTTGGTTACCACAATCAGAGGAACGTTCTCGGCAGCACCGGATGCCACCTTACGCACGGTTGGGGTAATTTGAGCCGATTTATCTTTTGGTACAATAACGCCAGTAACACCTGCTGCATCGGCCGTGCGTAGGCAGGCACCTAAATTATGCGGGTCGGTCACGCCATCGAGAATTAAGAACAACCCGGCCTGCTGGCTTTGTTCCAGCAATTTAGGCAAGTCATGCTCGGTTAAAGTAGGAGGCGACTGAACTGTCGCAACAACGCCCTGATGGTTACCGCCTTCCGCCCGTTTTTCCAGAGCTTGTTTAGGCACCCATTGAGGTCTGACGCCAGTCGCGTGGCATTGATTGACAATGTCACGCACCGAATCATCTTGACGCTCTTTAGAAACATAGAGTTCCACCAAACGATCCGGATGATTTTTTAATATGGCCCGCACCGCGTGCAAGCCAAATACGGTCACTTTTTGACTCATGACTTACTACGTCCTTTATTGCTGCCACGATTACCACTTTTCCGTTGGCCGCCTTTTCCGCGAGACTGTCCTTTTCTCTTACCTTTGCCTGAACCTTTAGCTGGCATATTACGTTTCTGGCCACCCGGACTCGTCGCTTCCAACAACGTTAAATCAATTTTTCGATCATCCAGATTTACGTCTTTCACTTTGACTTTCACATTATCACCCAGACGGAAAACGCTATTGCTGTTTTCGCCTACCAACATACCTTTCTGTTGATCGAAGTGATAATAGTCGTTATCAAGATTACTGATGTGAACCAGCCCATCGATTTGATAGTCACTCAAGCGAACAAACAGACCAAAGTTAGTGACTGAGGAAATAATACCTTCAAATTCCATACCGACGTGATCAAGCATAAACTCACATTTCAGCCATTCGTCAACCTGGCGGGTGGCGTCATCTGCTCGACGCTCGGTCATTGAGGTATGCACGCCCAGTTCGTCCAGTTGCTTCTCCGAGTACGCCCATGCTCCCACTAAACCTTTTTCTTCACCTTTTTTCTTGCACAGAATTGCTTTTATCGCACGGTGCAAAATAAGATCCGGATAACGACGAATAGGCGAGGTGAAGTGTGCATATGACTTCAATGCCAAACCAAAGTGACCTTTATTCTCTGGTTGATATACCGCCTGCTGCATAGAGCGCAACAACATGGTTTCAATCAGCTCATGATCCTGGCGATCTTTCACTTGCTCAAGCAAGTTCGCGTAATCTTTTGGAGATGGCTCATCACCGCCTTCGAGGTTCAGACCCAGTTCACCGAGAAAACTGCGGAAGTTGTTCAGTCGTTCGTCCGCTGGGGTTTCATGCACCCGGAACAACGCTCCAACTTCTTTATCAGATTCAATAAGCTGAGCAGAGGCAACATTTGCCATAATCATGCACTCTTCAATAATTTTGTGAGCAATATGACGTTTAACCGGCTCGATACTCTCAATTTTACGCTGAGCGTTAAAAATAAAGCGGGTTTCCTGCGTATCAAACTCAATAGCTGAGCGGCGCTTACGAGCTGCACTTAAGGCATTATAAAGTCGCTCCAGCTCCTGCACATTGTCCATAACGTGCTGGTACTGTTGTTGCAGTTCTTCATTGCCATCAAGTAGTTTTTTAACTTTATTGTAAGTCAGTCGCGCATGGCTTTTCATCACTGCCGGATAGAACTCTGTGGATTTGAGTTTTCCGCGAGGCCCTAATTCCATTTCAGCAACCATACACAACCGGTCGACATCAGGGTTTAACGAACACAAACCATTAGACAGTTTTTCCGGTAACATTGGAATAACGTTACTGGGGAAGTAAACTGAGTTACCGCGTTCCGTTGCCGCTTTATCAAGAACGGTTTCCGGACGAACATAATAAGACACGTCAGCAATTGCTACCCAAAGGCGCCAGCCTTTTTCTTCCTGTACGCAACAAACTGCATCATCAAAGTCGCGGGAGTCCTCACCATCAATCGTAATAAGCGGCAACTCACGTAAGTCTTTGCGGCCTTCGTAGGCCTCTGCCGGAACTTCTTCGCTGTATTTCTTCAGCTCTTCGTCAACTTCAGTTGGCCATTCGGTAGGTATATCGTGCTCGCGAATCGCGACCTGAATTTCCATACCTGGCGCCATATGTTCACCCAGCACCTCGCTGACCCGACCAATTGGGCTGGTACGTCTGCTGGGTCTTCGGGTAATTTCTACGACCACAAGTTGGCCATGACGCGCGCCATTTTTATCCGCATCAGGAATAAGAATATCCTGACTAATACGCCCATCATCCGGCACCACTATGCCCAAATCATGTTCAATGAAATAACGCCCAACAATATTACTGTCGCGGGGCTCTGTAACTCTTACGATACGGCCTTCGGTTCGACCACGGCTATCTTTGCCGCTGGTTTTGACCAATACGCGATCACCATGCAAAACTGAATACATTTGATGATGCGGAATAAACAGGTCTTTACCGCCATCTTCAGTCTGACAAAATCCAAAACCGTCTTTATGACCAATAATACGACCTTTGATCAAATCCATACGCTCAGGCAGACCATAAGCATTCGCCTTGCTGTATATAAGCTGTCCGTCGCG
Organism: Idiomarina sp. PL1-037; assembly: GCF_034422975.1. Classification (NCBI taxonomy): domain Bacteria; kingdom Pseudomonadati; phylum Pseudomonadota; class Gammaproteobacteria; order Alteromonadales; family Idiomarinaceae; genus Idiomarina; species Idiomarina sp. PL1-037. The sequence goes on from NZ_CP139873.1 coordinate 2,105,820, forward strand.
CTCCATAGCGCGCAAACGCCGTTTCAAGCCAATTGCCTGGCGCTCATCATCTAAACCAAAGTGACGAATGAACTCGTCAAACTGAACCGGTTTACTGTTTGAGGTTACAAGTTCAAGCAATTGCTCACGGCCCGGAATTTCAACTTCATATTCTGGCGTACTGTTGTTCTGTTGATTATCTGACATAGAATCCTATTGTAGTTGCACGGTTAAGGAGAACCGATGGGCAACAGTATACGTGCTGAATTTCATAATGTCAGTGCTTCGCTTGTATTTTGAACAAAACGTACCCATATATTATGTAATTGGTAAAAAATGAGTTGTCGAATCGCCTTATATACTCTAGTTTGAGAACTGAAACATTTACGAAGATCAAAAAATGCAAAAACGTGCAGTAAATACCACAGAATTAAACTGGCCCGCAAAGTGGGGCTATCAGGTATTACTGTGCTTATTGCTTGTAGCCTTTAATACCTCCAGCTATGCAGCATCGGCTGAAAACGCCGAAAAACATCTAACAGATCAATCACCCCCTGACTCAGTTTTCGTTGCCGATCTCTCGTCATCCGTTTTTGAGGTTCAGGCTGAAGAGCCCGAATTCGATAAAGCAATAGATGTTTCATCAAGAGTGTTTCAAAGCGTTCAGCCGCTTGTTCCTCCCGCTCAGAGAAAAAGTAAACCAAAACTGACTCAGTGGAATTGGCACCTCGTCAGGGGACCACCCGCTCACCTCTAAAAATTCTGTATTTTTCTAATTTTTAAAGGAGTTTGTCATGAGTGAGTTTAAAGAAATTCAATGGTCTTCTGCAGCCGATAAAATTGCAATACACCACAACTATGGACATCAACCATTAATTAGCTGGCACGATAGCGCTATGCATGTTGTTGATGATTTCACAAAAGTATCTCCTCTCGAAATAACTGAGAGCACTCAGGTCAGCGACGCCGAGCAAAAACTTCGTGGTGCCAATCAGCGTTATGCCTGCATAAAAAATCAAAGTAATGAGATGACAGGTTTACTTGCACTTCGTGAGCTTCACGGACGCAAAGCAACCCAGCTAAGTACCGTCAAACAAATTGGCTGGCGGGAGTTGGTCGTTAAAGAGTTGATGTTACCCCTGATTATATTGCCGCAGGTAAAACTTGAGGATTTAAAGAAAGCTAAAATCGGTGACGCGGCGGCGACGCTCAAAGCCAGTGGCCGCGATTTTCTACTGGTGATTAACGATAGAGAAGTCTGTGGCGTAGTATCATCGCTTAGAATAGCTGAATTAACAGGAGAGTCAGTAAACGTTTATCACCTGCCCTCAACTTTTGCTGAAATTATTTCAGCGATAAATCATCATGAGGTCATTGACTGAAATCGGTTATATGTCAGAAGTGCTTTGCGCTTCTGGCATTTCCAATACCAACTACGAGGAGACAAACTTGGTGGCGCTGGACGGACTTGAACCGTCACTCCCAGAAGGAACCTGATTTTGAATCAGGCGTGTCTACCAATTCCACCACAGCGCCATGCTTTATAAGGTGAAGGCGTTGCATAACAAAGCAACGGGACGGAATTATACTCCTCCACTCCCTCTAATCAAGCAATAATTCATTAAAACACCTTATAATCCTACTAACTGCTGATTCCTTATACAATTGAGAGTACAATTGGGAATACAGCTGAGGACACAACTGAGATAGCTGTCAGCCCGCTTAGCTCATGATATGATTAAAACACGATTGAGTTAACTGAGTTTCACATGAGTTCCGAAGCGCAAAAATTACACGCCAGTTTCCCCAGTGCCAGCTTTCCCAGACGTTTTGTTTCCTGGGTTTATGACTTTTTAGTCGCCGTAGCTATTATTATGCTTGCTTCAGCTGTGGCTTTACTCTTTGCCGCGCTGCTGACTGCTTTTGACTGGTTAGTGCTGCCCGAGGGAATGGATCATGCCGCCTGGCTGGCTCAGGGACCATGGTACAGTTTGTATCTTATATCCGTTGTTTCGCTATTTTTTGGCTGGTTCTGGAAGCGTTCGGGCCAAACCTTAGGCATGCGCGCGTGGCGCCTGAAGCTCCAGAACCGTGATGGTTCGAGACTGACTAATCGTCAGGTTTTCATCAGGCTGCTTACCTGTTGTGCTGGCCTTGGAAACCTCTGGGTTCTGGTCGATTTTAAAAACAAACGTGCCTGGCAGGATTACGCTGCCGGCACCGAAGTAGTCACACTTTCAAAGGACGCAAACCAGCTGTTCTACTGGAATGAGCTATAGGTCTTAGAGGTACGGCCAATTGTCAGGCCGTACGCCCCCGCATAAAGTAAACCGCCACTCCTGCAAATAAAATACTGGGCAGCAAAGCCCCCAGAATAGCCGGAATTTGATATACCTGAGCCAGCGGACCGAAAATTTCGTTACTGACATGGAAGCCAAAACCAGTAATAACACCAAGTAATACCCGGGCGCCCATTGTCGTTGAACGAAGCGGACCAAAAATAAAAGACAAGGCCACCAACAACATAACTGCCACCGTTATCGGTGCGAACAGTTTTCGCCATAACGCCAGTTCGTAGCGCTCCGCGGATTGCTGATTACTCTCCAGGTAAGTTAAATAATCCAGCAGCCCTGTAATTGAAAGCGACTCAGGCTTTATGGTCACTACTCCGAGTTTATCCGGCGTTAAGCTCGATTGCCAAATCATGCTTGGCTTTTCATCGCGTAACATGCGGCTATCATTAAGCTGCGTAACAGTCACTTGCTGCATACGCCATTTGTCACCGCTAAAGTTAGCGGTTCGGGCGTAAGTTACTTTTTGCAACTCACGATTGTCGTTAAAATCGTAAATTAATACGTCGTTAAGCCGTCCAGTATCTTCCACTTCACCAATATTGATAAAGTCTGAACCATCTTTCGCCCACACACCCTGCTGAGCGGATATTAAACTACCGCCGGAAATAGCCTGTGAACGTATGGCTCGCCCCTGAGCTTCCATCGGTGGCGCTACCCACTCACCAACGGCCATAACCGCAACCATCATAATAATGGCGGACTTCATTACCGCGCCAATAATGTTTAAACGTGACCGCCCGGCAGCCATCATAACCACTAACTCGGAATTACTGGCCAGCATGCCCACGCCAATCAGTCCTCCAAGTAAGGCCGCCATAGGGAAAAAAGTTTCAACATCACGAGGCAGGCTGTAAAACACAAAGAGTGCCGCATCCATAACATTGTAGTCACCGCGACCAACCGCTTTTAGCTGCTCGACAAAGCGGATTAACGAAGAAAGCCCGGTTAATACAGCGAGACTTAAAAGCGATGTCCGTAATACGGAAAGCCCAATGTACTTATCTAAAATACTAAACATCAGTGCCTCCGCGCAGCGCCAAAGCGCAAGTTTGCCAGTAATCGCAATCCGAGCGGACGTCCCTTACCTACAAGAGCCAACCCAAAAATAAGCAAAATGAAGTGTATCCACCACAAGCCAATAATAGGCGGGATAACACCGTCCCTGATAGCTGACTTCGCCGCCATCAACAATAAAAAGTACCCCAGATAAATAAGCAGCGCGGGCGCCATTCTTCCGAATTTGCCCTGACGCGGGTTTACCCGGCTTAGCGGCACAGCAATAAGTGTCAGTAGTGGCATTGCCAACGGAATAGCAATACGCCACTGCAATTCTGCAACCGCTGCAGGTTCCTTTCGCGATAACAGTTCAACAGTTGGGTAAGCCTCAAGTTTTCGTAGCTGCTCACTTGCCTGCTGCTCTTTAATTTGCAATTGATAACTGTCGAACGACATCATCTGATAGCTGTCGTCATCGCCGGCATAACGTTTTCCCTGACCCAGTTCCAGCCGTTGCGAGCCCGTCGTTTCACTAATCACTTTGCCAGTTTTGGCCATCACCACACTACCAGACTGTAACTCGCCCTGATTGTGCGTGTGCTGTGCAACAAAAACTTCCTCCAAATCACCATCATCGCCAACACTTTGTACAAAAATTACTGCTTTCTGGTTGCTGGCTTGCTGGAACCGCCCGGGCATAAGCGCTGTTAACCCGCTTTCCGAGCGGGCCTTATCTTCTAACTTTTGTTCCTGATCAAGCGACCAGGGCACCAACCATAAAGTAAAAGACGCAGTAATTAATGCCAGAATCAGCGATAGCACCAGAGTTACCCGGGTTACGTACCACTCACTAACTCCGCAGGCATGCAAAACGGTCATTTCGTTGTCGGCGTAAATACGTCCGTGAGCCAGTAAAATCCCTAAAAACAGACTAAGGGGCAGAATCAATGACAATAATGCAGGCAGGTTCAACGACAACAGTTGAAAAATAATAGCGCCCGGTATGTCCCCTTCTGACGCATCCGATAACACACGGACAAATTTCTGACTGACAAAAATTGTCATCAGGATAAAAAGTACAGCAAGCTGCGACTTCAGGGTTTCACTGATCAAATAGCGGAATATGCGCACTGGTGTTCACTCATAACTTGGGTTTTTACTGGAATAGCTGTGATTTTTAAGTAAACTTGTTATTTTAACAACAAAGTGTCTTTATAGCGAAACTATAGCAGGCATTGAAGCCACCTGAAACAGGAGCACTGTCATGGAGTTCAGCGTCAAAAGTGGTAATCCGGAAAAACAACGCTCTGCTTGTATCGTTGTTGGCGTGTTTGAACCTCGTCGTCTGTCCGGCGTTGCCGAACAATTAGACAAAGTCAGTGATGGTTATTTAAGCAACCTATTACGCCGCGGAGACCTCGAAGGTAAATCCGGCCAGGTTTTGCTGTTACATCATGTCCCCAATATTCTTGCCGAACGTGTTTTACTGGTCGGCTGTGGTAAAGAACGCGAACTTGATGAGCGTCAGTACCGCCAAATTATCGCCCGTACTATGAACACTTTGAACGAAACAGGTTCAATGGAAGCGGTATGCTTTCTTAGTGAACTGCACGTTAAAGGTCGTGATACTTACTGGAAAGTTCGTCAGGCAGTAGAAGCTGCGCGGGCAACATTGTACAACTTTAATGAGCTCAAAAGTAAAAAAGAAGAGCCTCGCCGCCCGTTACGCAAATTGGTTTTTAACGTTCCAAGCCGCAAAGAGCTGGCTTTAGGCGAACAAGCTGTGCAGCATGCATTAGCCGTGGCAACCGGAATGGATATTTGCCGCAACGTAGCAAATATGCCGCCTAACATTTGCACGCCTCGTTATTTAGCCGATCAAGCCAAATTAATGGCTGATAATTACGACAATCTATCGGTTACCACGGTTGAAGAAACCGAAATGGAAAAACTGGGGATGAATGCATACTTAGCGGTTGGCCGAGGTTCAGAGCATGAGTCAGTACTCACATTAATGCATTACAAAGGCGCTCCCGATGATCAAGCGCCCATTGTTCTGGTTGGTAAAGGTCTGACATTTGATTCTGGCGGTATTTCAATTAAGCCGTCCGCCAATATGGATGAAATGAAATACGACATGGGCGGAGCGGCGGGCGTTTTAGGCGCAATGCAGGCTCTGGCCGAATTGCAGCTGCCTATTAATGTTATTGGTGCGGTCGCTGGCTGTGAAAACATGCCAGATGGCAAAGCTTACCGCCCGGGTGACATTTTGACTACCATGAGCGGCCAGACGGTTGAAGTGCTTAATACCGACGCAGAGGGTCGACTGGTGCTTTGTGACACCCTCACCTACATTGAGCGTTTTGAACCTGAATCGGTGATTGACTTAGCCACGCTGACAGGCGCCTGTGTTATTGCGTTAGGCAGTCATGCTTCCGCCGTGCTCAGCCAGCACAACCCGTTAGCACACGAAATTCTGAACGCTGCTCAGCAAAGTGGCGATAAAGCCTGGCGCATGCCGCTTTGGGACGAGTATCAGTCGATGCTGGACAGTCCCTTTGCGGATATGGCGAATATTGGCGGGCGTGAAGCCGGCACTATTACCGCTGCCTGTTTCCTCTCGCGTTACACTAAAAAGTACAACTGGGCGCACATGGATATCGCAGGCACTGCCTGGCAAGGTGGTAAAGACAAAGGCTCGACAGGCCGTCCGGTACCACTGTTAACTCAGTTCTTAATCAACCGGTGCGACACCGAGGCAGCTGAATAAAATGCCGTCAGCCACCTTTTTCTTAATGCCGGACCAAGCCGAAGATGAGCAAAACCGGCTTATCTGCGATAAGATAGCGGAACTGTACCGAAAGCATAAAAAGTTGCGGGTCTGGGCCCGCAGTCAACAACAGGCTGAAGCTCTGGACGAACTCTTGTGGCAACAACCAAGAGATGCTTTTATTCCGCATAACTTACACGGCGAAGGCCCGGCTACTGGTGCTCCGGTAGAGTTCTGCTGGCCTGAGGCAGATGCCGTGAACAACCGGCCGGGTTATGCACTGTTTAATCTGGCGGAAGATATTCCGGTACAAGCTCAGCAGAGCCAACAGCTTTATGACATTGTTCCAGCCGATGACAATGGCAAAAAAACAGCTCGCGAGCGTTACAAACATTACAGGGCGCGCGGTTGCCAAATGCAAACCGAGCCCCTGACATCCGAACAGAAGTAAGGTCATTATGGATAAAACATACTCCCCTGCAGCGATAGAACAAGATCTCTACCAACAATGGGAAGAGAAAGGCTATTTCAAGCCTTCAGGTAAAGGCAATTCCTACTCGATTATGATTCCGCCACCCAATGTTACCGGCAGTCTGCATATGGGCCATGCCTTCCAACACACTATTATGGATACGCTTACCCGTTACCAGCGCATGGATGGCCTTAATACCCTTTGGCAAGTAGGTTCTGACCACGCAGGTATTGCCACGCAAATGGTTGTTGAGCGCCAGTTGGCAGCTCAGGGACAAACCCGTCAGGAGCTTGGTCGCGACGCGTTCATCGATAAAATCTGGGAGTGGAAGGAACAGTCGGGTGGCACAATTACCCAACAAATGCGCCGTCTGGGCGACTCAGTAGACTGGGATCGCGAACGCTTCACTATGGACGAAGGTCTTTCAGATGCGGTCCGTGAAGTCTTCGTAAAACTGCACGAAGACAACCTGATTTACCGTGGTAAGCGCCTGGTCAACTGGGATCCGGCGCTGCAAACTGCCATTTCTGATTTAGAAGTCGAAAACAAAGAACAACAAGGTTCAATCTGGTATCTACGTTACCCGCTGGCCGATGGTGAGAAAACGGAAGACGGTAAAGACCATTTAGTGGTCGCAACCACCCGCCCGGAAACCATGTTAGGCGATGTTTGTGTTGCCGTGCATCCCGACGACGAACGCTTCGCACATTTGGTGGGCAAGCACCTTGAGCTACCGATTGTTAACCGCTGTATTCCGATAGTTGCCGACCATCACGTTGACAGCGAATTCGGTACCGGTTGCGTAAAGGTAACCCCTGCACATGATTTTAATGACTATGAGATTGGCAAGCGTCATCAAACTGGCATGATTTCCATTTTTGATGACACCGCTCATGTTATGGCAAAAGCAGGCCTTTACACCAGTACGGGTGAAGCGCTTGAAGAGCTGAACGGATTTAATGGTGCACTACCTGAACAGTACGCGGGTAAAGAGCGTTTCGAGGCTCGTAAACAGCTTATTGCTGAATTTGACGAACTGGGCTTGTTGGAAAAAATTGAAAAGCACACCAACAAAATACCTTATGGCGACCGGGGTGGCGTTCCTATTGAACCGCATTTGACCGACCAATGGTATGTCCGCGTTGAGCCTATGGCCCAACAGGCAACCGAAGCGGTTGAAGACGGCCGTATTGAGTTTGTGCCTAAGCAATACGAGAACATGTATTTCAGCTGGATGCGCGACATTCAGGACTGGTGTATTTCGCGTCAGTTATGGTGGGGACATCGCATTCCTGCATGGTACGACGAACAAGGCAATGTGTATGTTGGTCGCACCGAAGAAGAAGTGCGCGAAAAGCACAATTTAGCCGATACGCCGCTACAGCAGGACGAAGATGTACTGGATACCTGGTTCTCTTCCGCGTTATGGACCTTCTCTACCTTAGGTTGGCCCAAAAATACCGAGGACTTAAAAACCTTCCATCCGACCGATGTGCTGGTTACCGGTTTTGACATTATTTTCTTCTGGGTTGCCCGCATGATCATGATGACCATGCACTTTATGAAAGACGAAGAAGGCCAGCCGCAAGTTCCGTTTAAGAAAGTTTACGTAACTGGACTTATTCGCGACGAAGAAGGTCAGAAAATGTCTAAGTCTAAAGGCAATGTATTAGACCCGCTGGACATGATTGACGGCATTAGTGCTGACGAACTGGTCGCTAAACGTACTGCCAATTTAATGCAGCCTAAAATGCGCGAGAAAATTGAAAAGCGCACCCGCAAGGAGTTTCCTGAAGGTATTACCGCTCACGGAACCGATGCACTGCGTTTTACATTAACTGCGCTTGCCTCAACAGGTCGCGATATCAACTGGGACATGAAGCGCCTCGAGGGTTATCGCAACTTCTGTAACAAGCTGTGGAACGCCAGCCGTTATGTGCTGATGAGCACCGAAGAACATGACTGTGGGCTTGAAAATGACGACATGACCCTGTCACTGGCAGACGAATGGATCATTGCCCGTTTTAACAGCACAGTAAAAGACTTTCGTCAGGCTTTGGATACCTACCGTTTTGATCAGGCTGCGGCTATTGCATACGAGTTTACCTGGAATCAGTTCTGTGACTGGTATCTGGAACTCACTAAACCGGTGCTGCAAAATGGTACTGAAGTACAACAACGCGGTACCCGCCACACGCTGGTAAATGTTTTAGAGCGGTTGCTGCGTTTATTACACCCAGTTATGCCTTACATTACCGAAACCATCTGGCAACGCGTTAAACCGCTGGTTGGTAATACTGGGGATACCATTATGCTGCAGCCGTTCCCTCAGGTTGAGGACAACGTCAGCCATCAGGCAATGCAGGACATGGAGTGGCTTAAGCGCGTTATTTTGGCTGTTCGTAATATTCGTGGCGAAATGGATTTATCACCGAATAAGCCTTTGCCTCTGCTGCTCTCAAATGCGGACGCAATGGCCAGAGGCCGTATTGAGAATAACCAAAGCTTCCTCAGTAGCTTGGCAAAACTGGAGTCTATTGAGTTTATTGAAAGCGACGATGACGCTCCGGCCAGTATGACCGCGCTGGTTGATACGTTGAAGCTACACATTCCAATGGCCGGTTTAATTGATAAAGAAGCTGAGCTGCAACGTCTGCAAAAGTCTATTGAGAAAGCAAATAAAGAGTGGCAGCGCCTGAATGGCAAGTTAAGCAATGATAACTTTGTCAGTAAAGCACCTGAAGCTGTCATTGCCAAAGAACGTGAAAAGCTTTCAGAGGCTGAAACAACGCTAGAGCAGTTGCAGGAACAACAGGACAAGATTAAAGCTCTTTAATTTTGTACAGCGCCATTGCTGAAAAAAAGCCCGGGTCATTAGACTCGGGCTTTTTTTTTTGCTTCACAGAGGAGGCTCACACCTCTTCATCATCTAAGCCTTCATCGTCAAGTTCTTCGTCTTCAATCAGCGTACCCCAGCCGTCGTATTCAACTTCGCATTCGTCAGCAATAGCAGCTATTTCACGCACCTGACGGTTGAGAATATCGTTATCGAGCTCAGCGTCTGTGACTGCCATAAACGCAAACCAACGCTTGCCACGTTCGTCTTCAAATTCATCGGCATCGTCCACATGATACCCCTGCTTGACCAGTTCAACAGCGGCTTTTTCCAATTTGGTAAAGTCCTGGCTAGCTAAGTGATGTTCAATTTCATACAAGAGTTCCGTTTCTGCACCATCAGCAATCAAAGCCTGTACAGTTTCTTCACTTTGCGTAAGTAGATCGCTAAGATCTCGACTCATGTTTTTTCCTTTTTAGCCTGTTCTTGCTCAATGCTCGCGTTTAACTGCTTAATTTTATCATCCATTTTTTGATGACAGTGAGCACTTAATTCACGTAGGTTCTCTCGCTGGTAATTGGCAATTCGCACCGGTTCAAGAAACGCCACTTTTAACACACCGTTGTTCCAGCGGTTCATCTTTATCTTACCGTGTAATTCAGACACGCAGACCGGCACGACATCCACCTGGGCACGAAAAGCAGTATGAAAAGCACCGTTTTTAAATGGCAACAAACCACGCCCGTAACTGCGAGTGCCTTCTGGAAACATCCATACCGAAATATCGCGCTGCTTTATTGCATCGGCCGTCTGCCCGATTGTGCCATGCGCTTTACCGGCATTTTTTCTGTCTATAAGGATATTGCCTGCCAACCAGTAGAGCCAGCCGAAAAACGGTATCCACCTAAGACTCTTCTTGCCAACAGTAACGGTATTTTTTGGCAGCATTGCTGCTATGGTAAAAATTTCCCAGCTATTTTGATGATTGCAAATAAAGACATAAGGCCCACCCTTTTCAATATCCGGGTGCCGACTGACCTCAATTCGCATCCCCAAAACCCGTATTGCCCAACCAAAAATACGGGCAAAACGATACGTATTGTTGCGGTGAAAAGGCCGGACGATACAAAACAAGCAGCCTACGACACCAAACACCACAACAAAACCACCAAGAAACAACCATCTCAACAAGGCTAACATTCAAACTCCCCAATTAATCCTTGTTTTCCTCAACCACTATTTCGTCGACACGTTGCAACCCGCGCGGCAGTTTATTGCCCCGGCGACCACGTTCTCCGTAATAATGTTCTAAATCAGCCGGCTTCAGAGTCAGTTTGCGTTTACCTGCAATGAGAGTAATGGCAACATCCGGCGCTGCGGTCGCCAGAGCAACCACATATTCCTCGCGGGACTGCGCTCTTAAGGCAGGAATGCTGATTAACTTATTCCCTTTTCCTTTGCTCAGCTGGGGTAGGTCTGCAACCGGGAAGACCAACATCCGGCCCTCGTTGGAAATAACAATGACTTTGTCGTGTTGCAGGTCATTCACCTTATTCGGCGGCAGGATCTTAGCCCCGGTAGGTAATGTAATAATGGCTTTACCATTTTTATTACGGCTGACTAAATCACTAAACTGACAAACAAACCCGTAGCCTGCGTCAGACGCCAGTAGCAAATGGCTTTCATCTTTTGCCATTAAAACATGCTCGACATTCTCACCAGCAACCAGGCTAAAACGTCCGGTCAGAGGTTCTCCCTGACTTCTCGCTGATGGCAACAGATGAGCTTCACAGGAAAAGCTTTTTCCTGAAGTATCCAGGAACACCACCGGCTGATTACTCTTACCCTCAGCCGACGCCAGATAACTGTCACCGGATTTATAACTGAGCTTATCACCCTCGATATCATGACCTTTGGCTGTACGTACCCAGCCTTTTTTAGAGAGCACAACAGTGACCGCTTCAGCAGGTGTTAAGTCTCGCTCGCTTAGCGCTTTTGCTTCAGAACGTTCAACGATAGGCGAACGACGTTCGTTGCCATAATTCTCAGCATCCGCCAGCAATTCTTTTTTAATCAAAGTTTTCAGACGACGATCAGAGCCCAGCAAGGTCTCAAGCTTATCTCGTTCTTTATTCAATTCATCTTGTTCGCCAGTCAGCTTCATTTCTTCTAATTTAGCTAAGTGGCGTAACTTCAATTCAAGAATCGCTTCGGCTTGCTTATCAGTAAGCGCAAAACGACTCATCAGTTCTTCTTTCGGCTTGTCTTCTGTGCGAATAATCTCAATAACTTCATCAATATTCAGATAAGCAATGAGTAAGCCTTCCAGAATATGCAAACGCGCCAGCACTTTATCTAAACGATGCTGCAAACGTCGGGTTACCGTTGTCTGACGAAACTCCAGCCACTCTTTGAGAATGCCCACCAACGGCTTCACTTTTGGTCGACCATCTAAGCCGAGAATATTCAGATTAACCCGATACTGCTTTTCTAAGTCGGTGGTAGCGAACAGGTGGTTCATTAACTGTTCGGTGTCGACCCGATTCGAACGAGGAACCACAACCAAGCGGGTTGGGTTCTCGTGGTCAGACTCATCGCGCAGATCAGATACCAGAGGAAGCTTTTTCGCCTGCATCTGCTGAGCTATTTGCTCTAAAACCCTTGCACCCGAGGCCTGATGTGGCAGCGCCGTAATAACAATTTCGCCGTCTGCAACGCTGTAACAAGCTCGCATTTTAATGCTGCCACGCCCAGTTTCGTACAATTTAACGATGTCTTCCGACGGCGTAATGATTTCTGCATCTGTCGGATAGTCCGGGCCCTTCAACACTTCCATTATATCTTCAAGCTGGCTGCCCGGCTTTTCCAGTAACATCGCGCAAGCATTTGCCACTTCACGGGCATTGTGCGGAGGAATGTCCGTCGCCATGCCAACGGCAATACCGGTTACGCCATTCAACAAAATATGGGGCAACCGCGCTGGCAAAACTTGAGGTTCCTTCATGGTTCCGTCAAAGTTCGGTATCCAGTCAACCGTGCCCTGACCCAGTTCGCTCAGCAGCACTTCGCTGAACTTAGACAACCGAGCTTCGGTATAACGCATAGCCGCAAAAGATTTAGGGTCATCCGGAGACCCCCAGTTACCCTGACCGTCCACCAGAGGGTGACGGTAGGTAAAAGACTGAGCCATTATTACCATTGCTTCATAACAGGCGCTGTCACCATGCGGATGAAACTTACCCAGCACGTCCCCCACGGTACGCGCCGATTTCTTATATTTTGCTAATGCAGACAAGCCCAGCTCTGACATGGCGTAAACAATGCGTCGCTGTACCGGTTTCAGGCCATCGCCAATATTTGGCAGCGCCCTGTCCATAATTACGTACATGGAGTAATTAAGGTAGGCCTCTTCAGTAAAGCGACTCAGTGGGCGGGTTTCTGTAACTTCCGTCGTCATTCTGACTTCTCCTTGCTCACAAGTGCTTACAGTTCAGCCAAATCGGCCATGTTACCTTTGCTTTCCAGCCAGGTACGGCGATCACCAGCGCGTTTTTTCGCTAACAGCATATCCATTAACTCTTCCATTACTTCGCCGTCATCAATGGTCAGCTGGACTAACCGGCGGGTATTAGGGTCCATGGTGGTTTCTCGCAGTGTCAGTGGGTTCATCTCACCCAGACCTTTAAAACGCTGCACATTCACTTTGCCTTTGCGTTTCTCTGCTTCAATCCGGTCCAGAATGCCCTGCTTCTCTGCTTCATCTAACGCATAAAAGACTTCTTTGCCCACATCGACACGATACAACGGCGGCATCGCCACAAAAATATGGCCATTCTCGACCAACGGTCTGAAATGTTTTACGAACAATGCGCACAACAAGGTAGCAATGTGTAAACCATCGGAGTCGGCGTCGGCAAGGATACAAATTTTTCCATACCGCAATTTGTCCAAATCAACACTGTTTGGATCAACCCCGACCGCTACCGAAATGTCATGAATTTCCTGCGAGGCTAAAATTTGCTCGGGATCGACTTCCCAGGTATTTAAGATTTTACCCCGCAGTGGCATAACGGCCTGAAACTCGCGATCGCGGGCTTGCTTAGCAGAGCCTCCGGCGGAGTCCCCTTCCACTAAAAACAATTCACTGCGGCCTGGTTCCTGACTTGAGCAATCTGTGAGTTTACCAGGCAGCGCCGGACCCTGAGTCACTTTTTTACGAACCACTTTTTTACTGGCTTTTAAGCGTCGTTGCGCGTTACTAATACACACATCGGCTAAAAGTTCGGCTTGATCGGTATGCTCATTCAGCCACAAGCTAAAAGCGTCTTTTACCACACCAGAAACAAAACTGGCCGACTGACGGGATGACAAACGCTCTTTGGTCTGTCCCGCAAATTGCGGGTCCTGCATTTTTGTCGACAGAATGTAACTGCAACGTTCCCAGACATCGTCTGGTGTTAATTTGACACCACGGGGTAACAAATTACGAAACTCGCAAAACTCGCGCATGGCTTCCAGCAAGCCCTGACGCAGTCCATTAACATGTGTACCGCCGAGCGTAGTAGGAATGAGATTAACGTAACTTTCAGAGACCCCTTCACCACCTTCCGGGAGCCAGGTAACGGCCCAGTCAACGCCTTCAGTCTGAGAGCTAAAACTTCCGTCAAACGGCATTTCCGGCAACGTCGGTACATCTTTTACCGCTTCCACCAGGTAGTCGGTCAGACCGTCCTGATAAAACCAGGTATCTTCTGTACCGTCTATTTTATTGCGGAAGGTTATTTTCAGCCCGGGACAAAGTACTGCCTTAGCTCGCAAAATATGCTTTAGCTTGGTTATCGAGAATTTAGCCGAATCGAAATATTGAGGGTCTGGCCAAAAGTGAACCCGTGTGCCGGTATTTCTCTTACCTACGGTACCGGTAACCTCGAGCTCACTGACTTTATCACCGTTTTCGTAAGCCATTTCGTAAACCTGGCCGTCACGCTTAATAGTCAGCTCTACGCGCTTGGAAAGCGCATTAACAACCGAAATACCCACACCATGCAAACCACCGGAGAATTGATAGTTTTTATTTGAAAATTTACCGCCGGCGTGCAGTTTGCTCATAATCAGTTCAACGCCGGGAACCCCCTCTTCCGGGTGGACATCCACTGGCATTCCCCGTCCATCATCTGTCGTTTCGAGAGATTGATCGGGGTGCAAAACAACTAGTAATGATTTAGCGTGCCCCGCCAGAGCTTCATCGACACTGTTATCTATAACTTCCTGACCCAAATGGTTAGGTCGAGAGGTTTCAGTGTACATACCGGGGCGGCGCTGAACCGGTTCCAGTCCGTTCAGCACCTCAATGGAGTCGGATTTATAGTCTGTCATGAGTCCCTGTTTTTATTATTGGCTCGATCCGCAAAAAGTCTGCCTCAATTTACCGTTAACTGGCATCTATTTGAAGTAGTAAGGCATAAATTTCTGAACGGCTTCACTGAGTTTTGGTTGAATATGACCTTGCTTTCGACACAAGGTTAACCAGTCAGCCAAAAACTGATTAACCTGATGCTTTTCGTCTCGGTGCCGCATTTCGCGGTTAGGTTGTTGATAACGTGCCGCTAATCGGGTAACCCCCTGACTGGATATGATCTCAGCCATACGCACATCATGGTATAACCTTACCGTCATTTTTGCCTGTAAGTAATCCGCCCAGTTTGGCTTCAATTGCTCAATTTCTATATCTGAGGTGTAGCGCGATTCACTAACGTTGCGTAAATTGAAAGCTAAGTTTTCGCCCGCGTAAAGCGTAACTTCAGCTTCAGGTTCAGATTCAGATTCAGATTCAAGCTGAGACAGCAGCGGTAACAAGCCTGCGTAATTTAGTTCAGTTAGCCGGTGCAGTTCCGCAACGTCGACAACATAGCGCTGTTGCATAATAAAACCTCAGTTTTGCTCCTGGTCAGAGAACATCTTATCACGATGTAGTAACAACCATTGTAACCCAATAACACTTGCCGCGTTGTTGATTTCTTCACGTTCGAGCATGCTAATAACTTCTGTTCTGGGTAAAACGTGAACCCGAATATCTTCGTCTTCTTCGGGTAACCCGCCAAAACTGGCAGCCGACTGGCTGTCAACTTCGGCAATATAAATGGTCAACTTTTCGTCGGTACCACCCGGACTTGAATAATAGCTGGTCGCGTAGATTAAGCGCTTAGCTTTTAACCCTGCTTCTTCCTCTAGTTCACGTGTAGCGACTTCCTCTGCGCTCTCGTCAGCGTCAAACATACCCGCGACAAATTCATACAACCAGGGACCATTTTTATTATCGAGCGCTCCCACCCTAAATTGCTCCAGAACAACCAGTTCATCGCGGACTGGGTCGTAAGGAATAACCACAACAGCGTGCCCGCGTTCCATTAATTCCCGGTTTATCGCCGGACTCCAGTCACCAGAGAACAGCCGATGTTGTAAAGAATAGCGGTAAACCGACAAAAAACCTTGATAAAGAGGTGCCTTTTCCTTTACTTTCACATCATCTCGGTGAAAACGAATCGTCATGTTTACTGTCCTTTCTTAGGGGTAATTAAAGACAAACATTCTGTTACACTTGAGCGAATTCTGAAACCATGTTTTTCTTAAACTATCTGCGCAAATCATTTACACTGGTAATCATTCAACACTGTATGTAAACTATGCGCAATCATTGAACAATTGCATGTCAAGTAACAGGAATCTGACTACCATGAAAAAGCATATTTTGTCGGCAGCTGTCGGTCTGGCATTGACCACAGCCTCTTTTACGTCAAATGCTGAAGATTTGGCTCAAATTTACCGTTTAGCCGTAGATAATGACCCGACCTTATTACGCGCAGCAGCAGAACGCAATGCTGCACAAAAAGGTATTGATATTGCCAACTCAGGATTCCTGCCGCAAATTTCAGGTCAAGCAAGTTACAATGATTCGACCAGCGACTCTCCTGAATTTGTAAATTCTAGTATTCAAGTTTTTGATAGTGATACTAAAGGCTGGCAAGCTGGGGTCACTCTAAATCAAAGCCTGTTTGACTGGAGCGTTTGGAAAAACGCCGATATTGCTGAAAAACAAGCTTATCGGTCAGAAGTTGCTTACAGTAACGCCCAGCAAGATTTAATGCTTCGCGTTGTGAATGCGTATTTCCAGGCACTACAAGCCCGCGATGACTTATCCTTCGCGGAAGCTGAGAAAAAAGCGATTGAGCGTCAGCTTGAACAGACCAAACAGCGTTTCTCCGTTGGGCTAACGGCCATTACTGACGTACATGAAGCACAAGCGCAGTATGACAGCGCAGTTGCTCGCGAAATTCAGGCGCGTAACGCGGTAGAGATTGCGCTGGAAGATATCCGTGAAATTACCGGTCAATACCCACAAACTCTGGCGGCACTGGATACCGAAACTTTTTCACCCAGTAGCCCGGCGCCGGACGATGTGCGTCAGTGGGTAAAGAGAGCCGAAAACAGCAACCTGAGCCTATTGGAAAGTAAGGTATTAGTGGATATCGCGGAACAACAAATTCAACTGAGTCAAAGCGGACATTACCCTACAGTTTCTTTGCAAGCGAGCTATTCTACCCAAGATAACGAACGTACTATTTCGGATCAAAGTGGCCAACAGACCACTGACTTACCACGTCTGGACAGCCGTTCTATAGGTCTAAACGTCAGCGTTCCCATTTTCTCAGGGTTCCGTACCTCATCTGAAGTTGCGCAAGCGCGCGACAACTACGTTGCAAGCAGCCAACAAATGGTACAGACTCGCCGCAATATTGAACGCGAAGTGCGAAACGCTTATTACCAGGTGTCAGCATCTATTGCCAGCATTAACGCATTCCAACAGTCTGTGGTATCTGCCGAGAGCGCATTAAAAGCAACTGAAGCGGGTTTTGAAGTAGGTACTCGCACCATTGTGGATGTACTCGATAGCACCCGTAATTTGTATAATGCAAAGCGTAACTTATCGGAGGCGCGCTACGGCTATATTCGTCAGATTTTGGCACTTGAACAAGCAGCCGGCCAGCTGCAGGAACAAGACCTGATGGCTATTAACAGCAGCCTTTCTGAAAACGTACAAGGCACTGCCGCAGACTAGCTGCGCAGACCACGGCACCGCCTGACTATTGGCGGTGCCTCATTTTTGAATTTTTATGTTACTATCCGCGGCAAATAGCGAATAATAAGCGACATCAGCTGTGATCGAACCTCCCAAATTTAAATTCTACTTTTTACATCCTAAGTTTTGGCTTACCTGGCTCGGTGTTTTCATCCTGTATAGTGTGTCATGGCTACCTTATCGACTACAGCTGGCCATGGGTCGTGGGCTTGGCTTGCTGTTTAAAAAACTCATGCCGCGCCGGGTGAATATTGCCCGTACCAACTTAAGGCTTTGCTTTCCGGAATACAGCAATGAGAAAATCGAGACATTGCTAACCGAAAATATTAAAAATACCGGAATCGCATACTTTGAAGTGGGCATGGCCTGGTGGTGGCCGAGCTGGCGGATTAAACGTAAACTGCATGTTCATGGCGAAGAGCATTTGCGTCAGGCTCAGGAAGATGGCAGTGGTGTTCTGCTACTGCTATTTCACTTCCTTAGCCTCGAAGTTCACGCCCGCTTACATGGCTTTGTCGAGCCAGCTGTTGGTCTTTATCGCCCACACAATAATGCGGTCATGGAGTTCTTACAAACCCGCGGCAGAGGGCGTTCAAACAAATATATGATCCAGCGTCGCGATGTTAAAGCCATGATGAGATCGCTTAGTGAAGGTGACATCGCCGGCTATCTTCCGGATCAGGATTATGGTCGTCGTCGCGTCGAATTTGTTAAGTTCTTTGCCGTGCCGGATGCTTCAACAACCTTGGGCACTATGCTTTTTGCCCGCAACCCTAACTGCAAAGTCATGGTAAGCCGTTGCGTCAGACGTGACGACGGAAGCGGTTACGATCTCTTTTACGAACCGCCGCTTGACAATTTCCCCACAGGAGACAAAAAAGCGGATGCCGAACGCGTGAATAGTTTAGTGGAAGACGCCATTCTAAAAGCTCCGACACAATATCTCTGGGTTCACCGCCGGTTTAAGACTCGTCCTGACCCCAACATGCCAAGCTACTATCAGTCATCTTCCAGTAAGTGATTCCAGCAGTTGAGCACAGCCTGACGTTCATTATCCAGGTTGTGTTCCTCCAATAACTGCTCTCCCTGTAACGCCAGCGAATGACTCTCACAGCGGAAGATTTGAAACGCGTTAATTAAGTTTTGAGCGTCTACTTCTGTTAGTAAATGTAACTGTTGCGCTTCAGTCAGAAGCCTGACGTTATCACTGTATTTACATAGCTCTGGATATTGATGCGCATAACGCAAAACCAGATACTGAGTGATAAATTCAATATCGGCGATACCGCCCGGGTCTTGTTTTAAGTCGAATTTCCGGCTGTTTCTTTGGGTCAGATGCTCACGCATTTTTTCACGCATTTTAACAATATTCTGACGCAGTTCGTGTTCATCTCGTTGTTGAGAAAGAACGCTCCGGCGTATATCCATAACCGTGTCTCTTAATGCAGGAACACCGTATACGGGTCGCGCACGCACCAATGCCTGTAATTCCCAGGTCCAGGCGTCATCCCGCAAATAACGGGCAAAAGAATTCACCTGTGTCACCAATAAACCGGCCTGTCCTGACGGCCGCAAGCGTAAATCCACGTCATACAAAATGCCAGCAACCGTTCGGGTAGTGAATAAATGCAGAACTCGTTGTGCCAGGCGTAAGTAAAACTGCTGAACCTCAATAGGTCGTTGCCCGTCTGTTTGCCCCTGATAATTGGCATCCGTTACAAAAACCAAGTCAAGATCGGAGCCATACCCAAGCTCCTGCCCACCCAATTTTCCGTATCCAATTACGGCGAAACCGGTATTGTCAATGCTGGTTCCTGCAGGCTTTCCGTGTTTTTGAGTCAGATGTTGCCAGGCCAGGCCAACCACTTCAGCGATAGTCGCTTCTGCAAGAGCACTTAAATGATCACTGACGTTCATCAATTCTAAAACGCCGCTAATATCCGCTGCGGCAATTTTAAGTTGCAGTGCCTGCTTAGCCTGACGCAACGCATCCATTTGTGTTTCTAAATCTTGTTCAGGAATACGTACAAGGTATTCGCGCAGCACAGCCGCGTAATCCTTTGACTCAGGCAGGCTGTAAAGCTGCTGCGGGTCAATCAGTTCATCCAGAAGTATGGGGTGCAAAGCCAGCTGTTCAGAGATCCATGGGCTGGCCATACACAATTTGCAAAGCTGCTCGCGGGCGCCGGGGTTTTCAGCCAGCAATTCAATATACGCCGTTCGGCTCATAACCGCTTTAATAATAGAAAGCAGCCTTTCCAGCAAACGTTCCGGGTGCTGATGCTGAATAGCATGTCGAAGCATTATCGGCATTAACCTTGCTAATGCTGAACGCCCTCTTGGACCTGAACTTCGACGCCGGCTCTCCTGACGAAAGTTTTTAATCAGAGCCCATAAAGCCTTGGGTTCATCAACCCCTTCACTTTCTATGATTTCTATCGCAGCATCATCATCCAGCATGTCCTGCCACAAAACCTGTAAGCCTTGTTCATCCTCGTCATCTTCAGACTCCGCACCAACCACCTGCTGGAACTCTGCATGAATGCGCTCCATGCACTCGTCAATTTTTCTCTGCAAGCTCTCCCACTCAGGTTCATTCAACATTGCGCACAGCCGTGCGCGACCTGTTTCATCGTTAGGTAGTTGCTGCGTTTGCTGGTCATCAATTTGTTGCAAACGGTGCTCAATAACCCGCAAATACTCGTAATCTTCCAGTAGCTGGCTAGCATGCTCCGAGCTGATCAAATCGAGTTCCACCAGACCGTTCATAGCAATGTAAACTGAACGTGTCTGCAGTGATTTTTCCTGCCCTCCGCGAATAAGCTGATGCGCCTGGACAATAAATTCCACTTCGCGAATCCCGCCGGCACCCAGCTTGATGTTATTTTTAACTCCCTGTCGGCGGGTTTCCTGGGTAATTAAAAGCTTCATTTTACGCAGCGCTTCAATGGCACCAAAATCAATATAACGACGGTAAACGAAAGGTCGTATCAACTGCTGAAACGCTTGCTCATATTGTCCATCAGCCCCTATCATGCGGGCTTTAACCATGGCGTAACGTTCCCAGTCGCGCCCCTGCTCCTGGTAGTAATGTTCCAGAGCATTCAAACTGGTTACCAACGGGCCCGACTGACCAAAAGGTCTTAACCGCATATCGACCCGGAACACTTGCCCGTCCGCAGTCGTCTCGTCAAGTAACCCAATAAGTGACTGCGCCAGCCGCTTGTAAAAAACCCCGTGCTCCAGATTACGTCCGGGCCCCTGTGTTTCGCCTTGTTCAGGAAAAGCAAAAATAAGGTCAATGTCGGACGAAAAATTAAGCTCTTTTCCGCCCAGCTTGCCCATACCAATGACCAGCATAGGCATTAGCTGGTCATTAGCATCAAGCGGTTTACCGTGGCGCTGGACAAAACGCTCAAACAACCACTCCAGACTTTTACTAATTGCTGCATCAGCAAAGGTACTGTAATGGTGCAAAGACTCCTTTAACGACACTTGCTGCAGAATATCGGCTGCGGCAAGCTTCGCCATCCAGCAGTGTCGTAGTCTCCGTAGGCATTTTTTTGCCTCATCTTCGTTCGTTATTTGACTTAACGACTCTGCTATACGGTCACCGTAGCTTTCAGCATCAACCAAATAAACAGTGGTTCCACTGCCGTCAAAAAAATCGGTTATAAGATGCTCGGGGTAACTTTCTGCAACCCTTCCAATGAACGGGCTGACAGCGAATAGAGCCCGTAATATCTGCTCCTGTTCAGCTGTGAGCTTAATACTCTCTGCAACCTCTTTAAAACGTTCCCAGGCTGTTTCCGTCTCGCTCATCAATTTATTGTCGGGAGTTAGCATAACCACCTTAATTTAACCAGTATGGTTCACGTTTCAGCGCAGCTTTGCGAGAATATTCAAGAGCTTTTAACAGGGATTCTCGCTGTACTTTTTGCCAGTCCATCAGTTTTTCATCCACTTCATCGTCGCGATCCCGAATACGCTCATGCAAAATATGCAATGCGGTAATTTCACGAATACCCCGGGCTAAATCCTGCCAGGGCAAACGAAAACTTTCTCTCAAATCCGCATCAAATAAATGTCCGAAACAAGTCCCCATCAAAAGGCTATTTTGCAAGGGGGTCAGCAGCTTAAGATACCCTTCTTCACTAAGCTTTTCGTGCTCAGAAAATGCCGTTTGTACCAGCTGCCAGTCGCTTTTTAAGAGTTGACTGCTCCAGGGCAAAACCGGCTGCTCCAGCTCCTCTGTCATTTCTTCTTTCAACAGAAATTCCGACAACCCCAGTACGGTTTTCTGGTATGCGGCAGAATGCACTAATTCAGCGACCTCATTCAGGCGAATAACATCCTCCTGACTGTTGACTAAAGATTCATACAATTTGCTGTAACGCTTAAGCGCACGATGATAAGCCCCATCTTCAGCGGTTAGCTCATCCAGCCCTTCAAAGCGCTTGAGCCACTGCAGCTTCGCAGTTATTTGCGATATGCCAGTCAGCAACCGTCGCTCTCCAACACCGTTCTCAATGAGCTGCTCCAACACAACCCGCACCATTTGCATGCCGTCCGCCATTCCCTGTACCGCCCGGACACTGGGCTGGAAGTCCAGACAGGCTTCATTATGCTGCCAATGACGCAAGCCAGACTCTAACGATCGGTAAAGCGCCTGACCTACATTTTGCTCAGAGTGGATTGGTACATAGTGCATTTGTGTAAAAGGCTCCAACAAGCTTTTTCCAGCCAGCAGATAGCCCCTTGCTGCTTTACTTAACGAGCCGACCCGCGCACCGGCTTTTTTCACTAACTCGTGCGCCAGGCGATATACCTCGGTTAAAGAACCACCCTGTAACTCCAGTTCAATTTCCGCTATAGGTTCTCGCTGCTCGCCCGACTCTATTTGACCTTCATCAAAAACCATTTCGATTACACCTTCGCCACTGGGAAGCCGCCAACGGGTTCGGGTGAAATTAGTCACAAACAAGGTGTCCAAATCGCGCTGAATATCGTAAACCGGAAAGTCATCCGGCCATATCTCGTTATCAAACAGGGTTAAGTCTGGTTTGTCGCTATCAATATCAATATTGTACTCAGGCCTTTGATGCATACCGCCCATAACCCGACCAGCCAGTTTCACCGTCTGCTCTTTATGATCTTTATCGCTGCGTATCCGTAATCCAATGTCGAACTGACGTAAACGTAAATCGGACGTGTCAAAATAGGAATTTTTGAGTTCAAATTGTTCTTTGCGGGGTTTTGCCTTATGAGAATCCGCCAACGACTGGCAGACTTCGAGTGCTTTTTCTCGCTGTTCTGGAGCAATCAGTAACTTGAGCTCAACTTCTTGTGACATAAATCGATTCCGATGCGTTTAATAAGTTAGATTAAAGGTACTGGCTTGGCGGCTAACGGTCAACAAACACGGGCATTTAGTTCACTTGACACCAAGGGTGAAAAGTTGCAACGTGAGATCCGACCATGAAGGGTCTTTACCCGCGCAAAAATAAGCTTATACTTGCGCCGATTCCCAACTTTGGGGAAGCACGCCGAGCTTCGGCCTGGCTACACAGGAGATGCTATGTTCAAAGCGAGTGAGGTGCTATCCAAACAGCATCAGGCTGAGGACTTAAAGTCCTTACAGCAGGCAATTACTGACAATTATATTGTTGATGAAGACGAATATATGCGTGAACTGTTGCCGCTGGTTCCTGCCGATGATGATACGGTTAGCGCAGTAACCGAGCGCGCAGCTAAATTAGTTGAGCAAGTGAGGGAACAGGCAGATAACGGCGTCGTCGACGCATTTCTGCAAGAGTACAGCTTAGATACCAAAGAAGGCATTATTTTAATGTGCCTTGCCGAGGCATTATTGCGAATTCCTGATGCTTATACAGCTGATGCGTTAATTCAAGACAAACTTTCCGGCGGAGACTGGCAGAAGCATATGGGCCAGAGCGCGTCTTGGTTAGTTAACTCAGGCACCTGGGGATTAGCACTGACAAACAGTGTGACAAACCCTACAGGCAAAGCCATGGAAACACCGCGCGGTGCGTTCCGTCGTCTGGTTCGCAAACTCGGTAAACCTATTATTCGCAAAGCAACCTATACCGCCATGCAAATTATGGGTAAACAGTTCGTGCTAGGACGTACCATTGAGGAAGCCTTGAAAGAAAGCCGTGATAACCGCGACAAGGGCTACACTCACGCTTACGATATGCTTGGCGAAGCCGCATTAACCATGAAGGATGCGGATTACTACAAGCAGCAGTACGTCAACTCAATTAAGACGATAACCAAAGAAGAATTCAATAACCCGGATGCGCCGCGCCCGACAATTTCAATTAAATTGTCAGCCTTGCACCCTCGTTATGAAGCATCAAATCACGAACGTGTACTAACTGAGCTGGCCACCACGTTGACCGAACTGGTCAAGCTGGCCAAAGAAGCCGACGTTGGTGTGACCATTGATGCCGAAGAAGCCGATCGCCACGAGCTTTCAATGGAGCTGTTTGAGAAAGTCTACCGCAGCGGCGTCTGTAAAGGCTGGCCACGTTTTGGTTTGGTTGTACAGGCCTACTCGAAGCGTGCACTACCAACCTTGTGCTGGATAACTGCACTGGCAAAAGAGTGTGGTGATGAAATTCCGGTTCGCTTGGTAAAAGGGGCTTATTGGGATAACGAAATTAAGTGGACTCAGGAAAACGGTCTGCTTGGCTACCCGGTATTTACTCGTAAGTCACACAGCGACATTTCATATCTGGCTTGTGCCCGATACTTACTGAGTGACGATACTGACGGTGCCATTTATCCACAACTCGCGACTCACAACGCGCAAACCTTTATGGCCATTCAACAAATGAATGAGACCCATCAACGTCGCATTGAGTATCAGCGTTTGCACGGCATGGGTGACAGCTTGTATGACACTATAATGGAGCAAAATCCAGGTATGGTGGTGCGTATATATGCACCAGTTGGCCCTCACAAAGATTTGCTGCCCTATTTGGTTCGCCGGTTGCTGGAAAATGGTGCTAACTCGTCATTTGTCCATAAACTACTGGACTCTGATACGCAGGTTAATGATCTGGTCGAGCACCCGATGAAAACCGCGTCCGGCCACGAAAAATACGCAAACAGCAAAATTCCACTTCCCTCAGAAATGTATGGGGATCGCACAAATTCATTAGGATTGAATATGAATATTCACTCACAAGCAGATGATTTTATTGCAGCGGTTCAACAATACCGTGACAAACAATGGCAAGGCGGTCCCATCGTCGATGGGAAAACCATAGAAACCGACCACCATGTCAGTATTACCAGTCCTCAGGAAACCTCAAAGCAGGTTGGCAGTATCTACTGGGGTGATAAAAAGCTCTCTGAACAAGCACTGAAAAGTGCGAACGCTGCCTACAAATCCTGGCGTAACGTTCCAACCGAAGAGCGGGCGGAATGCTTAGAGAAATTTGCCGACTTAATGGAAGCGAACCGCAACGAGCTTATTGCGCTGTGTTCAGTAGAAGCAGGCAAAGGCTTACAGGACGGTATCGACGAAGTTCGCGAAGCCGTTGATTTCTGTCGCTATTACGCCAACCAGGCGCGTGAACTCATGGGTGGTCCTATTCAGTTACCGGGTCCAACAGGCGAAGATAATGAGCTGTTCGTTGAAGGTCGTGGAACTTTCATCTGTATCAGCCCATGGAACTTCCCCCTTGCCATTTTCGTCGGCCAGGTTGCAGCCGCTTTGGTTACCGGTAACTCAGTTATTGCTAAACCAGCAGAACAAACCGGGCTTATCGCATACCGCGCAGTGCAGCTGGCTTTGGAAGCAGGCATTCCGGGTAACGTATTGCACTTTATGCCGGGCAGTGGCGCCGAGGTCGGTAGCTACTTAACCAGCCAGGAAGACATTGCCGGCGTTTGCTTTACCGGTTCAAGCTATACCGCTCAGGCCATTAACCGCGCGCTAGCGGCGCGTACTGGTCCAATTGTGCCATTGGTTGCTGAAACCGGCGGACAGAACGCTATGATGGTTGACTCTACTGCTCTGCCGGAACAGGTTGTCACCGATATCGTTGCCAGTGCCTTCCAGAGTGCGGGACAGCGTTGTTCGGCTCTGCGTGTTCTGTTCGTACAGGATGATGTTGCTGACCGTGTCCTCGACTTACTACGTGGCGCTATGGAAGAGCTGCAAGTTGGTGACCCACTGCTGCATGAAACTGACGTTGGCCCGGTTATCGACGGAATTGCTAAAACCAACCTGGAACAGCACATATCTGATATTCAGCAGGCTGGCCGCCTAATTGCCCGCGCGCCACTGCCCGATTACGCTATGGGTGGTACTTTTGTTGCCCCTACAGCAATCGAAATTGACAGTATCAGCCAGTTGGTGAAAGAAAACTTCGGTCCTATTTTGCACGTTATTCGCTTTAAAACGAGTGAAATTGACGAGGTTATTGAGAGCATCAATAACACTGGCTTTGGTTTAACTTTCGGTATTCACAGCCGTAACGAAACCTTCGCTCACGACGTGGCTAGCCGTATTGATGTGGGTAACGTCTACATTAACCGTAACCAGATAGGTGCGATTGTCGGCGTACAACCATTTGGTGGTCGCGGCATGTCTGGTACCGGACCGAAAGCCGGTGGTCCACACTACCTTACTCGTTTTATCACCGAAAAAACGCGCAGTGACAACATTACTGCCGTTGGCGGTAACGCAACCTTGTTGTCTTTAGACGATTAAAGGCCAGCAAGAGACAAAAAAGCCAGCGAGAAATCGCTGGCTTTTTACTTTACTCTTCGTTTATTTTTCTTCGTAACTTTTTAGCTCTACCTGATAGTTTTCCAGTTGCTGTCTTAGGCTGTCATTTAAAACGACAATTATTTCCTGCCGCTGCCCTTTTTCATCAACAAACCGTAAACCGGCTAAATCTTTTTCATACTGCTGCAGCACCGGCGGGTTTTCCAACTGGTAAGTTCTGGGAGGTAAAATTAAGCGCTTTTCCGTTAGCTCAAGGTTGTTATAAAACGCGGCTGGTTGTAATGGCCTGAACTTCACCACAATTGCCATAACAATGGCCATGGTCAGCAGCGCGCCTGAAACGATAATCCATAAGGGAACTGCATCGCCAATATAAATTGCCATCCATATCGCTAAAAAGAAGCCGCCCCAAGCCTGGGGGCGGCGACTATCACGATAAAACGTCAATGCATTGCTTTCTTTTTTTTCGTCTTTAGAAGTCATCGTCGCTATGTAAGTAAAGGCTTTCACTACCATCTTTTATCGCGGCTGCCAGGCTATGAATGCGCGGCAAAATGCGGGCAAAATAGAAACGTGCCGTTTTTGCTTTCGTTGCCAGGTATGGCTTGTCATTTAACAGCGGTTCTGCGGCTATTGCCATTTTCAGCCACAGGTAAGCGTAAGAAACATAACCTACCAGATGAAGATACTCAACCGCCACACTGTTTACTAAGTTCTCATCACCAGCCGCTTTTTGCAGTACTTCTTCACTGACACCATTCAATATATTCAGCGCCTGCTGCAATTGCTCACGCTGCTTTATCCATTCGCTGCTGGTAGAGGATTCCTCCAGGAAGCTCTGAATTTCCTCATTAAACGGCTGCAGTAGCTGGCCTTGTGAACCAAAGACTTTACGCCCCAGCAAGTCCAGCGCCTGAATACCATTAGTGCCTTCGTATATTTGAGCTATACGAGTATCGCGAACCAATTGTTCCTGGCCCCACTCTCTGACATAACCGTGCCCACCAAAAACCTGTTGGCCATGAATGGTCGACTCCAGTCCAGTATCGGTTAAAAAAGCTTTCGCAACAGGCGTTAATAACGCCACCATGGCATCGGCCTTTTGCCTAACCTTGTCATCCCCGGCATATTTTGAACGATCGAGCTGCTGCCCGACCCAGGTCGAAAACGCGCGACCACCTTCAGTCAGAGACTTCATTGTCAGCAACATACGGCGCACATCGCCGTGCACTAAAATTGAGTCGGCTTCGGCTTGGTCGTTACGAGTTGCTTTTGCGCCGCGTCCCTGAATACGATCTTTCGCGTATTCCAGAGCATTTTGGTACGAACGCTCTGCCGCTCCCAGCCCCTGAATACCAACGCCTAATCGCTCATAGTTCATCATGGTAAACATAGCGGGTAAACCACGATGAGGCTCACCTACAAGCCAGGCTTTTGCACCATCAAAGTTCATCACACAGGTTGCTGATGCGTGAATACCCATTTTGTGTTCAATAGAACCGCAGCTAACATTGTTACGTTCGGTCAGGTTACCTTGCTCGTCGGACAAAAACTTAGGCACCACGAACAACGAAATACCTTTTGTTCCCGCCGGTGCGTCAGGCAATTTTGCCAGCACCAGATGCACAATATTGTCGGTTAAATCGTGCTCACCGCCAGTAATAAATATTTTGGTGCCGCTAAGCGAAAAACTGCCGTCTTGCGCGGGAATCGCCTTACTGCGAATAATGCCTAAATCCGTCCCGGCATGCGGCTCGGTCAGACACATGGTGCCTGTCCATTCACCCGAAACCATACGCGGTAAATAATGGTTCTTCAGCTCATCACTGCCATGCGAATTAATTGCCATGATAGCGCCGGAGGTTAGGCCCGGATAAAGCGAAAAGGCGATGTCCGCGCTGCAAAGCATTTCTTCGTATTGAGCAGATAAAGATTTCGGCAGCCCCATGCCGCCAAAATCGGGGTTTGCCGTTACACCAACCCAGCCACCTTCAGCCAACTGGCGAAAGTTCTCTTTATAGCCTTTAGGTGTTGTCACCTCTCCGTCTTTAAACTTAACGCCTTCTTCATCCGCTTCGCGGGCTATGGGGGCAACCAAGTTTTCTGCAACTTTTGCGCCTTCATCAAGAATAGCGCCAGCAGTTTCAACGTCCATCATGTCGGCAAGTTCCGGAGTCTGCTGCCAGTCATCAGCAACGCGGAATACATCATGCAGAACAAAATCCATGTCGTCGCGGGGAGCTCTGTAGTCAGCCATATCATTACCTCTTGTAGGGATCACGAAGCGTTCAAACTAATAATTTAAACGCCTGTTTAAACTTTATTGCACAAGAGTATGAATCCCATAGCAGGATGTCAATAATTTCTATGGTTGCCAGTCTTCTAATGCTGGCTGGGAGAATGCCTGTGAGTCTTTCACCAAAACCACCTTTTGTGGCTCTATTCGCAATATTGTCAGCTGACTTAACGCATCGCCCTCGTACAGTCGCTGGCCATTCAGTTCAATCCACCGCTGCGACGCGCTGGAACGATACATGTGGCTGTCATAACTAAACGCTGGTACCTGTCGCTGGAACGAGCGTGAAAGTTCACTTAATGAAGGTATGACACTGGTATCGGTTCTATGATCACCGGTGCTGGTATCATTCACTGCCGCTTCAAAGCGCTGTAATAAGTCTGGCGAAACAGTCGAAAGATCCAGAGCTTGCCGCTGCGCTCCTGCTTGCCCGGCTGGTTCCGATTCTGACGATTGCTGTTGACCAGCACTCTGTGTTAATTCAGGTTCTTCCTCCGGAGCGGGTTCGGGTTCAGCTTCCCATTCAACCGATTCAATACTGGCGGTTTCCCCCCACCGGAATCTTTCCGCTTCAGGACGTTCAGACTGGTTTGTTTCACCAAGCCAAACAGCTCCGGCAGAGCCCAGCACTGCGCCGAGAATAAGCGCCAAAGGCCAAAGTAACCAACTCCAGCTACGGTTGTGTTTATCGTTAGCCATAAGCGAGGCATCAAGCACTGAGGTTTGCTTTAATAATGGCGACTGTTGCTGCTTTAACGCTTTTAATAAGGATGACATTACTTGCTCTCTTTACTCGCTTTCTTTACTCAATCGGGGCCCAAAGTCAGACGCGCGTGATGCCAGCCATGCCATTGTCGCTTCATCCAGCTTTCCGGTTACCCGCAGCCCCTGGCTTTTTTGCAGTGCTTTAAATTGTTCAACTGATGACTGACTTTCCCATTCAGAACTCAGGTGTTTTTCCAGCTGTTCACGAACCCACTGGCGGTGTGTGTCGCCGTTTTCAGCCAGCGGCTGTTGATACAAAATAAGGAAAGCCCCGTTCCAGCCAGTAGTATCTATCGCCGTACCATCGGTTATTAAATCGGCGCTTTTATCTCGCTTATAAAGCAATGCCGGGTAGTTAATGCTGCGCAGCTGCTGCAGGCTCTGGTTTAACTCAAGGCAAGCGAGATCATATTGTTCTACCCACTGACAAAAATCCGCATCTACCGGCGGTTCAGGCAAGCCCCAGACACTAGCCAGCTCCTTTGCGGCCTGATATTGACTGCTGGTAGCATCATCCGATGGTTTTTCGGTATTGTTAATCAGGGTGTAACTGCCAATAGCGCTGGCAACAAGAAGCACAAAAGCCCCCGCCCAGCGCCATAAAGCCGAGTGTGGCTGCCGATTCCTGCTACCGGTAGTGCCATTCAGTTCAATATGCGCTTGCTGTATATGCCTTGGCAACACTTCGCTACTGGATTCCGTATAAGCTGCCAGCAATGCCCGGTCACAATAAAGGTTTAATAAACGGGGAATACCCTGCGTTAACTGGTGTGCCTTCCTTCCTGCAGCAGCAGTAAACAAAGGCCGGTTTGCGCCGGCCACCTGCAGGCGGTAAGCAATGTAGCGTTGCGTGTCCTGCTCTGTCAGCGGCAAAATATGATAGCGGGCGGTAATACGCTGTGCCAGTTGACGAAGTTCCTGCCGACGCAGTAAGTCTTGTAATTCCGGCTGACCAATTAAAATGACCCGAAGCAACTTACGGTCATGAGTCTCTAAGTTGGTCAGTAACCTCAGTTGCTCCAGCACCTGAGGCCGCAGATGCTGGGCTTCATCAATAAGCACCACACACTGGCGGCCATCATCATTGGCTTTCAGAAAAAACTGGCTGAGCTTATCGGTCAGTGTTTTGCGGGTCGCGGAGCGTTTTTGATAACGAATGCCAAATTCATCACACAAACTTGCAAGCAGTTCATCCTCATTCAGCATAGGGTTAAGAATAAACGCCGTTTCCGTTGACTCGGGCAGCTGCTCCAGTAACGCTCTGGATACCGTAGTTTTGCCTGTTCCAACTTCCCCGGTTAACAAAATAAAGCCGCCACTGCCCTGCAGTCCTTGCGTAAGGTGCGCCAAAGCCTCCTGGTGTCGCTCACTCAGATAAAGGTAATTCGGGTCCGGGGCAATGGAAAACGGCTCTGCCTGAAGACCAAAATAGTTTTGATACATATCGGTCCGCTATAATGCTGCTGTTATTATTTGTCCAACAGTGTAACGACTTGCTTGCACATCGACCAGTGATTCGACATGATCATGCCAAACAAAGTTGAGGTGAGCAGTGGACGTATACTTAGTTGGCGGCGCAGTACGCGACAAACTTCTGAAATTACCCGTGCACGAACGTGACTGGGTCGTGGTGGGTTCCCGTGCAGAAGATTTATTAAAACAAGGGTTTCAGCAAGTCGGCAAAGACTTTCCGGTATTCCTGCACCCCAGCACCCGCGAAGAATACGCACTGGCCCGCACTGAACGAAAATCCGGCAAGGGCCACACCAGTTTTGACGTTTTCGCCTCTCCTGAAGTCACTTTAGAGGATGACCTGGCGCGTCGGGATTTAACCATTAACGCTATAGCACAAAGCGAAAGCGGCAAGATAGTCGATCCATACAATGGCGTACAGGACGTTGAAGACCGTAAATTACGTCATGTTTCTGAGGCTTTTACCGAGGATCCGCTACGGGTATTAAGAGTGGCACGCTTTGCCGCGCGTTTTGCTCACTTAGGTTTTACCGTGGCCGGGGAAACTCTGCAACTGCTGCAAGAAATGTCAGCCAGTCAGGAGCTCCGCCACTTAGTCCCGGAGCGGGTCTGGCGGGAATGGGAGAAGTCGCTGGCAACCCAAACGCCAACCGTTTTTTTAACTCTGCTTAAAGACATACAGGGGCTTTCTCAGGTGTTGCCCGGAATAACCGCCGATGATTCACAATTGCAGCGTTTGCAAAGAACATCAGCTTATTCCGATTCTACGACACTCAGATTTGCCAGCTTGTTTATAGAGCAGGCAACTCCTGAGAACCTGAAGCAGTTCTGTCGGCAACTGGCTATTCCGAATCATTACCGTGACTGCGCTTTGCTGGCTAGAAATCATGAGGATTTTATTACTTCACCGGAGCTCCCCGAAAAAGTCCAGCTAGCAGCGATACTAAAACAAATTGACTATTGGCGTCGTCCCGAAAAGCTCGAACAGTTACTGCAGTTAAGGCAAGCTGAATATAGTAAATCCACGCAACAGCAAAGTATCGCGGATCAGCATAAAAAGTTACGTTCGGGGGCAAAAAAAGCAGCAGCGCTTAATGCTGAGACTTTGCAGCAGCAAGGCTTTACCGGTAAAGCCCTGGGCGATGCTTTACGCGAACAGCGTGAACAAATACTGGCTGAGGCAGTGAGTTAATCTTCCAGCCAATGAGTGTCACTAATCGGCTCTAATTGTTGTGGCGAGTCTTTATGGGTCTGCTGGTATTGCTCCCACAACTGCTGGTAGCTTACATTTAAAAGCGGATGCAGACGCCTTCCGGCAATTTCAGCCAGCGGCCAGAGCACAAAAGCATTTTCAAGAATTTCACCACGAGGCAACTGCGGCTGTAGCTCCCGAATAACGTCATCGTACAATAAAACGTCAATGTCTAAGGTTCGCGGGCTGAACTTGGCACTGCCCGGAACCCGTCCGTTTTCCTGTTCAATGCGCTTACACTCGGCCAGAACTTCGGTAACAGAAAGGTCAGTTTCTACCTCGACCACCAGGTTGTAAAAATCACTGCCGGAAAACCCCACCGAAGCGCTGCAAAAAATTCTTGAACGTTGACGCCAGTCAAAGCTTTTGGCAATTGCTTCTAAGCCCGCACGAATGTGTTTTTCACGATCCGTATTAGAGCCTATTCCGAGAAAAACTTGCGCCACAACTTATCCTCTTAACCAAATGGGCTGTCGAAAACACTTCGGCGAACGCTTACGGCGACCGTTTTAGCATTAGGCACAGCTCCGGGTTTAGCCACCCGCACTTCAACGTTCTGTACTCCGAACTCATTTAAAATGAGGCTGGCAACACCTTCGGCGACCGTTTCTATTAGCTGACGCGGCTTTTCTGCTACCCAGCCAGACACCCGCTCGCTCACCAGTGCATAATCTAAAGCGTCGTCAATATTATCAGTAGTTGCCGCGCGCTGGTTGTCCCAGCTCATCTGAATATCCAGCACCAACCGCTGTTTTTTTTCTTTTTCCCAATCATAGACACCAATGATGGTCTCTACAGTTAGACCCTCAATGCTAACGACATCAATATCTGCTTGTTCCATTTGTGTTAACCCGTGGTAATTGCCCAAAAAACCGCTTATTCTAGGAGCATTGACTTTTAATCGCAGTCTACCTTAACAAACGAGGGATTCGTACCCCATGACAGCGCTTACTTTACTGATGATACTTTCAGCCTACCTTCTGGGCTCTATCAGTAGTGCTGTGGTTATCTGCCGGCTCTGGGGCTTACCTGACCCGCGCAAAGAAGGCTCGGGCAACCCCGGAACAACCAATGTTTACCGGGTTGGCGGAAAAGTTCCTGCGTTATTAACTCTATGGTTTGATGTTTTAAAAGGTATGGTTCCGGTCTGGGGTTCTTATTTTTTAGGCATTGAACCATTTTTCCTTGGCTTAATTGCCGTTGCAGCCTGCCTTGGCCACATTTTCCCGCTCTACTTCCATTTTCGTGGCGGCAAAGCAGTTGCTACCGCATTAGGGGCTATGTTTCCGGTAGCCTGGGAGATGGCTTTGCTGCTTATTGCAACCTGGTTACTGGTTTTCCGTATTAGCAGAGTATCGTCTCTGGCGGCACTAGTAACCGTTTGTCTGGCTCCCTTTTATGCCTATTGGATAAAACCCCAATACACGGTGCCGGTTATTATGATTTCGCTATTGATACTATGGCGTCACCAGGCCAATATTTTGCGATTGTCTTCCGGCGAAGAAAAAGCCTTTAAACGGCGTCGCTAGCCACTGCCATCGGTTTTAAATCTGTCATCGGCCATCTTGGGTGTGTTTTTACTGCAAGTGACTCACGTTCCCCTGCTTCTAAACGCAGAGCGCCCGCTAAGGCAATCATCGCGCCGTTGTCGGTGCAGAACTCCGTGCGGGGATAAAACACCTGGCCCTTTTGTTTTTCCAGTAAAGCTTCCAGTTTGGCGCGTAAATGTTTATTGGCACTGACACCACCAGCAACGACCAAACGCTTGTAGCCGGTTTCTTTTAGCGCACGGCGACATTTAATAACCAGGGTATCGACCACCGCATCTTCAAATGCCCGCGCAATATCCGCCAGGGTCTGCTCATCATGGTCATTAGCAGCCAAAGTGTTGGCCGCAGAGGTTTTCAGGCCACTGAATGAAAAGTTAAGCCCAGGCCTGTCTGTCATTGGTCTGGGGAAAGTAAATCGGTCACTGTTACCTTGTTCTGCCAGAGCCGCCAATCGTGGTCCTCCGGGATAATCCAGCCCCATCAGCTTAGCGGTTTTATCGAAAGCCTCACCTGCCGCGTCGTCCACTGATTCACCCAGTAAATGGTAATCGCCTATTCCTTTTACCTGAACCAATTGAGTGTGACCACCAGACACTAGTAAAGCAACGAACGGGAATTCGGGTTGGTTCTCTTCCAGCATAGGAGCCAGCAAATGCCCTTCCATATGGTGAACACCCACTGCCGGCAAATTCCAGCCAAAGGCCAGACTGCGGCCGATGCAGGCACCCACGAGTAAAGCACCGACTAACCCAGGCCCCATGGTATAGGCAATGCCGTCCAGTTGCTGATGAGTGATACCGGCTTCTTTAAGCGCTGCTTTAATCAGCGGTAAGGTTTTACGTACATGGTCACGCGATGCCAGCTCGGGCACTACGCCGCCGTAGTCGGCATGCAGTTTCACCTGCGAGTACAACTGGTGTGCTAATAAGCCTTTTTCGGTTTCGTACACCGCAACACCCGTTTCGTCACAAGACGTTTCAATACCCAATACCCGCATAGTGCTAACCAATTTCCGCTCTTTATCGACAATTGACGCTATTTTACCTGATTTTTATTCACATGACTCGCCTTACAGGAAAAGTTATGCCACTTTATGAAAAACATAAAAACAACAAAGGCTTTGGCATGAGACAACTCGTTGCATTTCTATTTATTCTGACCTTATCGGCCTGTCAGACACAGCCGACGGAGCAAGACAAGTTTTCCTGGCAGGATGCCTCTGTTATTGAGTTGCAAAACGCCATGACCAATGGTGATTTAAGCGCCGAACAACTCACACAATATTACCTGCAACGCATTAATACCCATAATCGTCAGGGTGCGAACTTACGAGCGGTAAACAGCGTCAACGGGAATGCTCTGACAGATGCCAGACGGCTTGATGCCGAGCGCGAACAAGGCGAGATTCGCGGTCCATTACACGGTATTCCTGTTATTTTAAAAGACAACATTGATACCGCCGACGGCATGGCGAATACCGGGGGGTCATTATTATTCGCAGAAAACTACCCGGAAGATGATGCCTTTCTTGTAGAACAGTTACGTGATGCCGGCGCTATTATTCTAGGCAAAGCCAACTTAAGTGAGTGGGCGAATTTTCGCTCTACCCGCTCGAGCTCGGGCTGGAGTGCCATTGGCGGTCAGGCCGTCAATCCGTATGACACAACTCGTTCCACTTGTGGCTCCAGTGCAGGTTCCGCCACCGCCGTTGCCGCCGATTTAGTCGCACTTGCGGTAGGTACCGAAACCGACGGCTCGCTAACCTGTCCGGCCGCGGTTAATGGCATTGTTACCATCAAGCCTACGCTGGGTCTTATCAGTCGTGACGGCATTATTCCTATTTCTCATAGCCAGGATACCGCAGGCCCAATGGCCCGCAGCGTAGCCGGAGCCACCTTAATGCTGGATGCGATGCAAGCTTACGATCCAGATGACCCCGCGGGCTATCGTACTGAAACGAATTTTGCCTCGCATTTAAAAGCAGACGGACTCGAAGGTAAGCGTATTGGTGTGGTTCGCAACTTAATGGGTTATAACGAATTACTCGACCAACAGTTCGAACGACAACTTTCGGTTTTGAAAGCTCAGGGAGCTGAGATCGTTGACGTAGAAATGGCAACCTACGGTGAATATGGCGGTGATGAATTTACCGTGCTGCTGTATGAGTTTAAACAGGATATGGCGGCTTATCTGGACAGTACGAATCTGCCTTATGACAATTTAGGTGACATGATAGCGGCAAATAACGATCTTTCTGAGCAAGAGCTGCCACTGTTCGGTCAGGAGCTTTTTGAAATGGCAGAGGCTCAGGATGACGAAGCCGCTTACCAGAAAGCGTTGGCCAAAAGTAAAAAACTGGCGGGTAAAGAAGGCATCGATGCCATGCTTCAGGAGAACAATATCGACCTACTAATAGCCCCGACGACAAGCCCTGCCTGGAAAATTGATCACGTACTTGGTGACAACTACTCAGGATCGGCCAGTTCACCTGCGGCGGTTGCCGGGTACCCGCACATATCAGTGCCTATGGGTTATATTCAAATTGGAGGCGAACCCGCCCTGCCGGTAGGTATCAGCTTCTTTGGTGCTGCACGCTCTGAGGCAACCCTTATAGAAGCGGCGTTTGCCTATGAGCAAGCGACAAAACACCGCAAACCGCCTAGTCTGGTTGTAACTGACTGAGGTTAATACGACGAGTGTCGAGCGGCCGGCCGTCAACATCGCGAAGTGTTAACTCCAGTTCCGGCTGCTCTTTCCAAATAATTTCAATTTGCCCATAACGGCTTTCGGCATAAGCCTCACCGTCACGATAAACAGATGAGTAAGGCGTTTCACCGTCAAAATTAATAGACCCCGGCGTCACCTGCCAGAGTGGATAAGGCAGGAACTCATCTGACTTAGCGAACTCGCCGAACAATCTGTCACCACTGGCCAAGAGTAACCCAGAAGGCTTCAGTTCGGTCAGCAGCTCTTTTAAACGTTTCTGTTCACGCTGGTAAAGTGCCCAGCTGTCATAGCCGTTAGCAGGAGCTATTACCGGTGTTGCGCTCATAATAATGCGGACTTCGGCAGGCTGTTGTAATTGCTCCGCAAGCCACTGCCACTGTTCATCACCCAGCAAATCGCCAGTGTTGTTCGACTGATAAGGACCTAAGTCAGCATTAAACCGACGAGTCTGACGCTCTACCCAACCCACCTGACTCAATGGGTCGCGGTTCCAGCGGCCGTCCAGAACAATCACCTGCACGCGTTGCGATTCGTTCCCAAAAATTACGCTCTTAGCGATACCGTGCTTTTGGAACAACCGTTCCGAGGTTGCCGGCTCACGCCAGAAAGTCAGAAAGTGGTTGCGAACGGCATAACGATTGGGGTTATCTTTTCCGCTCTTGCTATCCAGACTGTAATCGTTGCGGTTCCAGACCGACATCACCGCAGAGTTGCGCCTTAGAACCCGAGGCCCCCTGTAACGGTTGAACACCTCATAAGCATCCAGTAAGTCATCCATGTCACCGGCGTTCTCATCGATAGTATCGCCCAGGAACACAAACACTTCAGGCTGCGCATGATTAATGGCATCCCAGACTTCCTGTCGCTTGGTATGGTCAATGCAACAGCCAAAAGCCACTCGTGTTGTCTGCTGGGCAGATGCGCTAAACGCCACAGCCAACAGCAGAAGCAGCCAAACGCTCCGTATTAGCATTAGAAATCCTCTTTAGTCACCGCACAGCGGCGCGCCTCTTCTGCTTCTATATCGCCACGGGCCAGTAATTTCTTGAGTGCCTGATCTAATGTTTGCATACCCCGCTCAGCTCCGGTTTGAATAGAAGAGTACATTTGCGCCACTTTGTCTTCCCGAATCAAGTTCTTAATAGCTGGCGACGACAGCATAATTTCATGTGCGGCGACACGACCGCCACCCACTCGTTTCAGCAGGCTCTGCGAGATAACCGCACGCAAAGATTCCGACAGCATGGAACGGATCATCGGTTTATCATCCCCCGGGAACACATCAATAATACGGTCAATGGTTTTTGGTGCAGAGGTTGTATGCAAAGTACCTAAAACCAAATGCCCGGTTTCAGCTGCCGTCATGGCCAAACGAATGGTTTCTAAATCGCGCATTTCACCCACCAGAATCACATCAGGGTCTTCACGCAGTGCTGAACGCAGAGCCGCACTGAAACTGCGAGTATCCCGATGAACTTCACGCTGGCTGACCAGGCTTTTCTGGTTATCGTGCACAAATTCAATAGGGTCTTCTATAGTCAAAATATGCAGCGCCCGGGTCTGGTTTAAATAATTAACCATGGCGGCCAATGTGGTTGATTTACCCGAGCCGGTCGGTCCGGTTACCAACACTAATCCCCGGTTGGCACTGACAATGTCCTTAAATATTTCCGGGGCATCCAGTTGATCTAAAGTGGTGACTTCGGCAGGTATCATACGAAAAGCCGCTGCGATGCCTTTACGCTGCGTGAAAACGTTGGCGCGGAAACGCGCAACGCCTTCAATTTCAAATGAAAAATCACACTCGAACTTTTCTTCAAACTCCTGCCACTGGCCTTTGGTCATCACCTCAAACAACATGTCTTTCAGCTCATCCGGCTGGTGTTCGGGTTGATTTAGCGGACGAATGTCCCCATCCACTCTAATCATAGGGACACTGCCGGAGGACAAATGTAAGTCCGAGGCATTTTGTTTCACACTAAAGGCCAGTAATTCGTTAACATTCATATATCTAATCCCTGAATAAGTGAGATGACGGTGGCAATGACAACTAAGGTAGCAGAAAAGATAACAAATAATCTCGCGGAAATACGTCAGCAATTGCAGATTTTATCTGAAGAATCGCCACACCCGCAGTCAATAAGATTGTTGGCGGTGAGTAAAAAGCACTCTTTGGAAGCAATAAAAGCCGCTATTGCCGCCGGACAAATGCATTTCGGCGAAAACTATGTTCAGGAAGCCGTTGATAAAATTACTCAGCTAAAAGAACAAACTACCGAGCCGGTGCAGTGGCATTTTATTGGCCCGGTTCAGTCGAACAAAACCAAAGACATAGCTCAGCACTTTGACTGGGTACAGAGCGTAGAGCGGGAAAAAATCGCTCGTCGTCTCAATGAGCAGCGCCCCGACGATTCTCAACAGCTCAACCTGTTATTGCAGGTTAATATTGATGATGACGACAACAAATCGGGGTTAGCTCCCGAGCAGGTTGATGCTTTAGCGGAATACGTTATGAATTGCCCTAAACTCAAGTTACGCGGTTTAATGACTATTCTTAAAGCCGGGACAGCAGAAGACGAACGGAAAGAAAGTTTTCAACACATGTATAAGCTCTACCAAAAGTTGCAACAAACTTATGGCGAGCAAATTGATACCTTATCCATGGGGATGTCGGGTGATATGCGACAAGCGGTACTTGAGGGTGCTAACATGGTACGTATTGGAACAGCAATTTTTGGAGAACGGGAGTCCTAATGAACGACATTCGGAATATTGCCTTTATTGGCGCAGGAAACATGACACAAAGCATTGTCGGCGGTATGTGCAAAAGCGGTTATCCCGCTGACAAAGTCTGGGTCAGTAATCCCAGTGATGCCAAATTAGAAAAAATGAAGTCGGATCTGGGTGTGAATACCAGCAACGATAATCTGGAAGTGGTGAAGAACGCGGACGCTATCGTACTGTCGGTTAAGCCTCAGTTAATGGCAGAAGTTTGCGCTCACTTACGTGAAAACGTTCACAACTTAACTGACAAGCTCATCATCACTATTGCTGCTGGTATTCGTATTCCTAAATATCGCGAGTATTTAGGGGAAAACATCCGTATTATCCGTGTTATGCCAAATACGCCGTCACTGGTAGGTCAGGGCATGTCTGGTTTAGTTACGGACAACTCTGTAGACGAAGCGGATAAAAACTTTGTAACCGAAGCCTTTAACGGCGTAGGTGAAACACTCTGGGTTAGTGACGAAGATCAACTCGATATTCTTGGCGCCGTAGCAGGCAGTGGGCCAGCTTACTTTTTCGAGTTTATGGACAGCCTGGCAAAAGCTGCCACCGAGCTTGGTTTTGATGCCGAGAAAGCCCGCTCCATGGTTCAGCAAACCTGTTTAGGCGCTGCACAAATGGCTAAAGAAAGTGAGTTATCATTGGAGGATTTGCGCAAGCAAGTCACCAGTAAAGGCGGCTCTACGGCTAAGGGTGTTGAAGCATATCAAGACTCTGACCTACACGGCATTTCGGAAAAAGCCGTAAAAGCCGCAGTTAACCGTAATCAGGAAATGGCGAAACTCTTTTAGGAGTCACTATGAATAACGCCCTTACATTTTTAGTCGCAACCATAATTGACCTGTATTTGGTCATCGTACTTTTGCGACTCTGGATGCAGTTAACTCAAGCTGACTTTTATAACCCGGTCAGCCAGTTTGTTTATAAGGCAACCCAGCCTGTAGTGGGTCCGCTGCGCAGCTTTATGCCAATGCTGGGCAAGCTGGATACAGCCAGCTTAATTTTTGCTTTGGCATTAGGTATGTTAAAAGTCGCCGCCCTGGTTTGGCTAAATGACTTAGCTGTTAGTCCGTTGGTTATTGTCATTCAGGGAGTATTAACGGCTGTAAGCAGTTTGCTGTCAATGTTGTTCTGGGTACTGGTTATTAGGGCAATACTCAGCTGGTTCTCACAAGGGTACAACCCGGTAGAAGCCATGCTGCACCAAATCACAGAGCCGCTATTAGCGCCTGTACGTAAAATTCTTCCTCCAATAGGAGGATTAGATTTATCGGTACTGGTTGTCATTATTGCACTGCAGTTTTTGCGTATATTGATTGGTGTTTAATACTACTGGTGGAGGAAAAGTGATGAGTAAAGCATTCTTTGTTAAAACAGTAATGGTCGTTTCTTTAATATTTTCAGGCATTGTTATGGCTGAACAGAAAGAGTCCCTGGGCGACTGGGATGTTCACTACAGCGCTTTTAACTCCACCTCTTTATCCCCTTCTATTGCGACGCAATACGACTTAACTCGCAGCGCATCAAAAGGCGTTCTCAATATTGCGGTATTGGATAAAAAGACTCAAAAAGCGCAAACACCCGAGGTAACCGGACAAGTGGTGAATCCGCTGGGACAAATACAGGAGCTCGATTTTCAACAGGTGACTGAAGGTGATGCCAGTTATTACCTGGCTCAGTTTGAGCACTCTAATGCCGAAACCCTGCGTTTTACCATTCAGGTTGGTGAACATCAGTTTAAATTTAACCAGGAGTTCTGGTTGAACGACTAGCTTTGAACCGGCTTAACGCCTATCGACTGAATATCACCTTTATCGCTGATTTTTCTTACCGTCAGAATGACATCGCCCAAACGTATATTGTCACCAATAACAACGCGGCGATGGAATTTCTGCGAGAAGTAATCAGCGATTGTCGTACTCAGCAGAGCATCGTCCAGATTACCCAGAGGATAAAAGCTACCGACATCGGCCAACGTCAGATCGCCACGCAAAGTAAAGTCACCAAAGAAGTCTTTCTCGGATACTTTTAAGCCCTTACCGCCTGACGCTAAAATTCTGCTCACCTCATCAATATCGTTTACCGTCGCAGCAACCAGTAGGCCATCACCCTCCTCCACCATCGGCTGGGTTTCTGGCTGCAACCATTCTCCGTCGCGAATTAACCCCACGAAAGTAGCCGGCGCCGTCAGTTTTAGTTCCTTCCAGGTATGGTCACAAGCCGGCGAGTGTTTATCGATGCGGTATAACCACACCTCCAGCGCCTCTTTACTGGGCACCGATGATAGTGGCATACGCTGCTGAGGCCTAGCTTTTAGCGGCACCTCAAGCCCTAACCAACGCGCTACCGGTGCAATGCTCCACCCCTGAATAATGAGTGAAATCATCACTACCACAAAGGCGATATCAAAATACAATTCTTGATCAGGTACGCCACTCAACCAGGGGAATAACGCCAGTATAATAGGAACCGCACCCCGTAAGCCTACCCAGCTAATAAACACTTGTTCACGCCAGGGAAAGCTAAACGGCAATAAGCTAATAACCACAGCTAACGGGCGGGCAATAAAAATTAAAGTAAAGGCAATACCAATGGCTACCGGCGCGTTAGCCACTAAGTGAGAAGGAACAACCAATAACCCCAGAATAAGGAACATGGCTATCTGACTTAGCCAGGCGAGCCCATCCTGCACTTGCAATATATGTACTAGTTGAGGCAGCCTCGCATTACCAATAACAAAGCCCATTAAATAAACCGCCAGAAACCCACTGGCATGGAGTTTTGCTGTTAGCGCATAAATGGAAATAGCGCAGGCTACCGCGAGCAATGGAAAGAAGCTGAAACTAAGAGGCAACTTACGTGCCGCAATAATGAATAACCGACCACCTAACCAACCTATGGTGAGGCCGCCAATTAGCTGCCAAACAATGTCCAGGCCTACCCAATACCAGTCGGGAAAGCTGCCGCTGGCTACAGCACCGGTCATGGTTAAAGTTAGAATAACGGCCATGGGGTCGTTACTGCCCGACTCTATCTCAAGGGTAGATGCGACCCGCTCTTTAATTTGCAACCCGCGGGACTGAAATATGCCAAACACCGCCGCGGCATCGGTTGAGCTGAGTATCGCTCCCATTAGTAAAGCCGCAGGCCAGGGTAAACCAAACCAATACACCGCTGCAGAAGCCACCATAGTACAGGTTAATGCGACACCTATGGTTGCCAGGCTAATAGCCGGCCAGAGCGCTACCCGAAAGCGCTCAGGGTGTGTGCGCATGCCCCCGTCAAACAAAATAATAACCAGAGCCGCAGAGCCAATAAAAAATGCAATATCCGGATTGTTAAACTCGACACCTAATACACCTTGCTCACCCGCAAGCATTCCAATTAACAAAAAGGTCAGCAGTACAGGTGCACCCAGCCGGTTGGATGCTACAGCGGCTAAAATGCTGACAACCAGCAGCAAGCCACACAATAAAATCAAGGTGTTAGCCGAATCCAAATAGAATCTCCTTATCTTTGTCTCTGCTTGTTCATAATAGCAGGTTTCACTTAGAGGCTAATGTTAGATTTCAAATCCCGTTAAAACCCTTTATCCTGTGCCTCTTGATAATTAGGGTACAGGTTCGCTTATGACGTCACAAAAAACCTTAGTGCTGGCTACCGGCAACGCAGGAAAAGTTGCCGAGTTGCGTCACATGTTAAGTCAGACACATGCCACCGCCGACTGGCAAGTTCGCCCGCAGTCAGAGTGGGACTTCGCTGAGGCTGATGAAACCGGCACCACTTTTGTTGAAAATGCCATTATAAAAGCTCGTCACGCTTGCCGGCAAACGGGGTTACCTGCTATTGCGGATGATTCAGGTCTGGCCGTTAAGGCTTTAAATGGCGTTCCGGGTGTTTATTCTGCTCGTTATGCTGGTCCCAATGCGACAGACTCCGATAATATCAATAAATTATTACAGGCTTTAGAGGGCACTGAAGAGCACCAGCGGCAGGCCAGTTTTTATTGCGTATTGGTTTATATGCAAAGCGCAGAAGATCCGACACCAATCATCTGCCAGGGCCGCTGGGACGGACACATATTAACTCATCCGGTTGGTGAAGAAGGCTTCGGTTACGACCCTGTGTTCTGGGTTAAAGAAAAAAACTGTTCCGCAGCGCAATTAAGCAAAACAGAAAAACAAGGGCTCAGCCACCGCGGACAAGCGTTAAAGCTACTACTGGAGCAATTGGCTGAATGACTTCTCCTCTGACGCTTCCACCGCTGTCTCTGTACATACACATTCCATGGTGTATTCAGAAGTGCCCTTATTGTGATTTTAATTCTCATAAACTGACCGGCGATGTGCCCGAAGCAAGCTATGTCGGGCGTCTTTTAGAAGACCTACGAGCCGACTTTGACTGGGTTCAGGATCGGGAAATTCAGTCAATATTTATCGGCGGGGGCACGCCGAGTGTATTATCCGCAAAAGCAATACAGCAGTTAATGGATGGTGTCCGTTCAATAGTGACATTAAGTTC
This sequence comes from Idiomarina sp. PL1-037, assembly GCF_034422975.1. Classification (NCBI taxonomy): domain Bacteria; kingdom Pseudomonadati; phylum Pseudomonadota; class Gammaproteobacteria; order Alteromonadales; family Idiomarinaceae; genus Idiomarina; species Idiomarina sp. PL1-037. The sequence continues at coordinate 2,149,499 of NZ_CP139873.1, forward strand.
CGACTGTGAAGTGACCATGGAAGCGAACCCGGGAACCTTTGAGACCGAAAAATTCTCTGCTTTCGTTGCCGCAGGCATCAACCGGTTGTCTATTGGTGTTCAGAGCTTACAGGAGCACCAATTACAACGCCTGGGGCGTATTCACAATCCGCAGCAGGCAAAAGATGCAGCCACTCACGCAAGTGAATTACCGCTATCCAGTTTTAATCTCGATCTTATGCATGGCTTACCGGATCAGACTGTAGAAATGGCATTAGACGACCTACGCCAGGTCATTGCCCTGAACCCGCCGCATATTTCCTGGTACCAATTAACTATTGAGCCTAACACGCTATTCGCAAGCCAACCTCCGGAACTACCGGACGACGACACACTGTGGGAAATTTATCAGCAGGGTCATAAACTTCTGGAAGCAGCAGGTTATTCTCAGTACGAAGTGAGCGCTTACGCTAAACCGGGCCATCAGAGCAGGCATAACCGTAACTACTGGCAATATGGCGACTATTTAGGTATTGGCTGCGGAGCCCACAGCAAAGTCACTCTGCCTCCGCAAAATAAAATCCTGCGTTGCGAAAAAGTGAAGCACCCCAAAGGCTATTTAGATTTAACCAAGCCTCTGCGTTATCAATTAAAAGAAGTCGCAGTAGATGACCGCTTGTTTGAGTTTTTCATGAACCAATTCCGCCTACTGGAGCCGGTTAGTAAAAATAACTTTGAACAAACCACAGCTCTTTCTGCAGAGCTAGCCTCAAAGCAGTTAGCGAAAGCGAAAACTCTGGAGCTTGTAGCAGAAGACGGGCGTAACTGGCAACTGACTCAACGCGGCCACCGATTCTTAAACTCGGTTCTGGATACGCTTCTGGATTAACCCAGAAGCGTGGCAGATTAGTTTATTTTAAACTGAAGGTCCCAAACACCATGACCTTTTCCTTCGCCACGGCGTTCAAACTTGGTTTTGGGTCGGCTGTCAGGACGTGGTACGTAATCACCTGAAGACGACAAATTCGTTAACCGGGGTTCGTCACTCAAAACTTCCAGCATATGCTCTGCATAGTTTTCCCAGTCTGTTGCCAGATGAATGACTCCGCCAGTCTCAATTTTCTGAATTAATAATTGCACAAACTCGGGCTGTACGATGCGCCGTTTATGGTGGCGCTTCTTGTGCCAGGGGTCCGGAAAGAAAATTTGAACGCAGTTCAGACTGTTATCCGGAATGCATTGTTTTAATACTTCGACCGCATCTTCATGACACACCCGGAGGTTTTTCACCCCTGCATCCTCTACAGCCATAAGACACGCGCCTACACCCGGCTCATGAACTTCTATACCAATAAAGTCTCGTTCAGGAGCATTAGCGGCCATTTCGACCAATGAATGCCCCATGCCAAAACCAATCTCCAGAGTTACCGGCGCTTGCCGGCCAAACACCTCAACTAAATTCAACCGGCCATTCTCCAGAGCTAAACCTACTGAAGGCCAAAGACGTTCAATTGCAGCAGCCTGCCCTTTTGTCAGTCTTCCTTCTCTTTTCACAAAGCTCCGCACTGTTCTCACATATTTTCCGGCAGCGGCGGCTTCTTCGGCAGTTTTAAAATGGCTCATGACTTTCCTGAAAATTAATGACTTAGCTAATACCAAAAAAACAGGCCTGAAAAATCAGGCCTGTTTAGAGTAGAACCATTATCGCTATTTCAAGCAATCAATACAATCAGTATTAACGAGTTTTAGGCACCCGGTTTACGACTTTCAATGTTGCTTCTATGCGACGGTTTTCCTGTCTGTCAGCAGCACTGTTTTCACGAACTTTTGGTTGAGATTCGCCGTGACCTTTGAAGTCAACGCGGCTTTTCTCAATACCATGTTGTTTAACAAGTGCATTGGCAACAGCTTCTGCACGACGTTCAGACAACCACTGGTTATATTTCGCTTCGCCCGTGCTATCCGTGTGTCCGTGAATAGTGATATCTAACTGTGGATGCTCTTTCATGAACTCTGCCATATCTTTGATATCTGACCGTTCACCGCTGCGAATGCTGGACGAGTTTAAGTCAAACTCTACCAGCAACTCTTCGGTAATAGTCTCGTTTTCATAAAGAATACAGCCGGTCTCATCTACTGAATAATTTTTAGGCGTATTGGCACATTTGTCTTTTGAATCAACAACGCCGTCACCATCAGAATCTACAGATTTAGGTTCAGGTGCCGCTTTTTGAGGTTCAGGACGTGGCTCTGGACGTGCTTTTGGTTCAGGGCTCGTGTCACGACCGCCAAAGAACCATTGCAAACCAACGTTTGCGAACATTTCCGTGTAGTCTTCTTCCCAGCCACGCTGAGCACCACCTTCAACACGCCATGCCAGATTATCGGTAATAAAGCTGCGATGCCCAAGAGTGACTCGCGCAGCAACATCTGTAACATCACCAATTTCGGTGTTGTTCAAACCTAAACCAGCATAAAAGTTGTTGTTGAAGTGGTATAACGCATCAACACCGTAGCTGTCACCGTATGCATCGCCTGCGCCAACCAGGTCGGCTTCCATATAGTCATAATAAACACGGGCTTCCCATGCTTCGGTAAACATCATGCCGGCTTCAACACCTGAAGTAATGGTTTTGAAGCCGTCATCAACAGAGAATACTTGCCCATTTTTTACCGCAACGCGATCGTCGTCGGCAGAAAACGCACCCAGGCGCGCGCCCAGATAAAAGTCGTTTTGCTCAACCTCAGTCTGCTGTGCAAAAACTGGAGCGGTTAACCCCGCGGTTAGCAAAGATATAGTGATTAAATTTAAGGTTTTCATTGCAAAGCTCCTTTTAATTGCAATAACAATCATGCTCGGAATATGAGACACTGTATATGTCATAAATAGTAGTACATTTTTCAATTAAGTCACTTTTATTTGCAGAGATTTACAGTTGACTCAGACATTCAGCTCACAGGTTCTCAATTGGTTTCAGCAATACGGGCGCAAGCATCTGCCATGGCAGAAAAACGTCACGCCCTATCGCGTCTGGGTGTCAGAAATTATGCTGCAACAAACCCAGGTTACTACCGTTATTCCGTACTTCGAACGTTTTATGGAAACCTTTCCTACGGTTCAGAAACTCTCCTCAGCTCCACAAGACAAAGTATTGAATTTATGGACTGGATTAGGCTATTACGCAAGAGCCCGAAACCTTCATAAAACTGCAAAACTTGTTTGCACTCAATATAACGGCGAATTTCCAAAAAAAGTTCATGAACTCGAACAATTACCCGGGGTTGGTCGCTCAACAGCCGGCGCAATTCGCTCTCTTGGGCACGGTAAATACGCACCTATTCTGGATGGCAACGTTAAGCGTGTATTAGCACGTCATTTTGCTGTCTCTGGCTGGCCTGGTAAGGCAGATGTTTTAAAGCAACTGTGGCAACTGACTGAACAATTGACTCCGAAACAAGGCTCCGGCGCATACAATCAGGCAATGATGGATATCGGTGCAATGATTTGTACTCGCAGTAAACCGCTTTGCGAGCAATGTCCTGTCAATAGCACCTGTGTTGCAAAGGCAACGGAGACAATAGCACAATACCCGGGAAAGAAGCCGAAAAAGATTAAACCAGTAAAAGCAACACATATGCTGCTTTTTCGGCATAACCAGCAGTTCTTGCTAGAAAAGCGTCCTCAGTCCGGCATTTGGGGCGGCCTTTGGTGCTTTCCGCAATGCGACGAGGAAACGGACATCCCTTCCTTAGCTCAACAATACGGCGTCACTGAGCTGGCAAGACAGCAACTGACTCCTTTTCGTCATACCTTTAGCCACTTCCACCTGGACTGTAAGCCTCTGCTAATTGACGTTGCTCCCTCTGAGACTTCGCTTAACGAAGCAAAAAACCTGTGGGTAAAAGCGAATACTAATCAAGACTTGGGCTTTGCAGCACCAACCGTTAAACTGATGGAGCAGTTAATGACTAAATAGGTGAAAACAGCATGAGCCGTACTGTATTTTGTGAGCATTTTCAAAAAGAAGCCGAAGGCCTCGATTTTCAGCTTTATCCAGGCGAGTTAGGTGAGCGTATTTTTAACCACATATCAAAAGAAGCCTGGGGAGAGTGGCAAAAGAAACAAACCATGCTGATAAACGAAAGACGGTTAAACATGATGGATCCTACCGATCGTGAGTTTCTTGAAAAACAAATGACCGCTTTCTTATTCGAGGGAGAAAACCCTGAAATTGAGGGCTATACTCCGCCGGAAAATTAACTCTTTAAGTTAGAAAGTTTCCAGCCACAACTCTTTTTTTCTTGTAAATCTAAATTATTGTCTAATATATTGACAATAGGTATGGCTTATGAGCCTCACTGGAGCTTAGACAGCCAATCTGTTAGACTACTAACGAATTCAACAAAAGGGAGTCTCTATGAAAGCGCCATCCTGGCGAAGAGCCGTACTGAAAGTGGGGAGTGCGCTCATCGCGCCAGATGAAACTGGGGTTAGCACCAAATACCTATTACCCATAGCTCGCTTTATTAACGAGTGTCGAGAACGCGGACAGGAAGTTGTCCTGGTCTCGTCAGGCAGCGTTGCTGCCGGCCGCAAACATTTTAACTTTGAACACAAAAAAGTACCGGTTGCCGTGCGTAAAGCAATGTCTGCAGTCGGTCAAAATGAAATGATGGGTTACTGGTCACGCTTTTTCGATTCCCCCTGCGCCCAGTTGCTAATGACCCACAGCGACCTACGCGACCGAGCTCGCTACGTCAGCATTAAAAACACCCTGAATAGATTGTTAGAGCACGACATTTTACCCGTAGTAAATGAGAACGATGCTCTTGCGACCGACGAAATGAAAGTCGGTGATAACGATAACTTGTCGGCTATGATCGCGACTTTGGTTGACGCCGACGCCCTATTTATTTGTTCCGATATCGACGGTCTGTATGACTCAGATCCGAACCTGAATCCAGACGCGAAAAAGATACCGGTGGTTGAACAAATTGACGAAAGCATTTATTCACTAGCCGGTGGTTCAGTGAGTTCTGTCGGCACCGGGGGAATGCGCACAAAAGTTGAAGCTGCAGAAAAAGCCACTTCACACGGTATCGATACTTACATAGTTAACGGTCGTAAAGGTGAGACTTTTGAATCGTTACTACAGGGGGATATCCCCGGCACATTATTCCGTCGTCAATCTGATCCAATTAGCAACAAAAAGCATTGGTTAAGACATACTCTGGTCGCCCAAGGCGAAATATTGGTTGATGAAGGTGCAGAGAAAGCATTAATTGAGAACGGTGCCTCACTACTCAGTTCAGGCATTGTTGATGTACAAGGTGACTTTGATCGCGGTGACGCCGTGCTGGTTCGCAGCGCCAACGATACTGACGCTATCGCAAAAGGTATTTGTCAGTACAGCGCACATGAACTGATGCACATTAAAGGGCAGCAAACGGAAGATATAGCTGAAAAATTTGGCTATAGCCCAATTACAGAAGTCATTCACCGTGACGATCTAATGATTTTGGAGGACGCATGAGCCAGCAATTAGCAAAAGAAATTTCACAACGCGCTGCAAAAGCGGCACGCGCTGTAGCAACCTTATCTGAAGCAGACAAAAACAGCGTACTGCAGAAGATGGCAGACGCAATTCGCGCACGCCAGGACAAAATTATTGAAGTCAATAAAAAAGACCTGGCTACCGGGAAAGAGAAAGGTCTGAGCGATGCGATGATGGATCGCCTGGAATTGACACCTGAGCGTGTCGAGGGTATGGCCTCTGCCATTGAAGAGATCATTGCGTTAAAAGATCCTGTAGGCGACAGCTACGTTCTGGATGAGCGTCCTAATGGAATGAAAATCGAGAAAATGCGCATTCCTCTGGGCGTTATCTGCATGATTTACGAAGCACGTCCGAATGTCACAGCTGACGCTGGAGCCCTGTGCTTTAAGTCAGGTAATGCCGTTATCTTGCGCTGTGGCCGTGAAGCTATTGAAAGCAGCAAAGCCATTGCTGAAGCCTTGCACGAAGCATTAGAAGCCAGCAATCTGCCTAAGGACGTTATCACTGTGGTGCCAACACCTGACCGCGAATTGATGACCGAACTTCTGCAACAGAAAGACTATATCGATCTGGTTATTCCTCGCGGCGGTGAAGGCTTGATTCACTTCGTTAGCGACACCAGTAAAATCCCAGTCATCCAACATTACAAAGGTGTTTGTCACCTGTATGTGGATAAAGACGCCGATCTTGATAAAGCTCTGGCCATTTTGCTTAATGGTAAAACTCAGCGTACCGGCGTTTGTAATGCGCTCGAAGGTTTACTGGTTCATCAGGACGTTGCTGATAAGTTCTTGCCTATGGCTGCTAAGGCTCTGGCTGAAAAAGACGTAACCATTCACGCCGATAAGCGTTCAGTAAGTTACTTTGATGGCGCTGATGAGATTGCAGACGACGCTTTTGGTGAAGAATACCTGGCTCTTGAGATTGCGGTTCGCACCGTCGACAACTACGAAGGTGCTATTGAGCATATTCAGGAGTTTGGTAGCGGTCATACTGAAGTTATTATCACTGAAAACGATGAAACGGCTAAGCGTTTCATTCGTGAAGTAGACTCAGCCGTTACCATGGCAAATGTCTCTTCTCGCTTCTCTGATGGCGGTCAGTTAGGTTTAGGTGCTGAAATTGGTATCTCCACCAGTAAGCTGCACGCATACGGACCAATGGGTCTTGAAGCACTAACAACTGAGAAATTCGTGGTGACCGGTAACGGTCAGGTTCGCGACTAATTCAGTGCTTAGCGCATAAAAAAGCCCCGCTCACTCAGTGACCGGGGCTTTTTTTATGGTTTAAAGCTTAACGGCGATAACCCGTTAATAACTCTGGCCAGTCACGAGACTCCTTCCAGTAAAAAGTCTCATTCTTTTCTTTTTCTTTGCGTAAGGAGCGCAGCAAACGCTGAATATTCGCTTCCTTCCAGTCCCCGCTTTCTCGAAAATCGCATTTATCAAAATCGACAATCCAGGCTTTGTCTTTGTCATCCAGCATAAGGTTGTGACAATTTAAATCTGAATGGTAGACACCGGTATCGTGTAGCTCTTTAATAACACTTCCCAGTTTTTGCCATAACTCTGCAGAGAGTTTCTTTTCACGAAGTAAACGAAAAACATCGACAGCTCCCGGAATAACTTCTACCAGAATGTCTGCTTTGTAACTGAAAACCGCTGTCTTTTCCATACGAGCCGCTACCGGGCGCGGAACGGGCAAGCCAATTTCCCGCAGCTTCAATAGCAAATCGAACTCATGAATAGCCCGACTTTTTTCTGCAGGTTCACGTAAAAAACGATCTTTATTAATTTTACCGACTAAACCACCACGATAATAATGACGCAGTAAAAGTCCCAAATCACCCTGCTGAATAAACCAGACTGTTGCGCGCCCCGTTGAGTTTCCCGCAATCGACTTCTGTTGCTGCCAATACTGGGCTGTAAAATGTTTATCTTCTATTGTTTCAAAAATATCGCTGTCGTAGCGAACAAGCCCTTGGGGACTCTGCTCTGTTTTTATCATACCGCTTCCTGTCAGAGTACATTCCAGTGCCCGCCTTAATACTCTTAACGTAGCACCCTGGTGCGTTTGTAAAACGCTTTTAGCAGCTTCATGTTGCGCTTTCATGACAGCTGTCTGCTGCATCAACTCCACAGCTTGTTTAATTTCTCCGGCATTATTAACCCACTGCACGGCACTAGCTTTTGCCAGCTCACCGTAAACTTGTGGGAAATTGAACACGTGCCGCCCCGACATAACATTGGAGCCAGCAGCGATAACTTCAAGGGGGTTGTGCCCGCCTCGCTCAATAATACTTCCGCCGACAAAACTCACCGAGGCTAATTGCCCCCAAAGCATCATTTCCCCCATGCTGTCAGCAAGAAGGACATCACAATCTTCAGGTACTGTATTATTTTCGGTTCTACGGGCAAGCTTAAGCCCGGATTCCTGTATCATTTGCGCTACCACCTCAAATTGCTCAGGGTGTCGCGGTGCAATGATAAGACAGGAATCAGTTAAGTCCTGTTGAATCAGTTTATGTGCCTCTAACAGCACCTCATGCTCGCCTGGATGGCTACTACTGGCTAACCAGACCCGTCGCGATACACAGCTTTGCTGCCACGCCAATGCTTTTTTGATGTCATTCTCAGAGAGCTCAATGTCGTACTTAAGGTTTCCGTCCACGAAGAGCACGCCACCGGGAACGCCCAGTACCTTCATTCGTCGCGCGGTTTCTTTATTTTGAACAGAAACCAGTGTCAGCTGTTTCCAGACTGTATTCATCAACCAATGAAAACGCCGATAACCTGCAGCTGAACGAGCCGATAGTCGTGCGTTTAACAACGCGACAGGAATATTATTTCTGGCAAGCTGGTTCAACATTTGCGGCCAAAGCTCGGTTTCCATAACCCACACGGCTTTAGGTTTAAACATATGAACAAAACGCTTTGCGGCACCCGGCGTGTCTATCGGCCAATAGTGACAACTGACAAACTCGCCAAAATGCTGCTGGATAAGTTCCCGAGCCGTTGGCGTCATACAGGTAATAAGTATTTTTTGGCCTGGTTCCTGACGCAAAAGCTGCTCAATTAACCGTTTCGCCGCTAACGTCTCGCCAACGGAAACGCTATGAATAACCACACAGCCGTGCTGCCTTTTATCAACAGAGCCCAGCGCAAGCCGTTCTGACCAGTTCTGACGGTAGCGGCTGTCTTTTCTGCCGCGTAGCCACAACCAGACAAAAACGGCTGGGGTGACCAGCCGTATGAATACTCCGTAGATCCACAATCGCATATAATTTAACGCCAGTACTCGGCAATCCACTTAGTCGGCAGAACTTTCCGATACCATTTACCGCTTCGGCCTTCCAGCGCGTCATCCGGGTGCGGTTTGCCGTGGAATATAATAACTTTTGCGTCTTCAGGTATACGTGGCTCTTGGAAGAAGCTTAATGGGAACGGGCGCAGACAATGGCGCTTAAAGCTACGGCACCACTTTTCCGGCCAGTACGTCAACTTGTTTTGGCGGTCAACAAAATGCGTAATGTATTCCTGTTCATTCCGTACGTCAGCAGTAGCCGTTTCTGGATCTTTCTTCAGGTGCTCTAATGCGTCTTCGTGCGCGCCAATATCGAAACGAAATACCGATGTATTCCCGGTAGCGTCGGATTTATCCCACTCTTTGATCACCATAAATTCGCCTTCCGGCTCAAAGAATTCGTCCAGGCTGCCAACAATAATAATATCCAGATCCAGGAATAACGTTGGCCCTCCAAGATCATAAAGCGGGTTTGCAAAGCAGGTAAGCTTTAACCAGCCGTGACCTTTTGCCCACGGAACTTGTTCATCAAAGTCTTTAAAACCAATTTTAGGAATCGCTTTTACTTCAATCTCGTCATTGATACCCTCAAAGTCATCGGTAAAACAGACAAAACGAAAGGGTCGACTAAGGTGGCGACTGACCATTGAATGCAACGTATTGACGTAATCGGGGCCATACTTTTTACCCCACTTGATGCAAATGACGTTAACCGGTTTCTGCTCTGATGAATTTTCGTTACCCACTACCTGGTCCATAACTGCCCCTAAATCTGAAACTACCGCGCATAATGCCATATTTTGGTGCATTTAGGTATGCCGATCTGAATCTCTGAATAGAACGTATTGAAGCTATCGATCCTAACCCTCACTGCTTATGAAAATTCATACTCTACGACTCATACTTGGCGACCAACTCAATGCCAGACATTCATGGTTCAGGCAAAAGGACGCAGGCGTACTCTATGTGATGATGGAGCTCAAACAAGAAACCGACTACGTTGTTCACCATCGACAAAAAGTATTAGCCTTTTTCGCAGCGATGCGGACTTTCGGTAACGCACTGAGCACTGCAGGACATCAAGTCAAATATATAAAACTTGATGATGACACTAATAACCAAAGCCTGACTCAGAACCTTCAGCAATTAATGCAAGATCACGAAGTGACTACTCTGGAGTGTCAGCAACCCGACGAATACCGGCTCGATCATCAATTGAAAAGCTGGGCCGGCGCCAAAAACATTAATTTGAAATGGTTTGATACAGAGCACTTTCTTACCGGCCGCAACTCGCTAAAAGAGTATTTTCCTAATAGCGAAAACTACTTAATGGAAACTTTCTACCGAAAGGTCCGTAAGCAATACGATATTCTGATGGAAGAAGGTCGCCCGACCGGAGGACGCTGGAATTACGATAAAGAAAACCAGAAAAAGATTCCCGCAAACCATGACGTAGAGCCACCTCTAATCTTCTCTAATGACGTATCCGATATTGATGAGCTACTGGACAAAAGTTCAGTTAAAACTATGGCGCAAGCGGACGCGGCTCAACTGATATGGCCGGTTAACCGCAAACAGTCCAAGCAGTTGCTTGAACATTTTTGTCAATTCGGACTCCCTGATTTTGGTCGTTATCAGGACACCATGGCAACCGAAAATAACGTCGGCGAAGCCCATTGGAGTCTTTATCACTCGCGAATTTCATTTTCTTTAAACACCAAAATGCTGCATCCGTTAGAAGTGGTTAACGCTGCTATTGATGCCTGGTCCAATAATAAAAACAGCATTTCACTTGCTCAAATTGAAGGTTTTTGTCGGCAGATTATTGGCTGGCGAGAGTTTGTGCGGGCCATTTACTGGGCCCATATGCCCGACTATAAAAACCTTAACGATCTCAACCACAACAGAGCGTTACCAGAGTTTTACTGGACTGCCGATACCAAAATGAGCTGTCTGCACTATTCCATTAAGCAGTCATTAGACTATGCCTACGCACATCACATACAGCGGTTAATGGTAACCGGAAATTTCGCACTTCTGGCCGGCGTATCACCGGACGCTTTGGATGACTGGTATCTTGGCATTTATATTGATGCCATCGAGTGGGTGGAATTGCCAAATACACGCGGCATGAGCCAGTATGCCGACGGTGGGCTAATAGCAACCAAGCCCTACATTGCCAGTGCTAACTACATGCAAAAAATGGGGCACTACTGTAAAGAGTGCTATTATGATCCGAAGAAGAAAACCGGTGAAAAAGCTTGTCCTTTTAACAGCCTGTACTGGCATTTTATTGAACGTCATAAAGAACGCTTTAAAGACAATCACAGAATGAGCATGATGTACCAGGTCTGGAATAAAAAAACCGGGAAAGAACAGCAGGCGTTAATGAAACAAGCCGAAACTTATTTAGATAATATCAACGAGTTATAAAAGGAAGCACAATGAATAAATGGATGGTGTCGTTACTTTTTATGTTCTTACTGAGTGCCTGTAACTCTCAACCCACACCGGTAGCCGAGGTTGTTGACGACTTTGAAGCCGAGCGCTACTTGGGTAAATGGTACGAAATAGTCCGCATGCCACACAGCTTTGAAGAGGGCTTACAGGGGGTTACTGCAGAGTATCGCTTAAATGGTGATGGCACCCTGGAAGTGACCAACCGGGGTTATCATGTCAACAATGAAGAGTGGCAAACCGCTATTGGACTGGCTGAGCCAATCGAAAATATGGATGCCGCATATCAGGTTACCTTCTTCTGGCCCTTTTATGGTGGTTATTACGTGAGTTGGTTAGGTGGTGATTATCAGCAGGCAATAGTAACCAGCGACTCACATGAGTATTTCTGGTTTTTATCGAGAAGCCCGGATGTCTCTCAGGCAGATATTGATTACGCCTTAGCCAAGGCTCATGAGTGGGGATATGACATCGACCAGATGATCATTGTTGATCATCCGGCCGAGTTAACAGACGCTAATTAATTAAAACGGCGCGCGGCACCTTTACCGGAACTGCGCTTAGGGCCGCTACGCGTATCACGTTCACGAGCCGGGCGTGGTGCGCGACGTACTTGCTCATCGCTTAATTCCAAGCCCATAGGCTGTTGACGCACACGAGCTTTCTTCAGTACGTGCATAATGTCTTTTGGCATGCCTTTTGGCAGTTGGACTAAAGAGTGATTATCGAACAACTGAATTTGTCCAATATACTTGCTGTCCATTGACGCTTCGTTAGCAATAGCCCCAACGATGTCTCCCGGACGAGCGCCATGCTCACGGCCTACCTGAATTTTGTAGGTTTCAAAATCGACATCCGCTGCACGACCGCCACGCTCTGCACGAGGTTTACGCTTATCGCCACGGTCACTGCGTTCATTGCGACCTGAACGTTCGCTACGTGCTTCACGTACCGGACGGTCTTCTTTCAGGAACAATGGACGTTGCTCATTATGCTGAGCCAATAACGCTAAGGCAATTTCTTCAGCACTCAACTCAGACTGTTCCAGCCAGTCGCCTAACAGTTTCTCTAGCTTAGGCTTATCGGCGCTTGCAGTTTCAGGAGCCAGTGACGCCTGCAGCTTTTCCAGTAACTGTTGCTGACGATACTTGCTAAGTTCATTGGCGTTTGGTACTTCAAAGAACTCGACCGGTGCATTGGTTAAACGCTCATAGTGACGCAACAAATGACGTTCTTTTGCACGGAAGAATAAAATCGCCTCACCTGTACGCCCGGCACGACCAGTACGTCCAATACGGTGAACATAAGATTCAGTATCGCTTGGTAAGTCATAGTTAATCACGTGAGTAATTTCAGGAACATCTAAACCACGAGCAACAACGTCGGTTCCTACCAGAATCTCGATATGTCCACTACGTAATTGACTGACCGTCTGCTCACGCTGAGCCTGGTTCAAATCACCGCTTAATGGCGCCGCTTTAAAGCCATTACGTTGCAGTAATTCAGCCACATCCATCGTATCCTGACGGGTACGTACGAAAATCAATGCGCGCTGATAAGGAGTAACTTCTAACAACCGAGTCAGGGCGGTCATTTTCGTCATGCCCTGAACTTTCCAGGCTTTCTGCTTAATAGTCGCTTTTTCGCGGGCAATAGCTTCAATCTGAATGTTCAGCGGATCTTTCAGGAAGGTTTTTGCCAGCTTACGAATCGCATTTGGCATAGTTGCTGAAAATAATGCGCGTTGTGCGGTGCTCGGCACAGCTTTTAAAATGGTTTCGATGTCTTCAACGAAGCCCATGTTGAGCATTTCATCGGCCTCGTCCAGAACGCCCACTTTCAAACCGTCCAGTTGCAGGACGTTTTTATTCAATAAATCGATAAGACGACCCGGGGTACCAACAACTATAGCAGTTCCCTGCTTCAGGGCTTTAACCTGAGGACCAAAGGGTGCACCACCGTAAACGGTCGCAACGCCGACGCCACGCATTTTCGCAGCAAAACCTTCAAGCGCTTCTGCTACCTGAATAGCCAGCTCACGAGTTGGAGTTACGACTAATATTTGAGTTTGCTTAACCGACGCATCAATTTTCGCCAGTGCAGGCAGACCAAACGCAGCGGTTTTCCCGGTACCTGTCTGAGCTTCGCCCAGCACGTCTTGCCCTTCAAGCAACGCAGGAATAGCCTGCAGCTGAATAGGGGTCGGAGTTAAAAACTGCATTGCGTTTAATTGTTCAAGCACAGCACTAGGTAAGGCCATGTCGTTAAACGACACGCCTGTTTGAGTATTTGACATATTTGTCTCACTTTATTCCCGTTTGCCCATTGGCAAACACAACAAAAAAGGGGTTATGGCCCGGCAACAGGAATCAGTGTTCAGTCTCTAAACTGTCTGGACTGGAATCAGGCGCTGCAACCCCACGAATCAAGGGTGACCGCTGCCTCATCAGTTATGCGGTGTTCCTTGAGGAACCGGGAATTATACGTTTTCTCACTCAAAAAGCAATGCCTTTGAGCTTTTTTTCACCAAACGCATCTATTTACATCAAAATAATCGAAAAAGTTGAACCATTTCTTTTTATATTGCCTACATTATTAGAGCTATTCTCAAATTTGGAGGAATTATGTCAGCACATTCTATGTCATCCCTGACTAAGAAAGACTGTTTTATTGAAGGTCACTGGGTTCCTACGGACGAACGTTTCTCAGTCACTAATCCGGCAACCGGCGAAGTAATAGCCGAGGTTGCTGACGCTGACGAAGATTTAACTCAACGTGCCATAAACGTTGCAGACACCGCTCTGAAAAAGTGGCGCAAGAAAACAGCCCGTGAACGCGCGATGCTGCTGCGTAAATGGTACGAATCTATTATGGATAACAAGCAGGCACTAGGTGAATTAATGAGTGCCGAGCAGGGTAAACCGGTCGCTGAGGCCGTTGGCGAGGTCGAATACGGAGCAAGCTTCGTTGACTGGTTCGCCGGAGAAGCGGAACGTATTGATGGTGATATACTGCCTAAAGCTGATAGCAGTAAACGCGTAATGGTCACTAAAGAACCCGTTGGTGTCTGTGCGGCCATTACCCCATGGAACTTTCCCAACGCGATGATCACTCGGAAAATAGCGCCGGCTTTAGCGGCCGGCTGTACTATCGTCGTTAAGCCACCGCAATTAACTCCACTTTCCAGTCTGGCATTAGCGCAACTGGCGAGTGAAGTCGGCATTCCCGATGGCGTTATCAACATTATTCCGACAAGCGATGCCAAGAGTGTTGGTAAACGCCTGGCAACCTCATCACAGGTTCGTAAGCTGTCATTTACCGGCTCTACGGGTGTCGGAAAAATTCTAATGCAGCAATGTTCAGAGCACGTCACAAAATTGTCTCTTGAGCTTGGTGGTAACGCGCCGTTCCTGGTCTTTGACGATGCCGATATCGAGCAAGCGGCTGAACAGCTGATCGCGTGCAAATTCCGTAATGGTGGGCAAACCTGTGTTTCAGCAAACAGAATACTGGTACAGCAATCGGTTGCGGAGGAGTTCACCAAAGCTGTTGTCAGTAAAGTGAAAGCTCTGAAAGTAGGGGCCGGTACAGAAGATGATGTTGACTTAGGTCCGCTTATCGATCAGAACGCAGTTGATAAAGTACAACGTTTAGTACTTGCTGCTAAGTCTGACGGTGCAACCATAGAAACCGGCGGTTCAGTAATGACCGAGTTAGGCGACTTATTCTATGCCCCAACCGTCATAACAGGCGTAACCGAAGAAATGGATATTAGCGAAGAAGAAATCTTTGGTCCGGTCGTGGCTATTAATACCTTTGAAACAGAAGAAGAAGGCATTGAAAAAGCCAACAATACACCGTTTGGTCTGGCTTCTTACTTCGCAGCCAAAGACACCGCTCGTATTTTCCGCGTCAGCGAAGCGCTTGAATACGGTATGGTTGGTGTGAATACCGGCGGCATATCACACGCTTATAATCCATTCGGCGGCATCAAAGAATCCGGTGTTGGCCGTGAAGGCTCTAAGTACGGTATCGACGAATACCTTGAGTTGAAAACGGTGACACTTGGCGGACTTGGATGAACCCGTTTGAAAACACACTGGAGCAATTAAAAAGCCATTTTGACAGCGGACTCACTCGTCCGCTGTCCTGGCGTTTAAATCAACTTCAGCAACTTCAGCGTTTTCTTACGGAAAACGAAAAGTCTTTACTGCAAGCTCTAAAGTCTGATCTCAACAAACACGCTAGCGAAGCGCGTTTAACTGAATTACAGTTTCTCAAAAGTGATATTAAGCAGACAATTAAAGCTCTGCCCAAGTGGAGCAAAACTCGCAAAGTTGGTAATCCTTTACTGGCCTGGCCGGCGAAAAGCCAGCTAGTACCTGAGCCGCTTGGTGTTGTGCTGATTTTAGGTGCATGGAACTACCCTTTACAATTACTTCTTGCGCCTTTAATTGCAGCCATTGCCGCCGGCAACTGTGCGGTGATAAAACCCTCTGAACATTCAACGGCAACATCAGACATTCTGACGCGCCGGTTACCAGGTTATCTGGACAATGCCGCGATAAAAATTGTGACTGGAGCGGTAGCTGAATCGCAACAACTGACAGCACTGCCCTTCGATCACATTTTCTATACTGGCGGAGAAAACGCTGCCAAAGCCATTATGGCTTCTGCCGCTGAAAATTTAACCCCAGTTACGCTGGAGCTTGGCGGCAAAAGCCCGGCGGTAGTTTTAGCCGATGCGCCAATACGAGTCACAGCTCGGCGTATTGTCTGGGGTAAATTCCTTAACGCCGGGCAAACCTGTATAGCACCCGATTATGTACTGGTAGAAGACAGTGTGAAAGACCAGTTAATTGCCGCTATGCAGCAGGAGCTCATCAGTTTTTACAGTGAGGAGGCCAAGCATAGCAGTGATTACGGCAGGATCATTCACCAGGCACACTGGCACCGACTGACACAAATGCTGGAAGGCGAAAATGTGGTCATCGGCGGCGACTCTGATAAGAGCGAACGTTATATTTCCCCCACAATAGTGGATGGTGTAAAAGATGACAGTGCGCTCATGCAGGAAGAAATTTTTGGTCCGATATTGCCGGTTATAACCATTAGGTCGGCGGTGGATGCCATCGAGAAAATCCGTCACCATCCAAAACCGTTAGCGCTCTATGTGTTTAGCAACAATCAGCGCCTGCTCGATTTATTTACACAACAAGTGTCTGCCGGCAATGTTTGTTACAACGACACACTCATGTTCATGCTGAACGATGAATTGCCTTTTGGTGGCGTTGGTCGCAGTGGTATGGGCCGCTACCATGGTAAATGGGGCTTCGACACCTTTAGCCATTTAAAGCCCGTAATGAGACGCAGTTTTCGTTTCGACGTCGCTTTGCGCTACCCGCCCTACAGCAAGCTAAAAGATAAAATCTTATCCTGGTTTAGTCATTAACCATTGAAATTGCAGAGTCGCGCCTGCATATCTCTGATAACAGAGACTAAAATGGCTTATTAAAACAGGAGCGTCGCAGCTGATGTCCGAATCCAATATCGTTAACCTTGACTTGCAAAACTTTCAGCAAGTTTTACTGGAAGGCTCAAAAGAAAAGCTCATTATTATCGATTTTTGGGCTGACTGGTGTGAACCCTGTAAACAACTCATGCCGGTGCTTGAAAAGCTGGCCATGCAATACAGTGACCAAGTGATTCTGGCCAAGGTGAATTGCGATGAGCAGCAGGAGTTGGCCGCGCAGTTTGGTATTCGCAGCCTTCCTACCGTAGCCTTTTTTAAAGACGGCCAGCCAGTTGACAGTTTTGGCGGAGTAAAAACCGAAGGTGAAATTCGGGAAATACTAACGAAACACCTGCCCAGTCCGTCAGATGACTTAATTCAACAGGCTCAGACAGCTATGGGCGAAGGTGATGCGAATACCGCCTATACCCTGGCTAAACAAGCTTACGATTTAGACAACACGAACATGCAGGCTCTTAAGCTCTTAGCCGAAGCCGCTGTCGATGCTGGCCGGCTGGATCAAGCCAAAGAGCTGGTCGCTAAGATTCCACTGGTCGAGCAAGACAGCGACTATCAACGCATAAAAGGCAAGCTTGAGCTGGCCGAAGATGCCGCTGACTCTCCGGAGTTACGTGCTTTGCAGGAGCAAGCAGAAAAGAATCCCGACGACCTGGCTTTAAAGTTACAGTTGGCACTTAAATTTCATGAAGCAAATCGTGACGAAGAAGCCCTGCAGCAGGTTTTCATTGTGTTGAGTAAAGACGTCAATTTCGCTGATGCGAAAAAATACGCCCTCGATATTATCAATTCATTACCCGATGGTGATCCTCTGGCAGCGACCTACCGTAGAAAATTGTACAGCACAATGTATTGAAGACCTGCTTTGACGGTTGTTCACTAGCAGCAGTATTTGGCCGGCTCCCCCAGCCGGCTTCTTTTTGTCCTGACGTTTTGTGAAAATAAACTCATGCAAGAAAACTATAACCAACGTGTTCAGTCAGGAGTGCTCCAGCCCGATAAATATCAGTTAAAAGCAGTAAAAGCGCTGCAGCAACGACTGGACTCACTTGCACAAGGGAATAAACCGAAAAGTCTTTACTTATTCGGCCCGGTCGGTCGGGGAAAGACATTACTGATGGATATGTTTTATCAATGTCTTTTTCAAAGTCAGGCCGTTCGCCTCCATTTCCATCATTTTATGGCCAAAATCCACGAAGAGCTGAATCACTTTCAGGGCGAAGCTAATCCTATGGAGATTATTGCTAAGAGGTGGTCACAGCACTATTCGGTAATCTGTCTGGATGAGTTTTTCGTTGAAGACATTGGTGATGCAATGATTTTAGCCGGGCTATGGCATGCGCTATTCAACGAGGGGGTAAGTTTAATAACAACGTCCAACGCCCCGCCTAATGAGCTCTACCGAGATGGTTTAGCGCGTCATCGCTTTGAACCTACAATAGATTTATTGAATAAAGAGTGTGACTGCCTGGACTTAGGCATGGGCGTTGATTATCGCCGACTGCACGAAACCGATTTACCCTATTACCTTAAGCACGGCACTCTGCAACAACTCCGATCGCTCGCAGAGAGTCATTTCGGTCGCACAAAAGAAACACCCTCCGTCCAGGTAATGAACCGTGAAATTCCCTGTTTATGGCACAACAATAAAGTGATTGGTTTCGACTTTATGTCTCTCTGCTCCGGCCCCAGAAGCCAGCGTGACTATATGGAGCTGGCCGACCGCTATACCGCTATAGCAGTGCATCAGGTTCCGGCTTTTTCTTACATACCAGATAAAGACCTGGTACATGGTGTAGAGGAAACCTACCAACGCGAACATCAGGCTAACATTGTCAGCAAGCTGGATAACGAAGCCCGCCGTTTTATTGCTTTAGTCGATGAGTGCTATGACCGAAAGTGCCACCTGATGGTTACGGCAGAGACAGATATAGATAAATTGTATCAGGCCAGACAATTAGCTTTCCCGTTCCGGCGTTGTGTCTCTCGGCTTTTTGAAATGCAGCAATGGAGCAGTTCAGTTTAGGGGAAACACGCTGGTAAAAAGACGCCAATCTGTTCCAGAGAGTTGAATTCCCTGTATTTACCAGCGCGTTAAAACTGAGTTAATAAAATGTTATCTTATTTTTAACAGATTCCAATATTACAATTGTCATGGATATAAAAATTAGTTTTGTTTCCAAGCCGAAATTCCTGCATTCTGCCGCACAAACAACATTTAGCTGCTTGCCGTTAAATTAAGGCCTTGCTAGGATTGCTGAAATTCGCTGAACAGCGGCGCTGACAAAGCGTTAAAATAATAACGAAAAAGAAGGTTCAGAATGAGCGAACAACGCGATCAATTTAGCTCTAAGATTGGATTTATATTAGCGGCAGCAGGTTCTGCTGTCGGCATTGGTAACTTAGTGGGTTTCCCTGTTGCGGCGACCAAAAATGGCGGTGGGGCGTTTTTAATTATCTATGCGTTATTCGTCGCTTTTATCTGTATACCGGTCATGCTGGCTGAAATGGGACTGGGCCGACGCGCGCAAAAAAGTCCACTAGGCTCCTACAAAGCGTTATCGCCAAAAAATAAAGGTTGGCATTTTGCCGGTCTACTGGCTGTTCTTACTCCATTTATGATTGCCGTTTTTTATATGGTCATAACGGTATGGATATTCGGTTATCTCTGGCATTCAGTTACCGGCAACCTCGATATGCTGGCCGACGCTGAATACTTTGGCCAGTTCGTTAACGATTACGGTTTTGTTGGTTTCCTTATTGCTGTAACCATTATCGTCAATGTCATCCTGCTTGGCGGTGTTCGTCAGGGGATAGAAAAAGCTGCGAAATTCCTGATGCCAGCATTGTTTATTATGCTCATTTTGCTGGTTATCTTTGTACTGTCACTGGATAACGCCGTACTCGGTCTTGAGTTTTATCTGGTTCCCGATTTTTCAAAAATTGATGGTTCAGTAATCAACGGTGCATTGTCGCAGGCCTTTTTCTCGCTCTCGCTGGGTATGGGTATTTTAATAACCTACGGCTCTTATTTCAGCCGTAAAGATGACATTGTAACCTCAGGTAAACTGGTCGCTTTAACAGATACTGCCGTTGCATTTACCGCTGGTTTAATGACTCTGCCAGCTATTTTCGCCATCAACCCAGATACCAACCCGGACTCACTGAGTGACTCCTCAGTGAGTATGATTTTCTCTTTCTTCCCACAAATCTTTATCGCTCTGGAAGGCGTTGTCGGCTATGTTGGCGCAAGCGTTGCCGCTACCATATTTTTCCTGCTGACCTTCATTGCCGCCATCACATCTTTGGTTTCTATTCTTGAAGTACCAACCGCGGCGGTTATTGAGCAGGCAAAAATAAGCCGTAAAAAAGCGCTGCTGGTTATGGGTATAGCTGTTACTGTACTGACTCTTATTGCCGCTACCTCTTTTGGTTTCGTTCCGGCATTTACTGAGTTTGCCTTCTATGGAGAACAAACTAAGTCAGTCTTCGATATTATTTACGATGTTTTTTACGATACCATTTTGCCACTGAATGGCCTTTTGATTTGCTTATTTGTCAGTTTCCACTGGCGCCGCAAAAACCTGGATGCCGAACTTGCTGAGGGTAACCCGGGGTATCCGAACACACTACTGGCCAAATATGTGCGCTTATCTATCTGCACCTTCATTCCGTTGATATTAGCAGCGGTATTTATTAATACGGTGCTGACTAAGTTCTTCGCTTATTCTATTTTCTAAAATGTCAGAATGCGGCGGTTACCGGCAACTTCAACTGCTGCAAGGTGCGGGCCTATGGTATGAATGCTGCGAGGCTCGCTCTGACAGCTCCATCTACTTATCAAACCTGCAGACTCATGCCGATGCTGCACTCTCCCGCTACCGGGACTATCTGGGACATGAGTTTGAACAGGTGTGGATAGACTGCAGTGACGGTTTACACGCTGACGCCATAGCAGCGCTTTGCGGCACCGTTACCGCCGGTGGTTTGTTGTCTATTTTACTTCCGGCTGAGAGCAACGCCATGAGTCACCGCATGGAACGTTTTGCCGCAAAGCGCTTTGCCGAGTCAGGCACCAAAACCCAGTTATTGGTCAGCAAGCCCGAAACACGCTCAGTAAATGAGGAATTCCGGCTAACCAATGAGCAGAGCTCTATTTTTAACGCTCTTACACAAAGTACAGGAAAACCACACGGCACTCATATTATTACTGCAGAGCGCGGCCGCGGTAAAAGCACCTTATTGGGTCAGGCGCTCGCCTCGGTAGAAGATCAAAGCTCAATTATTGTAACGGCACCACGAAAAGCCAATGCGAAAATTTTGCTACAGCAGGCGCCGGAAGCTCACTTCGTTGCCTGGGATAAGCTACTGGAACAACCCGGTAATTCCGAAGTAACATTAATTATTGATGAAGCTGCCGGTTTGCCATTGTGGGCAACAGAGCAGCTATGCCAAAAATTTACCCCCTGGCTGCTTGCCACAACCGTTGCTGGTTACGAAGGTTGTGGCCGTGGCTTCGCAGTGCACTTTACAGACTGGGCTAAAAAAACCTTGCCGCAGGTATCTGTTCATCAGTTAACGCAGCCATTACGCTGGCCCGCGAATGAGCCATTAGAGCAGTGGCTGACCGACACTTTTCTACTGAACGAGCAACCAGTAACACAATTCGGGAGCCGGGAGTCCGGCACTTTTATAAAGCACGCCTCGGAACTTGAAGAAGGTATGCTGCAACAATGTTTTCATCTTCTTCTCAACGCACATTACCAAAGTAGCCCGAATGACCTTAATCTGCTGCTGGCCGAAGCCGGACATAAGCTCGCTTACCAGTCCCTAAACGGAGAAGTTATTGCGGTTGCGTGGCTTATGAATGAGGGCCCCATTCAGTCACCTTTAAAAGAAGAAATCAGGCAAGGCCAAAGACGCCCCAAAGGAAATTTACTGCCTCAGGCCATAGGTTATTTTCTGCAACAAGACTGGGCTATGAGTATACGTTGGTTAAGGGTGGCACGTATTGCTGTACCAGCAGCGAAAAGACGACGTAAAGCCGCCTCCGAGTTACTAGCTGAGATTTACCGGTGGGCACTGGACAACAACTATCAAATGCTCGGAACCAGTTTTGCCTGGTCACCGGAACTGGATAATTTCTGGAGAAAAAATGGCTATTCTCTTTGGCGCCTTAGTAGCCGTATCGACAGCGTATCGGCGCGCCCAGCGGCTATTTATGCTCAACCGCTATCCAGTGAATCCACTGGTTTATACCAGGTATGCCAATTGCTTAACCAGTGGGGACATAACCAGCTACAATGGTTTTCAGGCGGCAAAGAGATGCTGCGACTGACAGGCGAACACAGTGAGGTAAGAGCAGGCCTTATTCAAGCTTATCGCGATAAGACTATCCCGTTTGACGCAGCACATTTCGCCTTAGCTCAGTGGTTTTACTGGCAACATAGCCATCATCCTCTAACCGAACTACTCTGTCATTCATCAACCACACTCAAACATCTGGGTGAATATTGGGGTGGAGTGTCGCAACGACAGGCTAATGAAAATCTCTGTAAAGAGGTGCGCTCACTGCACTAATGTGACTTGTTGTTTTGACAGCAAATTCCTATGATCACCCCAGAATCTAAACAGGAAGCCCAACCATGACCCGTTACTCAGCTTTTATTCTTTGTTCGACTGTGTTGATACTCAGTGCCTGTAGCTCTTTTGAAGAGAAAAAGGAACAACCTAAAGGCCCTTACCCAGAAACTAAAACCGTCGCCCAGCAAGATGATTATCACGGTACACGGGTTGTCGATCCTTACCGCTGGCTAGAACAGGATAACCAGGAAGTCGCAAATTGGGTGGATGCGCAAAACCAGTTATCAACACCTTTATTACAAAAACTTCCCGCGTTCGCGGACATTAAAGACCGCATGACTGAACTGTGGAATTATGAAAAAGTCAGCACGCCTTTTCGCTACGCTGACCGGTACTTTTATTTCTCAAACGACGGTCTTCAGAATCAGTCTGTGCTTTACACCATGACCAATTTAAACAGTGCCCCGGATGTTTTGATCAACCCTAATAACTTCAGCGATGACGGAACCGTTTCGCTAGCGCGTATTAACGTTTCTCCCAACGCGACTTATATTGCTTATGCGACTTCTGACGGAGGCAGCGACTGGACAGAAATCAAAGTCCGTCATGTCGAGTCAGGAAAAGACACCAGTGACGTTATTGAAGGGGTAAAATTTACCGAAGTCGCCTGGCTGCCAAACGAACGCGGTTTTTATTACAGCCGCTACCCTGAAAATAAAGACGGCACCTTTGACGATACAAAACCTGTCAGTGTCTATTTTCATAAACTGGGAACCAGACAAAGCGACGACGAGCTGATTTTTGCTTTTGATAACCAGCCCGCTCTAAACCCTTACGCAAAAGTATCGGACGATGGCAAATACTTACTTATCGATGTTTTTAAAGGCTACGATGCTAATGCAGTATACCTGCGTCCGCTAGCTCAGGAAGACGCTCCTTTTGAAGGAATTTTCACCAAGTGGGACGGCCAATATCAGTACGTTACCAGCCAAAACGACCAGCTGTATTTTAAAACCACGAATGAAGCCTCAACAGGTCGGGTCGTTGCCGTTGACCCCAAACAGCCTGAACCTGAAAACTGGAAAGAAATTATTGCCGCTAAAACTCATACACTGAAAGATGTACATGCGGTAGATGGTCAACTGTTTGCGCATTATTTGCAGTCAGCGCGCTCACGAATAGCTATCTTTAATATAAAAGGAACCATGCTGCAGGAACTGGCATTACCCGGTATTGGCTCAATTGGTGGTTTTGAAGGCAGCCATAAAGCACCCGATGTGTTCTTTTCCTTCAAAGGTTTTACTGAGCCTGGAAAAATTTATCGTTACCAGCCTGACCAACAACGCACCACCTTGTGGTATGAAACCGAAGTTCCGGCCGAGTTAGACCAATATACAACCGAGCAAGTGGTTTACCACAGCGCCGATGGCACCGAGGTTCCGATGTTCTTGGTACACCGCAATGACATTGAACTTAACGGCAAAAACCCAACGCTGTTATATGGCTATGGCGGCTTCAACATTTCTATTACTCCAGATTACGACACAACCCGTCTTGTCTGGTTAGAAATGGGCGGTGTACTGGCCATTCCTAACCTTCGCGGCGGCGGTGAATTTGGTGAAATGTGGCATCAACAAGGCACGAAAGAAAACAAGCAAAACGTCTTTGACGATTTTATTGCCGCGGCTGAATGGTTAATAAACAGCAATTATACCAACAAAAATAAGCTAGCTATTCAGGGGCGCAGTAACGGCGGTTTATTGGTCGGCGCTACTATGATTCAGCGTCCTGAACTGTTTGCCGCGGCTCTTCCTGCCGTTGGTGTTATGGATATGCTGAGATACCAACTGCCCAGCGCCAATGCGCGAGGCTGGGGTAGTGAATTTGGTTTAAGCGAAAATAAAGAGGAATTCCAAACTCTTTATGCTTATTCGCCGGTGCACAATACCGAGAGCGGCACCTGTTATCCGGCAACACTCATTACCACTGGTGACCACGATAATCGAGTGGTTCCATGGCACAGCTACAAGTTTGCAGCGGCATTACAACGTGACCAAAGTTGCGACCAGCCCATACTGTTAAACGTAGAGACTCGCGCTGGTCACGGTGCCGGCACGCCAACCTGGATGCGCATTGAAGAACACGCGGAAAACTGGGCCTTTTTATATAAGCATTTAGGTATGAATTCAGAGGCCGCACAAAGCAACGCTTCTGAATGATGATTTCATAAAAATATGCTATCTTTCGCAGCAACTTTATTAGTTAAAAGATTTCTGTGAAGGATAGCATTCATGTCTAAAGTTCTAATTATTGGTGCTGGCGGTGTTGCTGGCGTAGTCGTACAAAAATGTGCTGGCTTACCCGAAGTATTCTCTGAGATTCACCTGGCCAGCCGCACCCTGTCAAAATGTCAGGCGCTGCAGGAAAAAGCGGGGAAAGACCGCGTTGTTGGCGTTTATCAGGTCGATGCTGATGATTCAGCAGAAGTGGCTGAACTTATCCGCGGTATTAACCCATCATTGGTTATTAACGTCGCACTTCCGTATCAGGACCTGCCTATCATGGACGCATGTCTGGAAACCGGTGTGCACTACCTTGATACTGCTAACTACGAACCAAAAGACGAAGCCAAATTTGAGTATTCCTGGCAGTGGGCTTATCAGGAGCGCTTTAAAGAAAAAGGCTTAATGGCATTGTTAGGAGCCGGTTTCGATCCGGGTGTGACCAACGTCTTTACCGCCTATGCCGCTAAGCATTACTTTGATGAAGTCCATTACCTGGACATTGTTGACTGTAACGGCGGTGACCACGGTCAGGCGTTTGCGACTAACTTTAATCCGGAAATTAATATTCGTGAAATTACCCAAAAAGGCAAGTACTGGGAAAACGGCGAGTGGCACGAAACGGATCCTATCAGTGTGCGTAAAGATCTGGACTACCCCAATGTTGGCGTACGCCCTTCTTACCTTCTGTTTCACGAAGAGCTGGAGTCGCTGGTTAAGCACTTCCCGACCATTAAACGTGCGCGTTTCTGGATGACTTTCGGTGAACAATACCTGACTCACCTACGTGTACTTGAAAACGTCGGCATGACCTCTATCCAGCCGGTAGAGTTTGAAGGCAAAAAAATTGTACCGCTCGAGTTTCTGAAAGCCGTATTACCTAACCCGGGTTCTCTGGCAGAAGGCTACACCGGCAAAACCTGTATTGGTACCTATGTTACCGGAATGAAGGACGGTCAGGAAAAGACCATTTTCATTTACAATAATACGGACCACGCCGAAACCAATACAGAAGTGGGCGCTCAGGCGGTGTCTTACACGACGGGTGTCCCAGCAATGATTGGCGCATCTTTAATGTTACAAGGTAAATGGATGGAACCCGGTGTCTGGAATATGGAACAGTTTGATCCGGATGAGTTTATGGAGCGCCTGAACAAATATGGCCTTCCATGGCAAGTTCAGGAATGCGATAAGCCATTTGAGAAGTAACAGAGAAGATAACGCATGAGCCAATATACATCGCCGGAAATTCCGTCTCCCTGCTATGTGCTGGATGAAAAGCTGCTACGCAAAAACCTCGAGCTGATGCAAAAGGTACAAGAGCAAAGTGGTGCCGACATTATCCTGGCACTGAAAGGCTATGCCATGTGGTCTGCCTTTCCACTTATTCGTCAGTATCTTAAAGGCTGTACGGCCAGCTCTGTCTGGGAGGCAAAACTGGCCGCAAAGGAGTTTTCGCGCGAGGTTCATGCTTATGCGCCGGCTTATAAACAGGAAGATATTGATGAATTGCTGCCGCTGGTGAATCACTTGTCATTCAACAGTGTTTCTCAGTGGCATAAATACCGTGAACAGACAGCAGCTGCTGGTGTTTCTATTGGTCTGCGTATTAACCCGGAGCATCAGGAAGCCGAAACCGAGCTTTATGATCCCAGCGCGCCCGGTTCACGCCTGGGTATTCGCGCCAGCGAGCTTAAGCAGCAGGACTTAACTGGCGTTGAAGGTTTGCACGTACATAACCTGTGCGAGTGCGACTCGTTTGCTCTGGAACGCACGCTGGAAGCCGTGGAAAACCGTTTTGGCGAGCAGCTAAAACAAATGAAATGGCTAAATCTGGGGGGCGGTCACCTCATGACCCGTCAGGGCTACGATGTTGATCACCTGATAAAACAGTTGAAGCGTTTGCGTGAAACCTACGACCTGCAAGTGATACTTGAGCCCGGCTCGGCTGTTGCCTGGCAAACGGGCCCGCTGATTTGCGAAGTGGTCGATATTGTTGAGAACCAGGGGCAAATTGCTTTACTGGACATTTCAGCTACCGCGCATATGCCGGACGTGCTGGAAATGCCTTATCGCCCGGTTATTACCGGAGCAGGTTTACCGGCAGAAAAAGCCTTCAGCTATCGCTTAGGTGGCAACAGTTGTTTAGCAGGCGACGTAATTGGTGAATACAGTTTTGATCAGCCGCTGGCTGTCGGTGACCGCTTAGTGTTTGAGGACATGATGCATTACACCATGGTGAAAACGTCATTCTTTAACGGCGTTCAGCATCCGGCTATTGGTATTTTGCGGGAAAGTGGTCAGTTTGACTGTGTACGGCAATTCAGTTATGAAGACTTCCGCAACCGCTTGTCTTAAACACGGATAAGCTAAATCTAGAGAAAAAGGCCACTAATCCAGTGGCCTTTTTGCTTTCTCAACCACCGAAGGAGGCATCCGTTCAGCCAGCTTCGCAAGTTTTTGTTCAATATCCGCATAAGTCCGCTTATCAGCGGTAACTGAGTTATGCAGCCAACGATACGCTTTTTCGTAATCGTAAGGGCTGCCCTGACCAGACAACAATATACCGGCAAAGCGTCGCTGCGCAGGCAAATTCCCTAACGATGCGGCTTCACGAAGGTACAAAATCGCGCGCTCGATGTCTTTCTGCACCAAAACTCCTTCGTGGTAATAGCGCCCTAACTGCTCCAGAGCTTCCAGTAAGCCATGCTGAGCTGCTTTCTCCATATACAGCAGGCCAAGTTCAGGGTCGCGGTCATAACACACGCCCCAGGCCATCATGTCGCCATAAAGAAACTGATAAGTTGGCCGACGCTCAAGCTCAGCCTGTGCTTCAATATCCTGCGCCAGCTGGCAACGATCGGTATCCCGTACACGTTTCAGATGCGCATTCGTTGCAAACATCTCAACCAGTTCCGCGTCTGAATATAGCTGTACCGCTTCAACGTCCTGCGCATGAGCTTTGTGTATAGCGGTCAATCCGGCTACAGCAATCAGCATTGGAATGACTATTTTCATAAAGTTGCCTGTGGTCTCTCTGAATATGCCTAAAAGCTTAACTGTTTAGGTTATCGGCACAGAGCCGCAAACCCTTAAACAACAAATCGTCATAACGACAAAATTCAACCGACAACGTTCGCATCAAATGTTCGCCATCACCACCGGTAACCACCACATCAAAAGGCTGGTCGGAAAAATAGCGGCCGGACAACTGAATCGCTTGTGCAATAGCACCGGTTAAAGCAGCTTCAGCTCCTTGAGTAATACCGTCAAAAGTATCCAGCCCGGCAGCTAAACCATCACGCTCAATATCATTTACCGTAATGCCTTTTAAATTAGCCGTACCCTGACCCAGGGCATTTAGCATTAACTGTCGTCCGGGAACAATCCAGCCGCCAAGATGACGGCCACCAGCCATCAGCCAGTCAATGGTTAGTGCAGTACCCGCATCCACAATCAATGCGTTCTGTTTCACTTGTTCATGACAGCCAAGCAAGGCCATCCAGCGGTCCGAGCCGAGGCGCTCGGGTTCTTTCGTGTAACCATTAATGACGCTGGCTTGCTGTGCTCTGGTTTTTTGCCAGAAAACTTTTATCCCCAGTTCCGCCAGCGAGCTATTTAACGTATCCATCACCTGAACAGCGGCCACACTGCAACCAATGGCCTGCTGTTCACGTTCTAGCTGACGACCGCTGACAACCTCAAGAAGCAAATCTTTTAGCGGCTGGCTTAAATCGTTTAGCCAGCTTTGATGAGGAATAGCCCCCAGAATTTCTATCGTGTCGGTGTCAGTATCCCACCAAGCAAACTTGCTGCGGGTATTGCCCGCATCAATTAGTAGCATCTTGCGCCCTCAATGAAACTTCACCACCAAAATAACGACGTACGCCCTGCTCATCTTCTACCAGTAACGCACCATTTTCGTCGATTCCACGACAGGTCCCTAAACAAACTCTCTGTCCCATAATGAGCTTCACCGGTTTATCGAAAAAACAATCGTATCGGCGCCAGCTTTGCTGAAAAGCAGCCAGCCCCTGTTCTTCGTATAGCTGTAAAGCCGACAGTACAGAGGCACGTACCTGCGCCGCAATATGATTACGCGACATTGGCTGCGGCAGTTCGGTGTTCAGATCCGTCCAGGCTTGATCAATGCTCGCACCAACATGCTCTGGCATGGTTAAATTAATGCCAATACCAATAATGCTGTGCGCAGCGCCTTCAGGCGAGGTTTCAAGATCGACCAGTATTCCGGTCACTTTCTTCCCGCGAATATAAACGTCGTTAGGCCACTTTACGCTAACGCCTTCAATCCCCAAGCCGGCAAAACATTCCGCTAAGGCTACCCCGGCTGCAAGGCTTAACCCCATAGCGCCATGAATGCCGTTATCTAAAGGCCAGTACACACTAAAGTAAAGGTTATTGCCAAAGGGGGAAATCCATTTTTTTCCACGACGTCCGCGCCCAGCTGTCTGAGCTTCGGCGAAAATAGAAAAACCCGCTTCTAAAGGCCCTTCTTTGGCCAACGCTTTAACCCGGTCGTTACTGGAATCAACCACCGACTTCACTTCAAACCCCGGCGACTGCCGCCACTCTTCCGGGCTTTCCTCGTCAATAAGCCCGGCCTGCAAAAGCTCTATCGGGCGGGCAAGCTTATAGCCACGACCCGTTACCGAAAACAGCTCCAGCCCCAGCTCTTCAAGTTTATGAATGTGTTGGTTAACCGCAGCCCGGGATATAGTCAGAGACTCACCAATAGCCTGCCCGGAATGAAACTCACCATTAGCCAGTAAGGTAATTAACTGATCAAGACGTTCAGCCTGCTTCATTTCTTTACCGCCAACTGCACAAGGCCATGCCGGCCCACCAGACGAACTTCAGGTTCCAGCACAATGCCACTGGCATCCGCCACTTGTTTCATAATTTTTAGTGCCAGCTGCGTAATATCACTGCCCGTGGCCTGTGCTTTATTAATCAATACCAATGCCTGATGCGGGTTAACAGCCGCATCGCCGACAAACGCTGACTTCAGACCTAAATGCTCAATAAGCCAACCAGCCGCCACTTTCACCTGGTTATCGGCTACCGGGAAATAGACCATGTCCGGCCATTTCTGCAACAGCTCATCAAGCTGCGCTTTGGTAATAACCGGGTTTTTAAAAAAGCTGCCGGCATTGGGTATAAGTTTTGGGTCCGGTAACTTTTTCTGACGCACTTTCACAACCGTGTCGAAAATTTTCTGGGCGCTCACATGTCCCTGCAGTTGGTTTAACGGAGCATAGTGAATGACCGGCTGCCAGTCTTTGGGCAACCGAAACACCACCGACGTTATCAACCAACGACCAGGGTGTTGCTTGAATACACTGTCGCGATAGGCGAACTGGCAGGCCTCTCTGTTCATAGAAACCCAACGCTTTTCTTTAATGTCCCAGGCCGTTACCTGCTCAATAAAGGTTGCCACCTCGACCCCATAGGCCCCAACATTTTGCACCGGAGCCGCACCAACTGAGCCCGGAATTAGCGCTAAGTTCTCCAGCCCGTCGATACTTCTTGCGCGTAAGTCAGCAACAAAGTTATGCCAGTTCTCGCCTGCTGCGGAAGTAATTAAATACGAGCTTTTCTGTTCTTCAATGCAGACACCCAGTAGCCGGTTGCAAATGACGGTTCCATCGAAATTATCGACAAATAAGGTGTTACTGCCCTCACCAAGCAAATAATAAGGTTCCTCAAATGCCAAACCCTCGACGTCATCGCTACTTTTCAGTTCAATTAACGAACGGCATTGTGCCGGGAGTTTAAATGTGTGTCGCTCGGCAAGCTCTATCAACTTCTGGCTCCTCCCGCCTTTCGGGTGCTAATGTATTTTAAAAATGCTTTTAATGCGGCAGGCTTGGCCGGTTTAGGTAAAAACTGCAGGCCGCTTTTGCGGGCTGCCTGCTTCACGGCATCATCGCGCATGGCTGTCACCAAAGCGGCCGGTATCTGTTGCTGCCAAATATCACGTAATTCCTGCGCCAACTGTAAGCCGTCACCGTCACCTAACTGATAATCTAATAACAGTCCGTGCGGCGCTTTGTTCTGGCTGTGAGCCTTGGCATAAGCTAAAGCTTTGCTATAACGATTAAAAGTCAGGGCTTCACATCCCCACTTGTGTAACAGCGCACTCAACGCGCTTAAATTCTCATTGTCGTCATCGACCACAATAAGCTGTAAAGGGTCAGATAAAGCATCTTCCAGTTGCTTCTTCGGCCGACTGACAACCAGCGCACCATTACCTAACGGCACTCGTACCGAAAAACACGAGCCTTTACCTTCAACCGACTCAACCTGTACGTCACAGTGTAACTGCTCACCCATACGTTGCGCGACACTTAGCCCCAGGCCGACACCGTCTACAGTTTGATTCTGTACTCGATAAAATGCATCAAATACCTTATTTTGCTGTTGAGCCGCAATGCCCGGCCCGGTATCCCATACAGCTATCTGAAGTTCATCTCCGCGCTTACGTACGCCTAACAACACACTCCCCGTCTGGGTGTATTTTATGGCATTCGATAAAAAGTTCTGCACAATTCGGCGCAAATACGTTGGGTCGGTGTACACTGGCCTGTCTTTATAAAACGCACGAAAATCCAGTTTTCGCTGCTCGGCCAGCACCGAATATTCTTCAACCAGAGGCTCCAGTAATGAGCTAAGTTGTACATGTTGAAACTGCGGTTTTAAAGCCCCCTGATCCATTTTTGCTATCGACAGCAAGGTAGAGAGTAAATGCTCAGTTGATCCAAGCGCGGTATCCAGCTTGCCAACCAAAGACAGGTTCCGCTCCGAAAGTTCTTTTTCCTGAATAGCCGAAAGGTACAAACGCGCCGCATTCAGAGGCTGCAAAATATCATGACTGGCCAGCGCCAGAAAACGGGTTTTAGAAGCATTGGCTGCTTCAGCTTCAGCCTTGGCTTTTTTCAGCTCATCCTCAACTTGTCGGCGCCTGTCTATTTCCGCTGTCAGTTCCTGGTTTATCTCGCGTATTTCCTGAGTCCGAACATCAACCCGCTGCTCCAGGTCAATATTCGCATCTTCCAGCGCCTGCTGGGTTTCAACGTGCGACGTAATATCGGTAAAACTGGTAACGAAGCCACCGGTCGGCAATGGGTTACCTACCATCTCTATCACCCGGCCATCGGCGCGACGACGAATAAAACGGTGTGGGGACCCCTGCTGCATATAACGCAAACGCTTATTAACCAACCCATCAACGTCACCAGGCCCACATTCTCCGCGTTCTGCGTTATAACGGATAAGGGTCGCTATAGGCTGCCCGGGCTTCACCATTCCCTCAGGGTACTGAAATAAATCCATATAGCGTTTATTCCAGGCCACTAGCCTCAACTCCGCGTCGACAACACTAATGCCCTGAGCCAAATTCTCCAG